>JAZRYT010000077.1:0-2414 GCA_045600905.1 Bacteroidales bacterium
TCGGCCAAACTTAACGTTGAGGTGCTGTTCCTTGTTGCCGATGGTCATTACATATCGGGCTTCCGAATAGGGCAAAACGGAAACGTAGCTTTCCATTTTTTCTTTGGTCTTAACGAAAGCGGAGTAGGAGGGAAGCTCCATGTCGAACCCGACCTTATTGGAATAGGTGAAACGCATGGACTTATGGGCATATCCCGTATTGCACAAGGTGCTGTAAATGGTTCTGTCTCTGCTGAGTACATCAAAATCGTTGGCATTGAAAGTGGCTGTGTCAATGACTTTTGGCGTGGCAAGGAAAATGCTATCGAAAGAAGCGTTGTAGTAAGTTACAAAGGTTGAATCGATGGCTTTGGGTGGCACATTTGCTACAGTTTTGGTCAAAACGGAATCACTTTCGCTTTCTTGTGAGAAAGCGATTCCGTTAAGAATCAGCATGATAAAAAATAATAACGGTCTTTTGCCCATCTGTAATAATTTGCCGTAAAATTAAGAAAAATTTGGCAGCAAAGGATTATCTGGTTGAAGATTTTGATTTAGCGTAAGCCGTAAGGTCTACCTTAAAAAATAAGAGTTTCTACAATGGTCATTTTTTAATCCACTTTCTGGAATTGGTTTCCTTGCCGTTATTTATCACCTTCCAAACATAAATACCTTCAATCCAACCTTTTGTATCAATTGCCGTCACAGGCTCCGTGAGGGCTTGGCTTTGAACGAGCCTTCCGTTCATATCATACACTTCCACATGGGCATTCTGCAAGGACGTGCGGATGTTGAGCGTGTTACAGCCTGGGTTGGGATAAGCCGTTGCTATACTATCAGATTCATACTCTGCAACATCGACATTTTGCCACGACAAATCAGCCCCGACAGAAAAGGCATAGCTCACGCAAGGTCCTATCCCATAAGCATGTGCTACAAAACCGCCCAATGGACTTGATAGTGTTTGCGTCTCATAGTTAGTACCAATGCGAGCAAAGGAATAATCTGGGTTGCCAGGCACTTCCCTAAAATAGGAAACAATACTTTGGCCATTCAGACTTATACCAGAGACACTTGTTGTCTCTGCCACGATGTTCACAAAGAAATACTCACATTTCGAATCGCTAAAAGTGGGAAATGTTGCATGATGGATGGAACGATCCAAAGGACAGATATACACCATCGACGGGTCGCAGAAATTATTTCCTTGGTAATTATACATGGCTCCAGGCAAAAACTTATGTACCAGAACGGGTTCTGAAGTCTCAATATAGAATGCAGGCTGTGTATCGTAAATTTCAAATTCGAGTGTTTCGGCGGATTCCATCGTTGCCACCAACTCACCGTTAACATTAATTTGGCAGTTATCGTTTAAGGCAGTTACACGTACCCTGTCAACCCCTTTGATCATGGTCGTTGTCACCACAAACTGCTTCCCCCAATATTCAATAGGAATCATTTGCTCGTAGGCCGCGTCCACCGCATCTGAAAAATAATCTGGAATCATGCAACCTCTGTCACCTGCAAACACGGCGATGGGCTTGTTGTCGACGGCTGTTATCCGTGTTCCGCTCAAATCGCCCTCGCCCTCACGAAGACACTGAAGTTGGTAGCATTGCCCTTCATTCAAGGTAACGGAGAACGGTTGATGGGCATAATGGCCATTCTGTGAGTCGAAAGTCAAATCTATCTCCACCACTGTGTTATCTTCAACGGCAACGATAGCAAATTCAGATGCCAACCTTTCGGGTTTCATAGGGGAGGCATACCGGGGATACACTTGGAGAATGTATTCACAGCCAAGCACATGCGTAGGCAAGACATTGAAAACATCAAAGCTATAGTCTCTGTCGTTAGAGGCAAATACTGAAATTGGATTCTTGCACGTCACATGGAAAGCGTTGTCCAGCACGCAATCCGATTCATCTTGAAAATAGGCCAATTCATTCGGGATGTTGATAGTGGAGGACTCGCCTGCGTTCACATTTATCATCTCGGACCAACCCGTTCTGGGGTTTTCCACCGTGACAGAACTTGTCTGTTGCGCTGTAACCACAAGATTCAATTTGACAGAAGGCGCACCCTCATCCGTATAATTTGGCATGAACGCCACCCAAAAATCAGTTCCATTGGTGCTTTGTGCCAACATTTGCATTGTTCCCATCACCAAAAGCGACCAAATCAAAATAATGCCTTTTTTCATATTGAATTTTGTTTTTATAAAGCTTTTATGCGGCAAAAATAGGATTTTTGTAGAAATATGTTGGATATTTCTTGTTTTTGTGCTTTCCAAAAAATGTTTTTTTTGCAAGGTCAAGATGCAAGAAAAGGGTGGGGAAGTGCCCAAATAAAACAAAAAACCCTGACTCTTGAAGTGTCAGGGTTTTCCGTTGTGGTTGGGCGGCGACCTACTTTCCCACAGTTCTGCAGTATCA
>JAZRYT010000078.1:0-17256 GCA_045600905.1 Bacteroidales bacterium
CAAATGTGAGAACTTCTTTGTTGTGGGAGTTCGATATGGAGCATTTTGACTGGCAAAAAATGCGTACGGAGGTGGTTCAACGCGTTGTGGAACGCGGTCGTCCCGATGATTTTTACGCAATTCTAAATATGTATGGTGTAGAAGGAGTAGTTGAGGCAATAAAAAACATACCTGTGCTAAGTCCGCTCAACCAATCTTTTGTATGTTCAGTTTTTGACATTAACAAATCTGATTTAAAATGTTGTACAAGGAAACAGTCACACCCGCAACATTGGGATTGCTAACCAGATTGATGTCTGATGCTGATTTGGCATCTTTCTATTTGGTTGGTGGGACCTCTATGGCCTTACAAGTAGGTCATAGGATTAGTGTTGATTTGGACTTGTTTACTTCATCAGCTTTTGACAAGGATTTTTTGAAAAATCATTTGATTGAACATTATAGTTTTGAGGTTGATTACGAAGCTAAAAATACTTTGAAAGGAGAAATCAACGGAGTGCTTGTTGACTGTATAGCCCACGAGTATCCGTTGGTTCAACCTATTATAGAAAACGAAGGGTTGAGGTTGGCTTCGCTGTTGGATATTGCTGCAATGAAACTTAATGCCATATCGGGTAATGGAACACGTATCAAGGATTTTATTGATGTAGCGTATCTATCAGGTCGTTATTCTTTCAATCAAATGTTAGAATCATATTGTCAGAAATATAAAATCCAAAATCCTATTATTCCAGTCAAAGCAATTACTTATTGGGAAGAAATAAATTTCAATCAGCCCATTAAAATGTTGAACAATCCGGAAAATTTATGGAAAAAGGTTTCCAAAAGATTGTTAGATATGCAGAAATCACCTAACAAAATTTTTAGTTCATTATAGAAAACATAAAGATAAGGTATGGCAGAATATCAAGACGACAATATCATAACCCTGAACTGGTATGAGCATATTCGGACAAGACCCGGTATGTATATCGGCAAGAAGGGCGACGGTTCTTCCCATGACGACGGCATATATGTGCTATTGAAAGAAGTTATGGACAATGCCATTGATGAATTTATGAATGGTTACGGCAAGGCCATTGACGTAACCATCAAGGAAAAGCGCGTAACCATTCGCGACTATGGTAGAGGCATTCCGTTGAACAAGGTGGTCGATTGTTATTCCAAAATGAACACGGGCCGTAATTTCAAGGGCGATTTTGCCTCTATCGGTATGAATGGAGTTGGTGTTAAAGCCGTTAATGCTTTATCTACCATTTTGATAGTACAGAGTGTTCGCGATGGCCAGTTGAAACGCGCCGAGTTCTCTTGTGGTAAAATCGTCAAAGAATACCCAATTGAGCCGACAGAGGAGAAAAACGGCACCATAGTTTCCTTCCTTCCGGATGATACTATCTTTGAAAACTTTGATTGGTACACCGACTACATAGAGAATCTTTTGTGGAACTATGTCTATCTTAACCGCGGATTGACCATCAATTTCAATGGTAAGAGGCTCTATTCCAAAAACGGTCTGCTGGACTTGTTGGACAAAAAAACCGGTATGGACCGACTGTATGAACCTATCTATTTGAAAGACGACAACTTCGAATTTGCGATGGTGCATACGACCCGTAAGTACGGTGAAGAATATTACACCTTTGTCAATAGCCAATACACGGAGTATGGTGGAACGCACCAACAAGCTATGCGTGAAGCTATCGTAAAAACCATCCGCGAGTTTTTCAAGAAGAATTTCGAGCCTAGCGACATTCGCAATTCCATTGCCGCAAATATGTCAATCAAGGTAAAGGATCCTCTTTTTGATTCGCAAACCAAGACCAAACTGGGGTCAGAGCACATGGAACCAGGCGGTCAAACCATCCGTAACTATGTGAATGAGATGATAGGCCGGCTTTTGGATAATTATCTGCACAAACATCAGGATGTTGCGGACATTATTCTGAAAAAAATCCAGGAAGCTGAAAAGGAAAGAACGGCGATTTCCAATCTTAAAAAACAGTCGAAGGAGATTCAGAAGAAGGTAAGTCTGCACAACAGCAAGTTGCGCGACTGTCGTTATCATTTCAACACGAACGATCCGCGTGGTTTGGAGACGATGATATTCATCACGGAGGGAGATTCCGCATCCGGTTCCATTACGCAGTCGCGTGACGCTAATACGCAGGCAGTTTTCAGTTTGATGGGTAAGCCTGCGAATATTATCAAGACCAAAAGCGCCATTTACGAAAACAAAGAACTGAGCCTTTTGCAGGCCGCGCTGAATTTGGAAGACGGATTGGATGGTTTGCGTTACAATAATATTATTATTGCCACTGATGCCGATGTGGACGGTATGCACATCCGTTTGTTGCTGCTGGCATTCTTCATCCAACTCTTCCCAGATGTGGTGCGTTCGGGTCACGTTTATGTCCTTCAGACACCTTTATTCCGTGTTCGCAACAAGCAAAAAACATTTTATTGTTATTCTGAAGAGGAAAAACAGGCCGCCATCAAGAAATTGGGAAACAAGCCGGAAATTACCCGATTCAAAGGTCTGGGTGAAATTTCTCCTCAGGAATTTAAGAATTTCATTGGCAAAACCATCAGATTGGAACCTGTCGTCTTGGATCCCCAAAGCAATATCGATTCCATTATTGAATATTATATGGGTAAGAATTCCATTGAAAGACAGAACTTTATTATGGATAACTTGCGTGAGGAAATTGATAATTTTTCAGAAGAATCATAAAAAAAAAGAGATCTTTAAACTTTTTAACGGAAATTTGTTCAAATATTTTCGTCCTTAAAATGGAGTGGGCGAAAAAAAATGTATTTTTGCGCGCTAGTTAGGCAAAACACAAATAACTATTTTATAAATTTAAATCACAAACAAATGAAAAAAATCTTTACGCTTTTGGTTGCTGTTTTATTCACAGCATCTTGTTTCGCTCAGATCTCTTTGCAGAACATGAACGGAAAAGTTAAAACAAACAATTACAAAGGTATCGAAAGAAGTGTCAAAGCAGCTGAAGAAGGCTGGGTTTCTATGGGCGCTTATCTCGAAAGCTATTGGGGTGAAGGTACAGTAGAATCTGGTAGTGGTAACTACTTGCAAATCGACTCCCTCGGTTTGGTAGCATTCGGTGACGAATACAGCCATCCTTGGTTCTTCTCCGTATCCCAAACATACGACTTCACAGCTGATTTCTGGGATATGGCCTCTGCTGACGGCGAATTCTCTTTGACAGCAACAAATGCTTTTGATATCGACTCTATCTCCATCACCGGTTTCTATTTCCGTGGTGACAGACTTCCTGCTGGTTCCAAAGATACTCTCGTAGTTGGTGTACGTACAGACTTGATCGAAAGCGAAGTTCCTGTTTACAGCTACACAAACTATGATAATTCCTGCTTCTACTATTTGCCTTACGATGCCGCTAACGGTGTAGCTGAAGGTGCTCAAATCTTCAAATTCCCCTTGGATGAAACTAATGTTTCTACTCCTGCTGAAGAAGAAGGTTACTACTACTATGCAAACCTTGATTTCCCTCTTAACCTCACAAACGTTACTGGTAAAGCTTGGCACATTTCCTATACTTTCAAAAGAGGTTACGATGTTGGTATGAACGATACTTTGGATTATTATTCATACGGCGAATTCTTCACCTGGAAATCACCCGATGCTGACTACTCTATTTCTGCTAACAACCCTGACATCTGCAACAACTTGAGCCACGGTCAATTCAACAACGTTTTCTCTAACGGTGCTGTTGATTATTATTATCCTGACTTCGCTTACAGCTCTCCTTTCCACTATCCGAGAATGTATGTCAAAGTTGGTTGTAACGATTGTAAACACGTTGCAGTTGAAGAAATGGAAAAAGAAAACCTCACAGTTTATCCTAACCCTGCTCACAACTACTTCAAAGTTGAATTGGCTGGCGATTCCAAAGCTAACATCCAACTCTTCAACCTTGTTGGTCAACAAGTCTATAGCGAAACAGCTTCCAATGTTGCTACTATCAACACTTCTAACTTGAAAGCTGGTATCTATATGCTGAAAGTTTCTCAAGATGGTAAAGTTTACACATCTAAAGTTGTTGTAAAATAATTTTATCCATTATAAAAATTAGCCCCTTCCTCCCGAAGGGGCTTTTTTTTGTTTCAGGTTTCAAGTTTCAGGTTTCAAGGGTACATTATCGTATTCCCGCATTATCACATTATCACATTATCGTATTACCGCATTATTTTTGTATTTTTGCCGCCCTTAAAATTGTATCATAAGTTCATAAGTTAAAAGCATATAAAGATGGCAGAATTATCCGAACAAGAACAAATTCGACGCAACTCGTTGAATGAATTGAAAAAATTAGGCATCAACCCTTACCCGGCTGCCTTGTATGAGGTGAATGCAACATCAACCGAAATCCACACCCAGTTTCCTAACGACAACACGCTGTTCCAGAATGTCAGTATTGCCGGCCGTATTATGAGCCGTCGTATTATGGGTGCTGCAAGTTTCGTGGAATTGCAGGATTCATACGGACGTATTCAACTTTACATCAAACGCGATGAGATTTGTCCGGGTGAGGATAAAACGATGTACAACACCGTTTTCAAACGCCTTTTGGATATTGGCGACATTGTAGGTGTTACAGGTTTTGTTTTCGTAACGCAGATGGGTGAAATTTCCATCCACGTCAAGAGCCTGACGGTACTTAGCAAGAGCCTTCGTCCGCTGCCAATCGTTAAGGAAAAGGATGGACAAGTGTTTGATGCCTTCCAAGATCCCGAACAACGTTATCGTATGCGTTATGTCGATCTCATCGTCAATCCGCAGGTTCGCAAAGTCTTTGAACAAAGAGCCACCATCGTCAATACGATGCGCAACTATTTCAACGAGCAGGGATACCTTGAAGTGGATACGCCCGTTTTGCAAAGCATCCCTGGTGGCGCTGCCGCTCGTCCCTTCATCACACATCATAATGCATTGGACATCGACCTGTATCTGCGTATTGCCAACGAATTGTATCTCAAACGCTTGATTGTTGGCGGATATGCCGGCGTATATGAGTTCAGCCGCAACTTCCGCAATGAGGGTATGGACCGCACCCACAACCCGGAGTTCACCTGTATGGAAATATATGTGGCCTACAAGGACTATAATTGGATGATGACGTTTGTGGAGAATATGCTGAATCGTATAGCTATGACCTTGCACGGCACTACAAAGGTGAACGTATGGGGCAACGAAATCGACTTCAAAGCTCCCTTCCGCCGCGTCCCGATGTGCGAACTCATCAAAGAGGAAACGGGCTATGAGGTGGCAGATATGGACGAACAACAACTGCGCGAAACCTGCCAGAAGTTGGGCGTGGAAATTGATGACACTATGGGCAAGGGCAAACTCATTGACGCTATCTTTGGCGAAAAATGCGAGCACAAACTCATTCAACCTACTTTTGTGACGGATTACCCTATCGAGATGTCTCCTTTGTGCAAACGCCATCGTAACAACCCGAATTTGACAGAGCGATTCGAGTTGTTTGTCAACGGCAAGGAATTGGCCAATGCATATAGCGAATTGAACGACCCGATTGATCAGCTGGGGCGTTTCCAAGAACAGTTGCGCCTGAGCGAAAAGGGTGATGATGAGGCTATGTTTATCGATATGGACTTTGTGCGTGCTTTGGAATACGGTATGCCCCCAACATCCGGTATGGGCATCGGCATCGACCGTTTGGTAATGATGATGACGGGCGAGCAAAGCATTCAGGATGTACTGCTTTTTCCACAAATGAAGCCTGAAAAGAAGGTCGAAACCAGCAAGGATGAAGACTTTATCGCTTTGGGAATGGATGCCGCTTGGATTCCGGCTTTGAAAAAGCTGAATATCCTTACGGTTGAGCAATTGAAACAAGCCAATCCCAATAAGCTTTTAAATGACCTCGGAGGTATGCGTAAAAAGCTCAAATTGGATGTTCCTGCTGCGACATTAGACATCATCAAAGGCTGGATAGAGAAATAGTTAGGGGGTATAAGTTGAGAATTATGAGATATGACTTATTGAAAATCAATGAGTTATCAAATAATTCATAAATAGAATGGCACTTTCAAAAAAAAGTGTATTTTTGCGCCCGCTAAGCCGAAGTGGCGGAATAGGTAGACGCGTTGGTCTCAAAAACCAATGAGGTAACACTCGTGCCGGTTCGATCCCGGCCTTCGGTACCCCCCAAAAGACGATGCTTTTGCATCGTCTTTTTTTGTTTAAAGCTTACAGAAAGCTATCGCAAAAATCATCATTCCAACTTTTTTCACATTAACCATTCATCTTTTAACTTCATTTCACATTCCAGTTCACTTCTCACTGATCACAGTTCACTAATAATCACATTATTTTTGTACTTTTGCACGCTTTAAAATAGACGTATAGTGAACACTTTAGAACAAGAATTTCAAGCGCTTATGGAGGGGAAGGCCCCCGCCAATCTTTATGATCCGATATCATACATATTGCTCCAACCCGGGAAACGCCTGCGCCCGAAACTGGTTCATTTTGCTGTGGAAATGTTCGATGGCGACCCTGAACAAGCCCAATTGGTGGCAATGGCATTCGAAATGCTCCACAATTTCACGCTTATACACGATGATATTATGGACGTGGCCCCCATTCGTCGTGGGAAGGAAACCGTGTATAAAAAATGGAATAGCAATATCGCCATTCTTTCTGGTGACGCCTTGGCAATTATGGCATTTCAACAACTGCTCAAATTGAATTGCGACCAGCAGATAATTATCGATATTGCCAAAGTTTTTTCCACCACTTCCTTGGAAATCTGCGAAGGCCAGCAGTATGATTTGGATTTTGAAACACAGGAAAATGTCTCTATTGATGAGTATATCAATATGATACGATTGAAAACATCCGTTATGTTTGCCGGTTGTCTGAAATCTGGTGCTATTTTGGTTGGTGCGGACAAGCAAAGCCAACAGGCATTGTATGATTTCGGTATTCATCTGGGTATTGCTTTCCAATTGGCCGATGACAATTTGGATGTTTATGCCGATGTGGCTGCGTTTGGCAAAACTATCGGAGGAGATATTCGTGATAATAAGAAGACCTATCTCTATTTGAAAGCCCTAGAGCTGGCTTCTGCCGAACAAAAACAACAGTTGTGTCAGCTTTTTGCTACGCCGACAACTGATTTTGAACAAAAATATAAAACCGTCAGAAAGATTTTCGATGATTTGAATGTTAAGAAGGTCACGGAAGAGCAAATCCGTTTGTATGTGGATTTGGCATTGCAGGATCTTACTTCCGTTCTTGTTTCTGATGATAAAAAAGAGAATTTGAAATCATTGGCCATTAAGTTAATTGACCGCCAAAAGTAATCAGACGTGCAAGAGAGAAAACGGTACTATATTATTTTGGCGGTGCTTGGCCTGTTGGCGTTGGTCTATTTGGCCAAGCTCTTTTCCATCCAGGTTTTGAATAAGACCTATAAGGATAAGGCCAATCAGAATGCTTTGCGCTATATTACAGAGCATCCTGCCCGCGGTTTGATATATGACCGTAACGATTCTCTTTTGGTCTATAATGATGCCGCATACGATTTGATGGTGGTACCTAATGAACTTCGCGCTTTCGATACGGCGGAGCTTTGCCGAGTATTGGATATTACCAAAGAGGATGTAATCAAGAAAATTGAAAAGGCCACTAAGTATTCCAAAATATTGCCGTCTCTTTTTGAACAGCAGATTTCCAAAGAGGATTACGGTTATCTTCAAGAGAAGATGTACGAATTTCCCGGATTCTTCGTCCAGAATCGAACGTTGCGTTCCTATCCGAGTCCTATTGCCGCCCATATTCTGGGTTATGTCAGCGAGGTAAACGAGCAGGATATTGAGAATGACGATTATTACAAGATGGGCGACTATATCGGCAAGAGCGGTATTGAAAAAGCTTACGAGTCTGTTTTGCGTGGGGAAAAGGGTAACCGCGTCGTGTTGGTGGATGTACATAATCGGGAAATGGGAAGCTACGACAATGGTGCTGAAGACGTGGTGGCAGTGCCCGGCACGTCTATTTGGAGCACATTGGATATGCAGCTGCAACGTTATGGCGAGGAATTGATGCAGAATAAGCGCGGCAGTATTGTGGCTATTGAGCCGAAAACCGGCGAGATTCTCTGTATAATCTCTTCTCCAAGTTACGACCCGAATTTATTGGTTGGTAAGGCCCGCCCGAAAAACTATGTGAGATTGCTTGAAGATCCCAAAAAACCGCTGTTCAACCGTGCCCTGATGGCCAGTTATCCGCCAGGTTCCACTTTCAAATTGGCCAACGGTTTAATTGCCCTGCAAGAACATATCATCACTCCCAGTACGGTTTACAGTTGTTCTGGCGGTGGTTACCATATTGGTAGTCATACGGTTCACTGCCATAACTGCGGTGGTCTGAATATCTATACGGCGATTCAACGTTCCTGTAACACCTATTTTTGCCGTGCCTACTACAATATCTTGTCCAATAGAAAGAAATACAAGAATATAAACGAGGCATATACTGCCTGGTTGGACTATATGATGTCAATGGGATTTGCCCAAAAATATGAAACCGACCTGCCATACGAGTTGAAGGGAAGTATTCCTACTGCTGATTATTTTGATAAAAAATACAATCATAGTTGGAATGGAAACACGGTGGTTTCTATGGGAATCGGGCAGGGAGAGGCCGCTGTAACGCCTTTGCAGATGGCCAATATGTTGGCGGTGATTGCCAATAAGGGTTATTATATTAAGCCGCATGTGGTAAAGGCCATTGGACGCAAGGACAGTTTGATTACGAAGTATAGTGAGAAGATATATTCCAAAATCGACCCGCAGCATTTCTCCACCATTTTGCAGGGTATGAAGCAAGTTGTGACGTCAGGAACGGGCCGTACGGCACAGATTCCCGGTATTGAAGTTGCCGGAAAAACAGGTACGGCGCAGAATCCGCACGGCGCTGACCACTCTGTGTTCGCCTTGATAGCTCCGGCTAATGATCCTAAAATCGTCATCTTCTGTTTGGTGGAAAACGGTGGCTTCGGGGCCAGCGTGGCTTGCCCTATCGCCAGTCTGATGGCTGAAATGTACTTGAATAGGGAAGTGAAGCGGGAAGATTTGGAAAAAAGAATGAAAGAAATGGTCCTTAGATAAATGTACGGAGAAGATTTACATAAGATAAACTCGAAAGGCTTTGATGCTCGCCTGATAGTCTATTACCTCGCTTTGGTGGTGATAGGGTGGGTGACCATATATTCCACTTGCTATACTCCGGAAGGCCCTAACGCCATCTTTGATTTCAGTATGGCGTATGGTAAGCAGCTGATTTGGATAGGGACTTCTTTATTGTTAGGCATCGCTATTTTGTTGATAGATGGGCGGATAATACAGCATTATGCCTATTATTTCTATATAGTCTGCCTGTTCCTGATGATACTGGTCTTGTTTATAGGCACGGAGATATCAGGTGCCAAAGCCTGGATAAAAATCGGAGAGTTTAGTATTCAACCTACTGAGTTTATGAAGGTTGCGACAGCTTTGGCTTTGGCTAAGTTTTTTAATGAAGGTAAAACGTCTGGAGAAAAACGATACGGCTGGCTGATTGCCCTGGGTATTATTTTAGTGCCCATTATGGTTATTATGCTGCAGCACGATGCGGGTTCCGCTTTGGTGTTCGTCTCCTTCGTGATTCTTTTTTATCGAGAAGGTTTGAGTGCCGAATTTCTACTTTTGTGCGTTATTGCCGCCTTTTTGGCCATCTTCACACTGATTTTTAATGAAACTTATTCGGTGGCGCTATTGACGGCTGTTTTCATCTACTTTATGATAAAAAACAGAGCTCAGAAGAAAAAAATTCGCCGAAATATCATAATCTATGTTATTAGTATCCTTTTTGTTTTTTCAGTGAATCTGATATACGAGAACGTCTTTGAACCGCATCAGAAAGAACGAATAGATACTATTTTCGGCAAAACTTCTGACCCGAGGGGTGCCGATTTCAACCTCAACCAGTCCAAGATAGCCATCGGTTCCGGTGGATTTTTTGGCAAAGGCTACTTAAAGGGCACGCAAACCAAGTTGAAATTCGTGCCCGAACAAAGTACGGACTTCATCTTCTGCGCCATCGGTGAAGAATGGGGTTTTATGGGCACAATTGTGGTCTTCGGATTTTTTATGGCACTTATAATTAGGATTTTATCCTTGGCGGAAAAACAACGGGCGCCTTACGTCCGCTATTACGGTTACGGAATAGCGGGCATTCTGACCGTACACTTTTTCATCAATATCGGTATGACCATCGGTTTGGTTCCCATTATCGGTATCCCGTTACCGTTCATCAGTTACGGTGGCTCCTCGTTGTGGTCTTTCACTACAATGTTGTTTATTTTTATCAAGTTGAATGATAATTAGTTGAATATGAAAAGAATATTTATTGCATTGGGTTTGATGCTTACCTTGGCAACTTCAATATTTGCTCAAAGTAGTGTTTCAGAAGAGAAAACGATTCTGTATCTGATACCGTTTTATTCAACCAAATACGATGCGCAGGCGGTATCGTCCTTAAAGGATTGTTCGGAGATGAAAAATGTCAACGCCTTTCAACTGATGGGTTTTTGGGCAGGCGCGCAAGTTGCTTTGGATGAGTTTAATGCAAACAACGTACATCTGAATGTCATTGTTAAGGATGTCACAGATAGTGAAACAAAACTTCGCTCTATCCTCGAAAACCAAGCGCTGATGGAAAAGGTGGATTTGATTGTCGGACCTTTCTTCAGTCGCCAGTTTGCCATTGCGGCTCAATATGCTAAAAAGTACAAAATCCCCATTATCAATCCTTTTACTACGAGAACGGATATCTTAAATAACAATGAGTTTGTATATAAGCTGACTCCTTCTTTTGAAACAAGGGCTTCTACCATCTCTTTCTTGTCAGATGTTTATCCTAAAAGCCAGATTATTATATATGTCGATACGGTGAAAAATCAAAAGGAATATCAAGCGTATGCTTCTTATTTCCGCAAAAACAATATCAAATACATAGTTGCTCCTATTCAGAAAGATATCATCCCATATTTTAAAGATGATTGCAAAAACATTGTTTGGGTGTTAAACTCGGAGTCTGCCAAAATGCTGATGATGTCCCGTGACTTGATTTTCAAATCAAACTTGGAAAATCTTTTGCTTGTGGTTCCGGAAGAATGGTTGAATGTTCCTACGTATGATATTGAATATTATTCCAAATTGAATATCCATTTCTTCTCAGATTATTATGTTGATTATGAAAATGAGAGAACGCAAGTGTTTATGCACAATTATCAGGAAAAATTCAATACGCCACCCACCATATCTTCTTTTGCTTTCCAAGGTTATGATGTAACTAGATATTTTGTGAATGCTTTATTTCAAGATATGGATTTGGATAGAGTGAAAACGGAAACCATCAGTTATCATTTCGGCTTTGATAAAATTCCTTCAGGAGGACAGGAAAATATCAATACCCAGTTCTTGGAGGTGAAAGATAATGTAATAAAACCCGCCGAATACTAAAATTCCCTAACCCCTAACCCCTAACCCCTAATCCCTAATCCCTATTATGCGGTTAACCTACTTTGTTGATGTGCTGTTGCCGTTGCCGTTGTCGGCGCTGTTCACGTATAGGGTTCCGCAGGATTTAGAAGGATATGTGCAGTTCGGCGTGCGTGTGATTGTGCCTTTTGGTCGCAGCAAACTGTATTCCGGTTTGGTAACGCGTGTCCACACGGAGGCTCCGCAACAACTGACCACGAAGTATATTTTGGACGTGATGGATGACCAACCCGTTGTGTCCGAGAAGCAATTCAAACTTTGGCAGTGGATGGCCGACTATTACCTTTGCTCTTTGGGCGAAGTGATGGCTGCCGCCCTTCCCTCCGCTTTGAAACTGGCTTCTGAAACCAAAATAAAACTGCATCCTGATTTCAGTGGTGATGTTACTATATTGAATGAAAGGGAGTTGAGTATTGCCGAAGCATTAGCGCGTCAAGAACAGATGACGGTGGATGAGGTGGCGAAAACCGTCAATATCCAGAAAATCATCCCCATTATTAAATCTTTGGTCGATAAACGGGTGGTGATTACGGATGAGGAAATACGCAATCCCTATAAGCCCAAGCGTGAAACAGTGATTCGATTGGCGGACGAATTTGCGGAAGAACAGCCTTTTATGGCGTTGCTGGATCAGTTGAACACATCTTCACGTACTGCGCCACAGGCTGATACACTATTGTCTTTTATGATGCTTACCCATCACGACAAGCAATATGATTTCAAAGCCGTTATTCCCAAAAGCAAACTGCTCGAAGCCCGCGAAGTGACTCCTTCCCGCCTTCAGACGCTATTGAAGAAGAATATTCTCGTTTCTGAAGAGATTGTGATTTCCAGACTGGTAGATGTGTCCTCGCAGGAAGAAGTCGCCAATATCGAGCTTTCAGAGGCTCAAAATGAGGCGTTCCAGCAAATCAATACGCAGTTCGAGCAATATCCCGTGGTTTTGTTGCACGGCGTGACCGGAAGCGGCAAAACGGAGATATACATCAAATTGATAGATGAGGTGCTCAAACAGGGCAAGCAGGTTCTCTATCTGCTGCCCGAAATAGCGTTGACTTCGCAGATTGTGAACCGCCTGCGCAGATATTTTGGAGAAAAAGTGGGTGTCTATCATTCCCGTTTTAACGAATATGAGCGGGTGGAGATTTGGAATCGAGTGTTGAAGCAGGATTCCGACGTTTCGCAAAAGTACCAGCTTATTTTGGGCGCGCGTTCAGCTTTGTTGCTGCCTTATCAGAATCTCGGGCTGATTATTGTCGATGAAGAGCACGATGCCTCCTACAAACAGCAGGACCCGGCGCCACGCTATAATGCGCGCGATTGCGCCATTGTGTTGGCAGGTATCCATAAGGCTAAAACACTCCTCGGCACGGCTACACCTTCGTTGGAAAGCTACTACAATGTGGAACAGCACAAGTACGGACTGGTGCAACTGATGCAGCGCTTCGCTCAAAGCAAACTGCCCGATATCTGGGTGGTGAATATGTCCCAGGCACAAAAACAAAAGCAGGTAAACGGCCTTTTCTCCAGCTTCTTGATAGAAAAAATAGGCGAGGCACTGGATAAAAAAGAACAGGTCATCCTCTTTCAAAACCGGCGTGGTTACGCGGTGCGGATGATTTGCCATACCTGCGAAACAATGCCTACCTGCAAATATTGCGACGTGACACTCACGTACCATAAAAAGACGAATCTGCTGAAATGCCATTACTGCGGCTATGCCATCGAAGTGCCGAAAGAGTGTCCGACTTGCCATAGTACGGACATCGCAATGAAGGGTTTTGGCACGGAAAAAGTGGAAGACACTTTGGCGGAGATTTTCCCGCAGGCTACCATTGCCCGTATGGATTTGGACACCACCCGTTCCAAAAATGCCTACCAGCAGATTATTACTGATTTTGAACAACATAAAACCGACATCCTGGTGGGTACGCAGATGGTAACCAAGGGTTTGGATTTCGACAGAGTGAGCGTGGTGGGCATTTTAAATGCCGATGCGCTGATTTCCTTTCCCGACTTTAGAGCTTTTGAACGGGCATATCAGTTGTTGGCGCAGGTGAGCGGGCGCGCGGGTCGTAAAGAGGTACCCGGCAAAGTGGTTATCCAGACGTATCAGCCGCAGCATGCCGCTTTGCAGTATGTGGAAACCAACGATTTTAACGCAATGTATGTGAGCCAAATAGCGGAACGTCGCGAATTTCATTACCCGCCTGTGGCCCGACTTATCAAAGTAACGCTGAAACACGTGGATGAGCAAGTGGTCACGGAGGCAGCCAAAACATTGGCGTTAGCCTTGCGCCCCGCTTTTAACGGCTTAGTCCTTGGACCAGAATCACCGCTCGTTTCAAGAGTTCAAAACTACTATCTGAAAGATTTTTGGATTAAGTTACCCAAAGATAATACTTTATCTGCCAATAAGAAAAAACTACGGCAAATCATAACCGAATTTCAACAGCAGAAAGCTTTCAAATCCGTGCGCGTCGTTATCAATGTGGACGCCTAAAGAGAACCATCATATTCCCACTTCTCATTAACCATTTCACGTTAACCATTCCTTCTTCTCCCTTTTCAGTTCACAGCTCACTACTCACAGTTCACTAGTTAGCACATTAATTTGTATTTTTGCCGCTCATTTTAAAAAAAGAGGAATATGTCAAACGAACATCCTGAAAATATTCAGAAAGCAATAGATATACTGACCAAACATACAGACAGCAAACTACTTACGCATTTGAATGCTTGTGTGCATTGTGGTCTTTGTGAAACCAGTTGCCTGTTTTGGAAAGCCTTTAAGGATTCCAAATATATTCCAGGAAAGAAGGTGGATATGGTATCATCTATTTATCGCCGTTATTGCACGGTGCTGGGTAAGGCTGTGCCCAAGTTGACGCACGCTCGTGATTTGGATGAGGAGACGATTGCGGAAATGGTGGATTCTCTGTATGGCGCCTGCACGATGTGCGGACGATGTGTGAAACATTGTTCCATCGGAGTGGATATCCCGTTCGTGGTACGCACGGGCCGTCGAATGCTGGCGGCTATGGGCTATGTGCCTAAAACCTTGCAGGGAACGGTGGATGCCGCTATTCAGACAGGCAACAATATGGCTATTCCGACGGAAGATTTTGTAGATACGATTGATTGGATGCAGGAAGATTTGCAGGATGAATTGGAAGACGAAAATGCTGTCATTCCCTTGAACAAGGAAGGTTCGGACATTCTCTATACGTTGAATCCCAGAGAACCTAAGTTCTTCCCGCTTTCCATTGCCGCTGCTGCCAAGATATTCTATGCTGCCAAAGCCAATTGGACACTTTCCACGGAAATGTACGATGTGACCAACTACGGTTATTTCTCTGGCAATGATGAGGAAGCCACGGCTATTGCTCGCAAAATGTTCGATGAGGTGCACAAAATGAAATGCAACACTTTGGTTTTGGGTGAATGTGGTCATGGCAGTCGCGCGCTACGTTGGGAAGCACCCAACTATTTGAAAACCCATCCGGATTTCAAAATGCTCACTTTGATTGAATTATTGGAAGACTATATCAAATCCGGACGCATCAAGGTTGATAAAAACCTCAATACCAAGAAATACACGATTCACGATCCTTGCAACATTGTTCGCAACGGAGGTTTGTACAACTCCTTGCGCTATGTTGTAAGGCAAGTGGTGCCCGAATTGATTGAAATGACACCCACAGGTAGTGATAATTTCTGTTGCGGTGGTGGCGGCGGTATGCTTGCGATGAGCGAATATAACGAGCGCCGTTTGAAGGTGGGTGAAATTAAAGCCAACCAAATTAAGGCTACGGGCGCACAAGTTGTCATTACGCCTTGTCACAACTGCGTGGACCAGCTGAACCAAATCAACCACGAATATAAATTGAACGTGGAAATCAAGTCTTTGGCTGAAGTGGTTGCTGATGCCTTGGTAATAGAGAAATAATGAATACTTGGAACTAGTTTTGAAAATTAAGAAACAAAGGGATTAGGTGTGAAGCGCTCATTTTTATATCAGAAACCCTTATAAAAATAAGGTCCAGCCTTTATCCCTATTACCTATTACCTATTCCTTTGGGTTGGGATGGTGTCATAGGCAACCCATTTGCCGTCGCGTTTCCTAAGGTTGAGTTTGCACATCATATCCTTGATAGGTGTGGTTTTGTGGAAAATGGCCAAGCCAACAGTGTCGTCGGTGATTTTGACCTCGATGATTTCCACTTTGGCAGGTGTGTCGGATTTGACGTATTCTTCCCCAACTGCTTTGACCAATCTTTCCGCCATTACCAAAGTGGTATTTTGGGTCTCTTCGGAGGCGTATTTGGCTGCTTCTGAAACCTGGTAATTGGCCATTGCGTAGGCATATTTATAGGCAATCTCTTCGGCTTTTTTCTGGTTGCTTTTGCAGCTTGAACATAGAATTGAAACTGCAACACAGGCTAAAAGGAAAAATAATCTCGTTGTTTTCATAAAATATGGATATGTGAACAGTGTTCTGTTTTAAGAATATTAGGTGGTGTTGAGAATAAAAAAGAGACTACAAAAAAGTAGTCTCTTTTTTATGTTATGATTGAAAGATCAATTATCTAACGCGAGCGATAGCTTTGCTGTTGGATTTTTTTGCAGCGCTTTTGGAATCTTGCAACCAAGTCCAAGTAGCGTTGTTCATTGTACCATTAAGAGGATAGTATTGATCAATACCAGCAACATAGTCAGAAAGTTGGTAAAGATCTTCAGAGAATGTAGCACTGATAGTTTTGTTGCTAAGGTCAATAGCTGTGATGTTTTCTACGAAAGAGCTACGTTCTGGAGTCCAGTTGTAGTAAACGTCACCAGGATCACCGCCGAGTTCGCCAGTTTCATCTGTGTAGGTGTTGTTAGCATCATAATATTTGAAATAGTCTTGAGTTTCATCGTATGTGTAAGAACCGACTGTGGATTCCAACCAACCTTGCATAAAGATGTCATTTTGGCTACCAGCTGTTTTGTATAAAACGAAGGTCAAATAACCGTCAGCGCTGTAGTCGTAAGCGTTAACTTGAGCAGCTGTCCAAGTATTACCGTTGAAGGAAATTGTAACACCAGCTTGAACAGTTCTTTGGAATGTAGCTGTATAAGTAGCGTCGCCAGTTACAGTGATGGTACGAGGATTTTCTTTATTACCATCATTCCATTGTACGAATTCATAACCATCGTTTGCGGTAGCAGTAAGAGTAACTTCTGCATTGAGGTCGTATTTACCACCACCAGTAACAGTACCCATAGTGGCATCGTTAGCGTTAACAGTAATTGTGTACTGTTCTTTCTGGCAAGAAGAGAAGAACATAGCGCCTGCGAAGAGGGCCATAACGATTAAACAAAGATTTCTTTTCATTTTGTTGATAATTTAAATTGTTAAAAAAAAAGGAGTTTCACTTGGAAATCAAGGCGGCAAAAATAATAAAAATTCTGCAAGGTCCATTTTTTCTAACTTTTTTTAATAACAACCTATTGTTTATCAGTATCCTTATTTCCGCAGATTATTCTTGAATTTTAGCTGTTGAAAAATGACAAGCCGTTGTTAATAAATAACTTAGCAACGACTTGCATTTCTCAATAATTTCACCTATTTTTGTGCTGTGAAACCTAAAAACGGGT
>JAZRYT010000079.1:0-2671 GCA_045600905.1 Bacteroidales bacterium
AACCTACAGTTGTCTCAAAATCTATCGCGGCAAAGTCTTTCATTGTCTTTTCATTTTAGCGCAGCAAAAATAACACAAAGTTATGCAAAAACAAAGCGTACGGTGATGGGAGATTACACAGGACGTTGTTTGCAAGTAATGACGTTGTGTATGGAGATTCAATAGTGTGGGGAATCAATGTTTTTTTGGACTTCGTTCCAAAAACATCATAAAAATAAAAAGTTTTTGGATTGTATTCCTAAAAAATATTATTTTTGCAATCTCAAAAATAATTGTTATGGAAAATGTCAACAGGCCGGTATATTTCAAGAAATTGCTTGATTTTAAAGACCAACCGATTATTAAAATCGTAACAGGAGTGCGTCGATGTGGTAAATCTACGCTGTTGGATTTGTTCAAAAATCATCTACTCCAATCTGGTGTTGAGAGCAGTCAGATTATTTACTTGAATTTTGAGGATTACGACAACAAATCCCTACGTAATCCTGACAATCTGTATTCATATTTAAAATCCGTGATGCGTCCGGATAAAATGAATTACTTTATTTTTGATGAAATGCAGATTGTGGATAATTTCACTCAAATCATAGATTCTCTTCATATAAAGAATAATGCAGATGTTTATATTACAGGAAGTAATGCCGATTTGCTGTCTTCGGAAATTGCCACATTGATATCAGGTCGCTATGTTGAAATCAAAATGCTCCCGCTATCGTTTTTGGAATATTCCACATTTGAAAATTCTATTTCCGATCCACAAAAGTTATATGTGGATTATACTCGTTTTGGATCTTTCCCATTCGTTCCCTCGTTAGAAAAAAGGTCAGACCTTATACACGAATATCTGCTGAGTTTGTATAATACAATCGTTCTTAAAGATGTGGTTGCGCGGAGTAAAATCGCCGATGTCCTGATGTTGCAAAGTTTGGTGGAATTCGTTTTTGACAATATTGGGAATCCGGTTTCGTCGAAAAGTATTGCCGATACAATGACTTCCAACGGGAGGAAGATAGATACAAAGACTGTTGAACGTTATCTCAATTGTTTGGAAGAGAGTTTTATCATATACAAAGCAAAGAGATACGATGTTAAAGGAAAACAATATCTGAAATCATTGGGGAAATACTATATTGTTGATCCTGGATTCAGAATGATGCTTTTAGGAACAAGAAAATTTGATTCGGGCCGAGTGTTGGAAAACATCATTTATTTGGAATTGTTGCGTCGTCATTCGCAGGTGTATATTGGTAAATGCGATAATTTGGAAATTGATTTTGTAACTATTGATGAAAGAGGTCTTTGCTATTATCAGATTGCGGAAACGGTTCGAGAGCCTGAGACACTTGCCCGAGAATTGAAGCCATTACAAAGTCTGTCTGATAATTATCCGAAATATCTGTTGACTTTGGATGTAGATGTTGGTGGCGATTATGATGGCATACGCAAAATTAACGCGATAGACTGGCTGTTGGGGAATGTATTTTAAGTGACCACCCAATCACATCATTGCCCCACTATTACAATGCCTTCATCTTGTATCCCATCCGGTAAAGTTGCACGGAGGCTCCCATTAGATAGAGTTGGTGCAGGCAGGCCACGTAAGCCTCAAAAGCCTGCTGCGTGCCGGGCTCTATGTTTTCGTGTCGGAGGGCGGAATAGGCCATTTCGGCACACGACTGCACCAAGGATTCTGTGGCGTCGTAGTCGGGCGCGCGAAGTTGCAGCACATCGCGGCGGATGTATTCGTCCATACTGTCGAAACCCTCCTTGTCGCGCAGATAGAGGTATAAATCTTCAAGGTTGCCATAGATTTCCCACTCTTCGTCCCAGAACTTGGCCACAGCCATGCCGACGTACATCATCCAACCGAGGCTCACGGTGGGGTAGTCTCTGAATTCCCGAATGCCGTCAGCCATATAGGATTGCCCGACGGAAGGCCACTTGTCCTCGATGTCGATGGCATCAGGAAAGCGGACATCTATTTCGTTATGGGACAGGAGGTGTTGATATAGGATTTCGTGTATTTTTTCTTCAAATGTCATAAGGATATTGCTGTAAAATTTTCAACGGCAAACGTACAACAAAAAATCCAATTCCGAAAATGGGTGATAATTTTGTGTACTTTTGCAACCTGTTTATGCAAAAAATAGAAAAGAAAGTAATTAACGAAAAATAAAGACTATAGAATAAACTAACATATTATTAATCATAGCGTTTGCTGCTATTCTGAAATCATTCCAAAGCTTGGCCGCATAGGAATTACATACCAGAAGATAACAGTGAGCGTCCGCGTACAACGTGGGCGTTCTTATCTGGTATGTAAGGGTTCTGGCCAAGCACCCGGAATGTGGATAAGATTCGTCCACGTTTCTTTTGTGCTTGGCTTGATAGGTTTTAGGTAAAAAGGCAGACGCGCCTAAAACCGAACAAATGCCCGAAAACACCCAAGTAAAATCGAAAAAGCGGGTGGCTGACCACGGCGAGGTGTTCACCAATCCGCGTGAGGTGAATGCCATGCTCGACCTTGTGAAGGACGAAACGCTTCGCATCGACAGCCGTTTCCTTGAACCCGCCTGCGGCGATGGCAATTTCCTCATCGAAGTCCTGCGCCGCAAAATGTCGGTCGTCGGCCAGCGTTATGCCGGCAGCGATTGGAAGAAATACGCTTTGC
>JAZRYT010000080.1:0-48206 GCA_045600905.1 Bacteroidales bacterium
CGTGAGTACCGTATGAAGGACGCCATCTACATGCTGAAGAACGACTACGACTTCATCTTCATCGATTGTGCGCCGTCACTGGGCCTCATCACCTTGAACGCACTCGTGGCCGCCGACTCCGTGATTATTCCCGTCCAATGCGAATACTTCGCCCTCGAAGGTCTCGGCAAGCTCCTCAACACCGTACGTCTCGTACAATCCAACATGAACCCCGAACTTTCCATCGAAGGCATCCTGCTGACTATGTACACCTCCCGCTACAAATCCTCCAACGCGGTGGTTGACGATGTCAAACTGCACTGCAAAGACATTGTATTCGACACCATCGTCTCCAGAAATGTACGTCTCAGCGAAGCCCCAAGCTTCGGCAAACCCATTGTCCTTTACGACGTTCAGTCACGCGGCAGCACCAACTACCTCAATCTTGCCAAAGAATTTCTAATGAGAAACGGTTATACCATCTAAACATTAATATTATGACAAAAAATGACAAACCTCTTGGCCGCGGCCTCGGCTCTCTACTGGGAGGTGCCGAAATTCCGGTCCGCGCCAACAATTCTTACGCTGTCGGCAACAACAGCTTCATAAAACTCGACTCTATCGAGGTCAACCCTTATCAACCGAGAACACATTTTGACGAACAGGCATTGCAGGATTTGGCACAGTCCATCCGCACTTACGGGCTGATTCAGCCTGTCACCGTCCGTCCTATAGAGAACGGCAAATACCAGCTTATCTCCGGCGAGCGCCGTTTCCGCGCTGCCAAACTGGCGGGGCTGACAGAAATTCCCGCCTTCGTACGCACCGTCGATGACGTTCAATCCGTACAGATGGCCCTTGTCGAAAACATCCAACGTTCCGACCTCAACGCTATAGAAGTCGCCCTCTGCTACCAACTCCTCATCGACGAATGCAACCTCAAACAGGAAGAATTGAGCGACAAGCTCGGTAAGGACCGCAGTACGATTTCCAACTACCTCCGTCTGCTCAAATTAGCCTCCGAGACACAAATTGCCGTTCGCGACAAGAAAATCTCTATGGGCCACGCACGCGCCTTAGTGGTCGTGGAAGACGAAGAACTGCAAAACAAAATCGTTCGCGAAATCATTCGTGACGGACTTTCCGTTCGCCAAACCGAAACCCTCGTCAAGAAATACTTATCCGATTCCCAAAATAAAAAAACCAAAGTCAAAATCACGCTTTCCGACGAGGTTCGCTCCTTCCAATCCGACTTTTCCAAAAAGCTTCAAACCAAAGTCAAGATTAAAAAGGACATTTCCGGAAAGGGCACTTTGGTCATACCGTTTGAATCCGACGCCGAACTCAAACGCATTATGGGACTCCTACAATAAATCCACACAGCGCACGTTATGTCGCTGTTTTTTTCGGGTGAACAATGACAGAAATAAGAGCACTTCTACTATCTATATTATTTATCGTTTTGGGCTTGTCACTAAAAGCTCAAAACGATTCTGTTATTACACCTGCTGACATCACCCCCACCCAAGTGAAAGCCTCCGATTCCGTAAAAGTGGAACGACACAAGACCTCCACCGCGATGCTGTTGTCACTCATACCCGGAGGCGGACAGATTTACAACCACAAGGCTTGGAAAATCCCCATCATTTACGCGGGGCTCGAGGTTTGCGGTTACTTTATCTACCAAAACGCGGAAAAGATGGTCGCCTACCGCAACGAATTCATCAATCGCCGCGACGGCCATACAGAGCTGCTGAATCCAAACTTCGCACTCACTCCCACTGAAAATCTCGTGCAACTCAAAAACGACTGTATGCGCAAAATGGAAATCTTCATCGGCGTAGGCGTTATCGTCTATGCGCTGAATATCATTGATGCCATGGTGGATGCGCATCTCTACTACTTCGACATCTCCGACGACCTTTCCCTACACTGGACCCCCACCCTCGTACCAAGCCTCACCACCTCGCGACCATCGTACGGCGCAACCGTGACGCTGAAGTTCTAGGTTTCAGGTTTCAAGTTTCAGGTTTCATCTACCTAACATCTTAATATCACAATTCACAGTTCACAGTTCACAGTTCACAGTTCACCTATATAATGAAATTCGCACTTCTCGGATATGGTAAAATGGGCAAGATGGTTGAGCAACTTCTGATAGCCGACCAACAGGAAATTGTAGCCATTATTGACAATGAGGAAGATTGGAGGAACAAGATCTCCGATTTTCGCAAAGCCGATGTAGCTATCGATTTTTCTATGCCTTCAGTGGCGGTCAGCAATATGCTGAAAGCTTTTGAGAACAACGTGCCCGTCGTGGTAGGCACAACCGGCTGGCTCGAGCAACTCGGCTACGTGACAGAATCCTGCCAGAAATTAGGCGGGTCCCTCGTATATGGTTCAAACTTCAGTATCGGTGCCAACCTCTTTATGCAGCTCAATAAGACGCTGTCATCGCTAATGAACGAACAAGAGCAATATGCCGCCACTATAGAGGAGACGCACCACGTCACCAAAAAAGACGCGCCCAGCGGAACGGCCATTCGTTTAGCCAAAGACATTCTCGAATGCGTTAACAGACTTGACCATTGGGAATTAGCAGACGAGCCGGTCAATGACAAGATGGCGTTGCCCATCAAGGCGAACCGCATAGGCACGGTGCCAGGCATTCACAAAATCGTTTGGCACTCCGACGATGACGACATCGAAATCACGCATACGGCGCACAGCCGACAGGGTTTCGCCCGCGGGGCTATCCGCGCCGCCCTCTGGCTGCACGAACACCCGGGAGTGTATGAGTTTCAGAAAATCTCGCTGCTCGTGTAGAAGCTGGTTTCAGGTTTTATACCCATCTACATTTCAACTAATCTACCTTACCACTGTTCCACATTATCGAATTAACACATTAACACATTATCGCATTAACAAATTATGATTTTATCAACCACCGCACTTATCATCATCCTCATCATATCGTTTTTAGGCTGGCAGATCGGCCTTTGGGGAATTTTCAAAAAAGCAGGCCTTGAGCCTTGGAAATCCATCATCCCGTTTTACAATATTTGGCTATGGATTCACGACATCATCGGGAAGAAGTGGTGGTGGTTCTTACTGTTCCTCCTCCCCTATTTAGGCATCTTTATGTTCTTCTACATCATTTGGGAGACCATCCATCATTTTGGAAAGAACAGCTACCTGCCACTGATTTTCGGCACGATGTTATTCCCTTTCTATATGCCTTATTTGGGATTTTCATCCAAGGAGCAGTATATCCGCGAGTTGCCTGAAATCAAGAAGAACAGCGCGCGTTCCTGGGTTGACGCCCTCATTTTCGCAGTGGCTGCCGCCTACATCATCCGCGCCTGCTGGTTCGAGCTTTACACCATCCCGACATCGTCTATGGAGAGTTCGCTGATGATTGGCGACTTCCTTTCCGTCAACAAATACACCTACGGTGTGCGCGTACCCAACACCCCGGTTGCCGTCCCGTTCGTACACAACAAACTGCCCCTGACCAAGCAGGCCAAGTCTTACTCGGAAATCATCAAACTGCCCTATCTCCGCATCAAGCCCGCACATCCCGTTAAAAACAACGACGTCGTGGTATTCAACTATCCAGACGGCGACACCGTGGCACTGGAGCGCCAGGCTGAAAGCTACTATGCCATCGTGCGAGAATTTGAGGCAATGCTCAATCCCAACGCCCCACAGGCCGAAAAGCAAAACATTTTCTACCGCTATGCGCCTGAAACAATTGCGATGTACCAACAGAAATACGGCGGCAACTACTATCCCGGCAAAGGCCGTGAAGCTGTCCGCAAAGAATACACCGTAGTGGCTCGCCCCGTAGATAAACGCGAGAACTACGTCAAACGCTGCATCGCCGTGGCTGGCGACGAACTCAAAATTGTAGGCAAACAGGTCTATATCAACGGCAAGGCCGTCACCAATCCCAAAAGAATTCAGTACTCCTACCTCGTGTCCAATCCAACAGGCTTACAACTTTCCACCAAGCAACGTAAGTCTTTGAACATCAACGAAGAGGATGTACAGCAATACGACCAATACAACTCCGTCTATCGCCTCAACGCCGAACAATGCGGCAAAATCCGCAAAATGGGCTTTATGGTACAAGTCCTTGAAGACAAAGCCGGAGAATACGACCCGTCCATTTTCCCGCATTCTCCCGAATACAGTTGGAACAAGGACAATTTCGGACCGCTTGTAGTGCCCGCCAAAGGAATGACCGTCCAATTGAATGCCAAAAACATTGTCCTTTACGAACAAATCATTCGACAATACGAGAACAACAAACTAGAGGTTAAAGACGGCAAGGTCCTCATCAACGGCAAAACAGCCACCTCCTACACGTTCAAGTTAAACTACTACTTTATGATGGGTGACAACCGCCACAACTCTGCCGACTCCCGTTTCTGGGGCTTTGTCCCAGAAGACCACATCGTCGGCAAGGCCTCCTTCGTATGGCTGTCTGTTGACAAGTTCAAAAGTTGGAGCGACAAAGGTAAGATTCGCTGGAACAGAATGTTCAAGAGAATTAAGATGTAGTTAGGGAAAGATGAATGGTTAATGGATAATGAATGATGAATAATGAATAATGGTTTAAGGTTTAAAGTTTAAAGAGTACGGATGGGATTGGGGAGTTGGGACAGGCCAGAACATTCGATACTTTTTGAAGAGGGATAAACTATGGAAAATAAAATATCAATACGTTTTTACAACGACCACGAGGTACGTGCCGTTTGGAGCGATGCGGAGAGCAAATGGTTTTTCTCCGTGTTGGACGTCATCGGCGCCATCAATGAGCAAGATGACTATACCAAGACACGTAATTATTGGAAATATCTGAAGAACAAATAAAAGAAAGAGAACAATCAACTGGTTAGTGGCACTAACCAGTTGAAATTAATTGCTCCCGACGGAAAGCGAAGACTTACCGACACGCTTGATGCCGAAGGAGTGTCATCCCTCGCGAAGTCTATCAACAACACCAAGGCCACCAAATTTCTTGACTGGCTCACCTACAGTGACAACACCATTGATGGACAAAGTCGGAAGAAAGCATACACCCTTTTTGAGAGTGATCTGTTCACATCCACAGCCGCGAGATGTTCATGAATGGCATCGACTACTCTTACTATTATGAGCAGGAGGAATAGGGAGTTTCGAGGGTAATTCTCGTTTCTCACCTCAACTAATTTCTCACACAGCGGACACTACGGCCAACCCTTTGATCAATGAAATAATCATTGAATACTGCGCCGCCATAAGATATAATATATCCATTCGCACCCGTAGTATCATAAATTCCAATCTGGGTGCTCCAAAAATGTGTACCCTCTCCAAAGCCCGAACAAGTATTGCCGTTGAGCTCATAGTAACCCGCTGGTACTGCCGTAAAGCCTGTCGCATTATTGTTAAACTGATTATTTCCAACAGCGCACGAAGATGTACTATTTCTCCATCCCGAATTGGAAGCCAGTGACTTAGCAATATAAGTGTCATTATTGCCGCATTGAAACTCACTTTGGGCTTTTACATAATTTTTCAGTGTTTTGAACTCATTATCACGCGGCACGTGCCATCCCATAGGACAAATGCCCTGTACTTGCTGAGAAACGTCTTCGTTACGAACCACCGCTTTCCAATTGTACAGATACCCGTAATCATCCACATTATTGGCATCATTGTTTGGACAGTAACGATAAGGCTGATCATAGCTTGAACCGGTTCCCAATGCGATAATTGTTCCATCGCTATAATGCGTGGTTTTCAAATTCTCCCGCGTCCAACATTGGGTGCCAACTTGTACGGTATTATATACATTGCCGTCAAAGTCCGTTACGGTAGGAGTTCCCGGACAAGGATTGTAGATGTCAACAATTGTATTAAATACCAACTCATTGCCATACGCGGTGCCGATCCCGTTGGTGGCATAAGCACGGACATAGTACGTAATACCCGGTGACAGATTGGCCAAACTGCTGACAAAACTTCCGGGGCCACTACCATCCACCGTATGGGTATCGTTCAAGGTAGGATTATGCGACGTGCTCCAACACACGCCTCGCGCGGTAACCTGGTCAGAGCCTTCGTTCAACACATTTCCTCCGCAAGTGGCAGTGGTTCCAGTCACATTGGTGATTGCAGCCGTCGATATGATGGGGAACCTTGTGGCGGTAAAGCTCACCTCAACACCGTATGCTGTTCCAAGGCTATTGGTGGCGTAGGCACGAACATAGTAGGTAGCACCAAGCGAAAGATTGGTAAGATTGCTGATAAAACTACCGACACCTCCACCTTCAATGGTATGGGCATTGCTTACGGTAGGATTATGCGACGTGCTCCAACACACGCCTCGAGCAGTAACAGGTTCGTTGCCATCACAGACCACATTGCCTTCACAAGTTGCGGATGAGAATGAGATGTTGGAAACAGATCCCGTTGTTACAGAAGGTAAAGTACTTTGGTCTCGAAGACAACGCACAGAATGACCAGCGTGATAATAAGTATCATATCGGTAAACATTCGGCATAAAGTTACTCATTTGACGGTAATACGCGTATTTGCTACTCCCTGTAGAAGTCCAAAAGTATGCATGCACATTAAAGCCCTGGTAATTCGTCTTGTAAAACACACCGGCAGGAAGCGCAGAAAAGCCCGTTGCATTGTTGTTTTCTACCATATTGCCAACTGCACAAATTTCTGAACTTGTGCTCCACGCATTTGTCGAGGCCAATGCTTTGGCAATTTGAGAAGCGTTGCCTCCACATTGGTACTGAGATTGCGCACTCACATAATCAGTCAAGACAGTCCATTCCGCGTCACTTGGCAGGTGCCAACCCGTAGGGCAGACACCCTGTTCGCCACAAGGATTGACATTGGAGTATGCGACGCCCTTCATAGCCGCCGGCCAATTGTACAGATATCCATACGTGGCCACATAATAGCTGCTATTGTTCGGGCAATAACGATAGGCGATGGTGCTGCTTGTGTCACTGCCCAAAGCAATGCTCGTTCCGTCGCTGTAATGTTCAGCACGCATATTCTCCTTCATCCAACACTGTGTTCCTATTTGAACTGTATGGTACGTATTGCCATCGTAGTCCGTAACCGTGGCATTCCCCGAACAAGGTTGTCCATCATTGACATTCAAAGTGGTAGTAGTAAAAACAACAGGTGTTCCGTAAGCGGTTCCTACGCTATTGGTTGCATACGCACGCAGATAATACGTGGTATTCGCATCAAGACCTGTGATATTGCTGACAAAGTTGCCCAAAGCCGCACCGTCAGTCGTATGATTATCTGCAACAGTAGGATCGGGAGAGGTGTTCCAACACACACCGCGAGCGATGATAAACAGGCCTCCTGTCGAAACAACAGTGCCTCCTGACTTGGCAGTCGTGGCGGAAATGTCGGACACCATCTTTGTGGTTACTGTAGGCAAAGAAAAAGCAGGGGTGACAAACACGACCTCTTCACCATACGCGGTACCCAAATCATTGGTAGCATACGCACGGAGATAGAATGTGGTAGCAGGTGTGAGCCCCGTAATCTCGCTGCTGAAATCACCTAAGCCTACTCCATCGACCGTATAATTGTCTGCTATCGTAGGATTGTGAGACGTACTCCAGCAAACACCGCGGGCGATAACGCCGTCACCACCATCCTCAACGACAGTGCCACCACAAGTAGCTGTAGTGGTATTAATATTTGACACCGCACCTGTGATAACGGAAGGCATACTCAAAGAAAGCGTGGTAAACGTCCTTTCTTCGCCGTATGCCGTACCGGCGTTATTGGTGGCGTATGCGCGTACATAATAGGTAGTAGAAAAAGCAAGACCAGTAAGATGACTAACAAAACTCCCTATTCCTGTGCCATCTGTCGTGTGGCTGTCTGCAACTGTAGGATTTGGAACAGTACTCCAACATACACCACTAACAACTATTGTATCATTTCCGGCTGATTCGACGGTTCCACCTGCCGTAGCTGAATATATAGAGATATCGGAGACTTCATTCGTTGTAACTATTGGCAAGGACAGACTGAGTGTTGTTAGGATTTTTTCCTCACTATAGGCTGTACCCATAGCATTGGTGGCATACGCCCGCACATAGTAGGTTGCATCAGATGACAAATCTAGAATTTCACTTGTAAATGTTCCTATTCCAACTCCATTTGAAGTATGGTCATCTTCTTCAACAGTAGGACTCGGTGAGGATTTCCAACACACCCCGCGTTCTGTCACGGCATAAGCTCCGTCAGAAGGCACTTGTACATCGCACTGGGCAGAATAAGGAGTGATGTTTTTAAACGTGTCTATCGAGATTGTAGGAATATTTGGCGCAAAGTAAACATCATGAACGCATCGAACAGAATAAGGCATCATATTCGTCACGTGGTCACTGGTCACCTTAGAAGTATCATAATTAATCTGTATCCGTATGCCGTCGGAAAAGCTATATTTGTTAGTTGTCCAAAAATACGCATTCTGTCCAAACTCCAGATAGTATCCATATCCGTTGCCTGCGGGCATTGCTGAAAATCCTGTTGCATTATTATTGCTGGGAGAAGTACCGACTGCACAGTTCTTAGTACTGCTATTCCATCCCGTAGTTGAAGCCAAAGCTGCAGCTATATTGGCAGAATTATTATCACATTGATACGCGATTTGACTTCCCACGTAAGAAAACAGCGTGTTCCATTCAGCCATACTCGGCACATGCCAGCCTACTGGACACACCCCTTGCACTCCACTCGGTTTGGCCGTTGAATTATCGACGTTATTCAATGCTGTTCTACGAGTGTATAGGTATCCGTATGCTGCCACATTTGCCGCACTATTGTTCGGACTGAAACGTGCTATTCTATCTCCACCTGACTGAGTATTGAGATGGGGGATGGGAGTACCATCACTGAAATGTTCCGCACGCATATTTTCCTTGATCCAACATTGCAAACCGATCCGCATCGTATGATAAACATTCCCGTCATAGTCGCAAACAGTTGAAGAGCCGCACTCGAAGGCAGGCATATTCGTCGTAAACGACACCTGTTCACTATATCCGGTGCCTGCATTGTTGATAGCGTATGCTCGGACATAATAGGTTGTACCTTCTGAAAGGTTCGTTAATATGCCTGTGAACGAGCCTTCACCGCCACCTGCAATTAAAGCCTCATCATCCGTGGTCGGATTGGGTGACATACTCCAACAAATTCCTCGTTCAAATACCGTATCACCACCATCAGCCGTAACATTTCCAATTACAACCGCACTATCCAAGCCGATATTCGTAACCTCGCCAATCGTAACCGTAGGCGGAAGGATATAATCTCTAAGGCATCGAACAGAATAAGCATCAAACGTATTGCATGGATAACGATTCAAAATAGCACTGTTGTATTGCAGATATCTTGCATAACGCAATAGCGCATTCTCATTATTCTGGTACAGGGTTGCCGTCCAAAAATAGGCTCCTCTTTTCCAAAAGTTTGACGCATACGGATTAGTATTATAAGCCGTATAACCTGCCGGCAGTGCCGAAAAGCGAGTGGCATTATTCGAACTTTGATTGTTCCCCACTTCGCACGATCCTGTGCTACTGCTCCATCCTATGTCAGAGGCTAACGCTTTGGCAATATTCGTAGTGCTATTGCAAACATACCCTTGCTGGCTGCTGACAAAATTTTCCAATATATACCACTCGGCATCACTTGGCAGATGCCATCCCTCGGGGCAAATGCCGCGCACTTCACTCGGAACTTTATTGGAAGAATGTTCTCCATTTATGACGGCCGCACTATTATACAGGAAACCATACGTATCGACATTATTACTGTCTCCATTGGGATAATAACGAAAGGGAACCGTTCGATTCAACGTATCGCCCAAGGCAATCAGAGTTCCGTCGCCGTAGTGGACCGTTCGGAGATTTTCCTTCAGCCAGCATTGCGTGCCTATCTGAATAGTATTGTACCTGTTGCCGTCAAAATCCATAGCCTGCGCCAATTCGCAGATGAAATCGTAGGAATCATTGGTGGTAAAAGAAACCTCATTTCCGTATGCCGTACCCAAGGCATTGGTCACGTAAGCGCGCACATAGTAGGTGGTATTGGCCGAAAGCCCATTCATTATGCTAACAAAAGAACTGTCCTCCAGAAGATCCGAGGTGTGGTCATCGGCAAGCGTAGGTTCTGGCGCGGTACTCCAGCAAACGCCACAAGATATGACAGAGGCGTTACCGAAAGAGATTACTTTCCCGCCACTTTTCGCAGCGTATGCCGTCACCACCGAAACCGTATCCGTGGCAACGGCAGCCAATTCTGCATTATCTTTCAGACAGCGAACTGCCGAGGCGTGGAAACGCATTCGGTTGCCACTATACAAGACAGAGCCATAGTGATGAAGATTGACGTATATTGCCCGGTCCGTACTATAGGGCATCGAACTCCAAAAAGAGGCAAAGAAACCTTGACCGTCAAAACTAATGTTGCTGCTATTGTTGTGACTGCAGTATCCCACAGGCAGTGCCGTAAAGCCCGTACCATTATTGTACTGCTGCATATTTCCCACTGCACAAAAATTCGTATCCGGCACCCACAGGCTATCAGAAGCCAGTGCTTTGGCCGTGTTTGCAGAATGATCTCCACACAGATATTGGCTTTGTTTGCCAACATAATTATTCAACGCATTCCATTCGACCATACTGGGCAAATGCCAGCCTGCCGGACAAACCCCTTGTACACCACTCGGATAGGCATTGGAACCGGAATCGCAATTCATCGCGGCCGGCCAGTTGTATAGATATTCCAATCTACCGATATTATTGAATGGAAAACGATATGGAATGGAGTTTGAAGGCGAGTGGCCCGTAGCAGCCGCAATCAGCGTTCCATCACTAAAATGTTCCGAACGGACATTCTCCTTCATCCAACACTGCTCTCCAATTTGAACGGTATTGTACAAATTCGCATCAAAGTCCGTAATCATTGAAGAACCGCAAACAAAAGCCTGAGCTGCCGTCGTGGTGAACATCATCGCCTCACTATAGTTTGTACCCAGACAATTGGTGGCATACGTGCGCACATAATACGTCGTATCCTGGTGAAGATCCCATAAAGCACTTGAAAAGCTTCCAATACCGGCTCCGTTTACTATACAGTTGTCGTCAATCGTGGGATTGGGCGAAGTACCCCAGCAAACACCCCGAGCGGTAACGGGAGATCCGCCATCCAAAGATATATTCCCCTCTACAATTACGGAAGATGCGTTTACAACTGACAGAGCCGTTATGGAAACGACAGGCCGTGACGGTGTTCTAAACATTATTTCCTCACTATACGAAGTGCCGGCACTATTGGTAGCGTATGCGCGCACATAGTATAAAGTGTCTGGAGTCAAAGCGGACAGGAAACTTGAAAAATACCCTACTCCCATACTGTCAACCGTATGAGCATCCGCAATTGTCGGATTCGGTGCCATACTCCAGCACACGCCTCTGGCCGTGACGGCATCTCCACCGTCCGACACCACCTCTCCTCCACCCACGGCAGAAGTACAAATATCCGTAATGATACTGACTGTAACTCTTGGTGGGAAAATGACACTGGGAAAAACCAAATCAAATGATTGGGACACGAACTGGCTCTGCTCAATGGATTCGCTTTGATACTCTACTCCATCCACTACAGCATAACCCTCATACGACATATAATCGCCTGAAGTAAACGGTTTTGTGCTATTCAACTTATAGTCATCCAGTTGTATAGACATAGTATTTTTCATCCCGTCACCCAGATATTGGATTCGATCATATCCGGCATTCCCTTTATTGATCATCTTGACAGACTCCTTCTTCTTTCCAAAGGTCGCCGTCAACACATAGCTTTGAGCCGTACTCAGCTGCACTCTGAAGAAGTGCAATCCTTCGGTGAACTTGTTTTTATAATATGTGATCCGCTTTCCTTGCAAGTCGTGGACTTCCAAGAAGACATCCCCGGCATCAGGTAGTTGCAAGGTGAAATCTGAAACACCGTCAAAGGGATTGGGCACATTCTGCGACAAAGTGAATCTCTGTGCCGCATTGTCATCAATACCCACGCTCCCAAGCATCATAATCGTGTCTGGATAAATTAAAGTATCCTCCCATTCCCGTGTGATATTCTTCACAATCACCTTGTGCAATCGGACATAATCACTGCTGACGTTTTTTCCAGTAAATGTCAATACCACATTCTCCTGTGCAAACAGACTCGTTATCACGCAAACCAACCAACATAAAAACAAGAACTTTTTCATTATCTATATCAATACAAAAAAAATCGACGAACAATAAAAAACATATAAAAAAGTGCCTCCTTGCTGCAAAGATGCTCGGAGGCACTATGAATCACTAATCACGGACGCATCTGACCGAATATCCCAAGTCACCGCCCCACGTTTGCATTAAGGAGTTTGGACCAGAGTCAAAAGTTAACACTTTCGGCATAAACACAACACCACCACTAGTCATTCCCATGGCCGCAGATGTTGACCAAAAACCAGCAAGGGTACCATAATTATAACATCTTTTACTGACAATGTCGAAATAGCCAGCGGGCAAGATCGAAAATCCCGTAGCATTGTTAGAACTCAGGTCATAACCTGGCGCACAAGTGTTTGTATTGCTGCTCCAACCCGTTGTGGCAGCCAATGCCTTTGATATGTATGTAGTATTGCTATCACAAATATACTGGCTTTGGTTTCCCACATAATTGGTCAGGGTTGTCCATTCATTAGCACTCGGCACGTGCCAACCCGTAGGACAAACGCCTTGCACATTGTTACTTGAGTTTGGATCTCCTCCATTCATTGTGGCGGTAAAATTGTACAGGTAGCCATACGTATTCACGTCAGCAGATCCATTATTTGGAGCATAACGATAACCCACCGTTTGACTTGAAGTATTGGAAGCCAATGTAATCGGCGTTCCATCACTATAATGAGCGGAGCGGATATTTTCTTTCAACCAGCATTGGGTTCCAAGCACGAGGGTATGATAGACATTAGCGTCAAAATCCATCAGAGTATCACCGCACGAGAAATTGGGTGTGGTTATACTATACGGCGTTCCGTAAGACGTGCCGGCCTTGTTGGTTGCGTATGCGCGCACATAGTAGGTCTTACCAAAATCCAGAACTCCGACTTGGCTGGTAAAGCTGCCCGCAGTTACGCTATCGACAGTATAATGGTCGGCGAGAGTGGGGAATGGGGACACGCTCCAACAAATGCCACAAGCCGTCACTGGAGATCCGCCATCAGAAGTGATGTCACCACCGGATGTGGCTATTTGGCCTCTGAAATTCGTTATAGCCTTGGTCGTCACTTCCGGTTTCAGAATACGGTTAAGTGCCGTATCCAAATAGTCGTTTATATTATCTATGCCGCCCTGCAAATTGTTGATGTCATTATAAAAGTTGTTGATCATTTCGGTTTGATTGTTCACCGTATTTTGCAAATCAGCAATAACGTCCAACAAAGATTCCACGCTGGATTCCAGTTCCCCTATTCTTGCACCCAACTCAATACAGCAGGTGTTGTCGGATTCTTCATTATTCACGTCATTGACGTGAGCGCTATCGACTTCATTTTTTGCGGGTTGGGGATCCAAATCAGCATCACGAAGACAACGGACGGAGACCGGGTTAGCTTTTGCCTGCTGCATGTTAGATGCCACAGCCGCATTGTTATAGGCCAGATATCGGACTGCATAATAATAATTCGTAGTAGAGTTCTGGTAAGCCAAGCCTATGATTGCCTGTTCGGAGAAATACATATAACGCGTAGAACCTCCGTACAATTGGGTAGCAGTACCTGCTGGAGTCATTGAAAAGCCAGTGGCGTTATTATCACTTGGCGTATTGCCCACAGCACAAGCTGTCGTGCTATTGGTCCATCCTTCCGTAGAAGCAAGCGCCTTTGCAATACTATTGCCTGAGCTATTACATCTATTTGAACTTTGGCTGGACACGGCATTTGTAAGTCCCGAAAAATCTGACATATTGGGCACGTGCCAACCTTTCGGACAGATACCACGACGTTTGCCTGAAAAAGTAACATTTACGGCATCACCTGTTGAGCCTATACTTGTTTCACCCAATGCCGTATTAAAAGTATCCACCATAGCATTCCAATTGTACAACAATCCATACTTTGCCACATTGGAGACATTTCCTTGTGGATAAAAGGCTTTTTTACCTGAATAAGAGAAGGTTTGGTCCAGAATATTTGTTCCCGTACTGGGAGATGTGGTACAACGCATATTCTCTTTAGTCCAACATTGATTGCCTATCTGCACCGTTTTGTACGCATTCCCTTCGTGGTCTTTCACCACATATTTTCCGCAAACGAATGTTGGGTTGAGTTGATCGTTCAATTCATCAATAACATTCTGCATACTATCCAAACGATCATTATAATCGTTTTGCATAGAAGCCATAGAGTTTTGCATAGTGTTCATAGAGTTCTGCATATTCATAGTAGCATTAAACAAGTCACAGAAGTTTACGGCTGAGCAGTTGCTGTTATCCACATAATGGGCGTCATTGGACAACTGACTCACATTGGTGGGGACTGTCGGAATTTCCGGTTTATTGGTCAAATCATTGTAATCTCCACTAAAACCTTCGGGAAGTGTTACGTTGTTTCCATCGGAAATGGTCAAAATACTACCATCCAAGCTCAAAGTTTGCGGGATGCCTACGCCGGCAGGACCTTGCTCTCCCTGCGGACCTTGCGGGCCTGTTGCGCCATCTTGACCATCCGTGCCATTAGTAACCGTAAACGTCGAGGTGGTATTGTCTGTATAAGTAATGGTATATGTATCAACCAAGCCATTGGAGACTGGTCCGGTTACTGAAGCGATGCCGAGACCTGCCGCACCTGTCTGACCAGGAACACCTTGCTCTCCCTGCGGGCCTTGCGGACCAACCGGACCTTGTTCGCCCTGCGGACCTTGCGGACCTGTTGCGCCATTTTGGCCGTTTGCGCCGTTAGTAACCGTAAACGTCGAGGTGGTATTGTCAGTGTAAGTGATGGTATAAGTATCAACCAAGCCATTGGAGACTGGTCCGGTTACCGAAGCGATGCCGAGACCTGCCGCACCTGTCTGACCAGGAACACCTTGTTCGCCCTGCGGGCCTTGCGGACCTGTTGCGCCATCAGCACCGGCAGGACCCTGAGGACCCATCGGGCCTTGCTCTCCCTGTGGGCCTTGCGGACCCACCGGGCCTTGGTCACCCTGAGGACCCTGCGGACCGGCAGGACCTTGCGGGCCTTCACCGTTGCCGGAAGTGGCAGCATACAATGCGTAAGGGACGCTCAGCAGTTGTTGCGTAGTCGTCACGCTGTAGTTGATGCCGCCTTCGGGGTCAATTTCAGATTTGATGAAGTACGGGCCATTTGCCCAGTCAATAGTTGCAAACGAGCCGTCGGCCGCGTTGCCGCCGCCAATTTCCAAGGTCATCAGGCCGTTGGCATTGGTCTGCACATTGTGTGTTTCGGAATAGACCGCCGCACCCGTGGCACTGCCTTGCAACAGGGTTATACGTACAGAAACATTCTGATTTGCCACCAATGAGTTGTTGGCATTGCGAACCACCGCCTGGTAGTTCATCTTCTGCGGTGCCTGCGCGAAGAGGCAGACGGAGAGCAGAAACATTGCGAAAAGGGTAAAGAGTCTTTTCATAATTGATAATTGATGATTGATAATTGATAATTATTTTTGTTTGTTAACAATAAATTTCCTATTTAGTCGTTCGCGGGGTGTTTATTTTGAGTTTATATTTATTGTTTAAATCTTACAAATATGAAGAAAAACGTAATTAAAGAGAAGAGTATGGAATTTGCTGTCTGAGAAAGATTTTCTGTCAAAACTTAACATTGCCCATAAAGAAGCAGACGAGACAGCCTACTGGATAGAGTTGCTTTACCGAGGCGACTGTGACGAAATCATCCGTTTGCCTACGTCCATCATCAAGTCAATGAAAAAGAAACTGACAAACAGCTAATTCTCAATTGTCACTTATCGCACCTTCACGACCTTGAACGTCTTCAGCAGCCTCTTTCCGTCCAGCACGCGCAGCTGGTACGTGGCGGCCGGATAGGCTCCCAGATCGTAACTTGTCAGCGATTCGCTGACGGTCTGCGTTTGCAGCAGGCGGCCGTTGGCATCGTAGAACTGAGTCGTAAGGCCGTTTGCCAGAAACTCGTAATTGGCTATGCGCAGGTTAATGCAATGCTGCGTCGGGTTGGGATAGACCATTGCTTCAAGCGTGATGCCCGGGTATTCATCTACGCCTACCGTTTGAATCTCGTAAGGTTGTTGTACGCCCTCAAGCACGGACTTGTCACCGTTGTTCGCACTCTGCACGGCAATCTGTCCCACCGTATAGGTAACAGAGCCGGAAGCACCTGTGGCGATGCCGCCCACTGGAACGAAGTCGGATTGCGCGGAAGCAACCGCAACAGCGAAAAACAATAAAGAGAAGATAAAGATTTGTTTCATAAATATTGTATAATGGATTAAAATGAATGATCTTAGAGAGTGTATTTTCTTCATATTCGCAGGGTTTTTGCTTCACCTGGCTCAAAAAAGTGACGATCAATACATACGAAGAAAGTGGAGCCATTCATCTGTACTCTTATTTTCAGATGTTGGGCTTCGACTCCCGTTAAGATAAAATAATGGTCAGTGAATTGCTCCACTGTGATGTATCATGAGTAGCATGAATACAATACAATGGAGACTTACATTCTACCAAATATTCCTATCTTAACTTGTGAGTTGTCGAAGTTCACATCTAAGGAACAAGGCACAAATGCGTCTTTCTCGGTTATGGCCTATGTTGACCAAAACGGCGGCAAATATAATACTTTTTTCGTCTCTTTTACTTCGTTTACCTCAATTTAGCATATTATTCTTGATTTTGGCCGTTTAAAAAAGATAAACCATTGTTAACAAACAACTTAGAAACAACTTCAAATAGAAACACCTGCCGTATTCATTTATGCGACAACACAGTGTTCATAATCCACACGGCTCTCATCTGCAACTTTTTCGCCTTCTTGGCCAAGCGAGTCGCCAAGTCCGGAAACTTCGGAATTGAGGCAACCTCCAGAACCAAGAGATTCCTCTTCAACTTCATACAGGTCCCGTTCCGCTGGACGCACTCCGAAAGAAGGTTGCTGCTGCAAATCTATTCCGACATACCATACGACAAATTGAAACTCTGACAGCCCATCTTCTTGGCTCAAACCATTCCCCGACCACTCCGGGTGTGGGAAGTTGTACCCTGCGACTTCAAAAACGACACCCCGGGACAACATCAGTACAGTTCAACGCCCCCGCACGTGCGCGTTGAATGTAGGCACTCCTTCTCGAATTAGCAAATTCTCATTCTGCGGAATTTAGGTGTTATAGAATCAGACAAATAATGAAGGACTTACTATAGTAAACATATATAGGTATTCCCCTGTTTCTATCCCATCCGGACGCAATGAATTGCGTCCCTACAAAGCCTCTCACTTCCCACTTCTCACTTCTCACTTCTCACTTCCCACTTCTCACTTCTCACTTCCCCATCGCTCTCACCGCCACCTTCGGTTTCTCGCCTGTGCCGGCATCGTAATAACAGCGAATAGTCTTGGGCTCGTTGGGCAGAAGGTCGAAATAGTTGTCCGACCACTTCACTTCGATGCCAGAGGTTTCCAAAACCTGCACACCGTACTGCAAAGTCGGAGAGGTCAACGTAACTTCGAAATAGTCGCCATAGTCCTCTATTTTCTGCTGGATATCGCCTTTCGTCCATTTCAGTTCGCCAGGTTTCACGAAATAGGCGGTCCGCTCGGCCACCACTTGGCCATCCACTACAAACTGCAGTTTCAAAGCGGCGCGATTCGCGGCCACATCCTTGAAATCATCCGGACGCAACACGCACACCTTCGTAGCCTTATCAGCGCCTACTTCACCCTTGAAACTTGAAACCTGAAACTTGGATCCTGAAACTTCGTAGGCACTCACCTTCAGTTCGCCCTTCATCGCCTTGAGCCCGTCATTCACCAAACAGACGTCCAGCGTGTTGTCCTCGTGGTGCCGTACCGCGATAGAGACATTGGCGTACGCCTCCTTCAGTCGGTAATGCAGGGCTTTCCATCGGCCGGTGGCGTCGATACTGCTCCAGGAGGCCACAGGCCAGCAGTCGTTGAGTTGCCAGTAGAGCGTGCCGCGGCACTTGTCGTGCTGGATGCGGTGGGCATCGATGGCCTGCACAATGCCTTCGGTCTGGACGAGCTGGCTGACGTAGGCAAACTCCGCCAAGTCGTCGGTGTTCGTATAATGGAAATCCTCTTCCATCGCCTTGCGGATAATCTCCACTCCCCTACCGTGCTTCTGATGATTCTTCAAGGAAGGAGAGTCCAGATGGCGCTCCGCGGGTGTGGTAAAAGTCTCTATGGTTGCCATTTCGGGATAGGATTGGAAACCGTACTCGGTCATAAAGCGGCCGGTCTTCTCGGGCCAGATGGAGAAAGGCATTTCGCCCCACCAGACGCCCCAATAGTGGGAGCAGCCGTGCGTGCAGCACTCGTCGTGTCCCCAGCCGAAGGTCGGCGAGGTGGAGACATAATTGGCATTGCGGAAATTATCTTTCAGCACCTTGGGCAGTGTCTTTTCAAAGAGGTTGTGAAAATCCTGATAGAGCTGCTTGTTCTGGGCATCCGTCCAGTTCAGCGCCTGTTGCCAGCCCCAGTCTTCCAAACCGTTGTGGATTTCATTATTGCCGCACCAGACGGCGATGCAGGCGTGGTTGCGCAAGCGGCGAACCTGCTCCACGGCCTCGGTTCTAGCATTCTTCAAGAAAGATTCATCACCTGGATAGGGATTGCAGGCGTACATAAAATCCTGCCACACTAACAGTCCGAATTGGTCGCAATAACTGTAGAAAGCGTCATCCTCGTAGAGTCCGCCGCCCCACACGCGAATCATATTCATATTCACCTCCTGCGCGTCGTGCAGCAGCTGATAGTACAAATCATTGCCATCCTGCCACTCCATCTTGCCCGGATAAGAAGACGCGGGAATCCAGTCGGCGCCGCGCATAAAGCAGGGCTTGCCGTTGACCACAAAGGCAAACGACTCGCCGATGTCATCCTTTTCGCGCTTAAGCTCGATGGTGCGCAAACCGTGCTGCACCGTCTCGCAATTGGGCAAATGGCCGTCCACATAGTCCTTGTGTTTATAACGAATTCGTGCGGTGAAAGTATAGAGATTAGGCTCTCCCAGTCCGTTGGGCCACCACAACTTCGGATGCTTGATTTTCACAGGCACGGAGATCTTGTTGTGCCCCTTTTGCAGACACACCTTGCGCTGCACAACCCGGATGTTATTCTGTCCTAACAGATTCGTACTATCCAAAGAATCCACCGCAGGCGGCACCGCCGTTATGCAGAGATCCACCTTCATTTTCTTCTCCGCCTCAACGTCCAGTTCCACCATACATTCCCACACACCATTCGTGTCGAGCGTCGGTTTGGTATCATAGATATAGAGATTGTTTTTCTTAAAATACTTCCAGCTGCGGAGATAGACGACTTTCCAAATGCCGCAGGTGTTGATTTTCGGGCCCCAGTCCCAGCCGGACTCATACTGCGCCTTGCGAGTGAACACGCGTGTGTCGGGCATCTGGAATGGCACCTTAGACTTGCCCACGCTGTCGAAGGGGGCGGTCGGCAGGAATTTCACAATCAGCTCGTTGTCTTTATCTTTAAGTTTGTCCTCCACATCAAAAGCCCACTCTCGGAACATATTGTTGGGCAACTCGACACCATCCACGCTTTTGAGGCGCTCGCCGTTAAGATAGACCTCCGCGTAAGTATCCAGCCCTTGGAACACCAACTGGTGATGACCGTAGGAACGATCCGAAAGACACCCTTTGTCAAAGAAGAGGCGGTAGGTCCAAGTACTGTCGGAAACCCACTGTACAGAATCCTCATTGGTGCCGAAGTGCGGGTCGGGAATCAGGCCGTTTTGGAGCAGGTCGTCGTGAATGTTGCCGGGCACGGTGGCGGGATACCACTTGCCCCGGTACTGGAACTGCCAGTCGTTGGTCGTGCATCCCGACTTAGAGACGAGTAACCGCACATTCTCGCAGCTTTCGATGTTATCGATTTTGCAACCGCAGCAGCAGAGCGCCGCCGCAAAAATCAAGGATATGGAGAGGAGGTGTAAAAATTTCGTCATAGTCTCGTTTTTTAAAGTCGCAAAAGTACAAAAGAAAACGACACGCGAGAACACCTGCGGCGAGCCTTCACCAATTAGAATAATGAGAATAATTGGAATAATGTCAGGGACTGTCACGGCGGAGGCGATGAATCACGTCCCTACAATCGTTCGTTCAAGTATCTAGTCGGCTAAAGAATTTACACGAACTTTCTCGTATGCTTTTTGTACTCCGCGTACTCCGGTTTGTTCTTCAGCTGTCGGCCTTCCATCAGCGGGATGCTGATGAAGCAGAACAGCAGCGTGTTCATCACCGCGCCGATGAGCCAAAGCCAGTCGTGCGCGATATTCGGCGTTACAGAGAGGAACATCAGATAGACGCCCCACCACATCGTAATCTCGCCAAAGTAGTTCGGATGGCGGCCGTACTTCCACAAGCCCACATTGCAGACGCGACCTTTCTTCTCGCGAATGAACTGGTGGATCTGATGGTCGGCAACCAGTTGCAGCGTGGCAGCACCGATGCAAAGCAAACAAGCCAAGACCGTAAGGGCATTTGCGGGCAGACCATATTCTATAATTTTGAAGCCAGGAATCATCGCCATAAACACCACAATCGTCGGCACCATATTCAGTCCGGCGAAGTTGATGATTTGGAAGACGAAGGGGCTCTTTTCCGTTCTGTACTTGGTATAGCGCCAGTCCTCTGAATTGAGGTTGCGGAAGGTGTAGGCCCAGTTGCCCGTCAGGCGGATGCCCCACCACCAGACGGCAATCAGCAACAGCACGATCGAGCCTGACCAAGAGCCCAACTGGCAGGCGTAGGCCGTCATCATCACCGGCGGCGCCACACTCCAGTAGGGATCATAGACCGACACGTTTTTGAATATCAGTCCGAAAATCCAGACAAAGACCGTTGCGACCACATCGGCGATAAAAAGTCGCCACAGCACGTGCCATGACGCTACGCAGGGACATCTGTACGTTGCCCAGCCGACAAAAAAGGCCGCAACATAAATAATGATAATAATGATAAAACTAAGGGTACGTGATGATTTCATAAAATAAATTCGCTAGGGAACTAAAGCAAATGGGGCGGACCATCCTATCGGACAGCCCGCCTACCATTATTATTATATGTTATTGTTTCTATATGCTTATTTGTATTTTTCGCCAAGAACCTTGAGCATATCTTCCGTCATAGAAGCGAGGTCGTAGGTCGGTTTGAAGCCCCACTCTTCACGAGCGCAGTGGTCATCCATACAATTTGGCCAGGAATCAGCAATGCCCTGACGGAGTTCGTCGAACTTGTATTCCATTTCGAAATTCGGGAGGTGCTTTTTGATTTCAGCGTAGATTTGTTCGGGTTCGAAGCTCATAGCGGTGATGTTGAAAGAGTTTCTGTGGATGAGTTTGGAAGGATCAGCTTCCATCAAATCCATAGCGGCTTTCAATGCGTCAGGCATATACATCATATCCATATAGGTGCCTTTAGCGATAGGGCAGGTGAATTTTTCGCCTTTGACAGCAGCGTAATAGATTTCCACTGCATAATCGGTCGTACCGCCACCAGGAAGGGTGACATTGGAAATCAGGCCCGGGAAACGGACGGAACGAGTATCCACACCGAAGCGTTTGAAATAATAGTCGCTGAGCAATTCGCCAGTAACCTTGGTGACGCCGTAAATCGTGCGCGGTCTTTGGATAGTATCTTGCGGAGTCATATCGTGCGGAGTATCCGGACCGAAAGCGCCGATGGAGCTCGGAGTGAAGAGAGAGCAGCCGAATTCGCGGGAGACTTCCAAGCAGTTGAGGAGTGCGCCGATACCGACGTTCCAGCCCAACATCGGGTTGGCTTCAGCCTTTGCGGAAAGGATGGCTGCCAAGTTGAAGATAGCGTCAATGTTGTATTTCTTTACGGCATCAGCGATATCTTGAGCGTTGGTTGCATCAATTTTGCAGGAAGGACCGGCATCTGCCAAATCACCTTTCAAAGGATAAATCATATCAGCGGCAATGACGTTGTCTGTGCCGTATTGTTTGCGTAATGCGGGTGTCAATTCGGAACCGATTTGTCCGCAGGCACCAATGACTAAGATCTTTTTCATTGTTATGAGGAGTTAAGTTTATACTTTCAAAAAAAAGCGCGCAAAGATAGAAAAAATGCGAATAGACCTTTATACAAATTTATTTGTATTTTTGCCGCCGTTTTTAAAAACCAAGCTTATGATTTATTTAGACAATTCAGCAACATCTTATCCTAAGCCTCAAGAGGTTTACGATTTTATGAACATCTTTTACCGCGAACACGGTGTTAGCCCGGGGCGCGCAGGATACGATGCCGGTATTGAAACCGGCGAGCTGTTGACAGACACTCGCCGTATGCTCTCCCAACTTTTCAATGGTGGAGCCAAAGTTGACGAACGCAGACTGACATTCAGCTATAACGCCACAGACTCGTTGAACATCCTCATCCAAGGCCTCGCACGCAAGGGCATGCACGTAATTACCACGATGTTGGAACACAACTCCGTACTCCGTCCGCTTTACTGCCTTGAGCAACAGGGCATCATCGAAGTAACCTATCTTCCTTTCGACGAAGCCGGTTACGTTCATCCGGATGATTTCAAGAAAGCCATCAAATCCAACACCCAAATGGTGGTTTGCACGCAGTGTTCCAATGTCATCGGCACTGTCCAACCCATCAAGGAAATCGGCAAGGTCTGCAAAGACAACGGCCTTATTTTCGTGGTTGACGGCAGCCAGGGCGCCGGTGCTGTAGAGATGAACATGCTCGAATACGGCGTTGACGCATACGCCTTTACGGGTCACAAATGTCTGATGGGACCGACCGGCATTGGAGGTTCCTACGTCAGCGAAGGCGTGGAAGTACGCCACACCCGTTATGGCGGCACAGGTGTACGTTCCGCCGTCCGCACCCACTTGGACGAATACCCCTACCGTCTGGAAGCCGGCACTATGAACATGCTGGGTATCAGCGGTTTGTACAGAGGTGTCAAATGGATAACCGAGAAGGGCATCCAGAACATCCACGACCAGGAAATGAAGCTGTGGAAGCGCTTGGTTGACGGCGTTCGCGACGTGGAAGGTGTCACCGTATATTGTGCGACCTCCGTTGAGAACCAGAACCCCGTATTGTCCCTCAATGTCCGCGGTTTTGAAGCCATGGACGTTGGCACCATGTTGGACGTCGATTACGACATTGCCTGCCGTACCGGTCTGCAATGCGCGCCGCTGGTTCACGAAAAGCTCGGCACACTGCCTATTGACGGCACCGTCCGCTTGAGTATAGGTGCTTTCAACACAGAGGAAGAAATCGACACCTGCATCAATGCCATCAAGGAAATTGCCGCACTGAAAAATTAATTTTCAGATTCATCGACTATAACAAATTGCACGTTGCGTGGCTGATATGCGACGTGCAATTTTTATGAATAGTTGCCAGTGAACAGTGAGCTGTGAACTGTATAAAGATTGCTTCGTCCACAGCTATATATTGAACTTTTGTTAGACAGGGGCTATTTGAATGTTCAAATGTTAGATGTGTTATCGTAAATTCACACAATATTATACATTTTTAATTTTAAATTATTTTGGAAAACAGGAATAGGAAATGGATCGGACACTTGTCGGCATTGGCCGTATATATCATTTTCGGTATCAATCCGAACTGTTCAAAGGCCGTCGTTCCCGAATATGTTTCTCCTGAGGCCTTCACCGCCGCCCGCGTCATTTTTGGGGCGGCCGTATTTTGGATATTGGCTCATTTCTTTCCTAAAGAGAAAGTGGAGCGCAAAGACTGGGGATTTTTTATTTTCGGAGGCATCATCCTGGCCGGGACGCTCATTGCCTTTGCCGAGGCTTTCCGCTACACCTCGCCCTGCTACGTGTCGCTCATTTCCGCCACCAGTCCCCTACTCGTCATGCTGATGGCGGCAGTGTTCCTCAGGGAACCCATCTCCTTTCGCAAAAGTGCAGGCGTTTTGGTAGGCATCTGCGGAGCTTTGATGATCGTGCTCTTCTCTTGGAAAATCGATGCCAACGCCACACCCATCGGTTTACTACTCTGTTTCGTCAACATCATCTGCTACGCATCGTACCTGCTCATCACCCGCAGCATCTCCAAAAAATACTCGCCCGTAACCCTGATGAAATGGATGTTCCTCATATCGTGCGCAATATGCATTCCCGTAGCCATTCCCTTTGTCGAAAGCTCCCCGATGTTTTATGGCGCCGTCCCTGTTAGCGTCTGGCTCAATTTCTACGCCGTGATGATTTTCTCCACCGTGGTAGCTTACTTCCTACTACCCGTGGGCTTACGTTACCTGCGCCCCACTACTGTCAGTATGTACAGCAACCTGCAACCCGTTGTCACCTCCGTAGTGGCCATCGCTTTCGGACAAGACATCTTCACCTGGAACAAGCCGGTAGCACTTGTCTGCATCGCCATCGGCGTCTATCTCGTCACCACAAGCAGAACAATTAACAATGTACAATGATATAGATGTAAGACAGCTTGAAACCTGAAACCTGAAACTTGAAACCTGAAACCAGAAACTTGAAACCACATATATTATGCGAAAATTTTTCACCACTTTCCTCTTTTGTCTAATAGTCGTTGCGGCTTTAGCCCAACAGAAAACCACTTACGAATTTGCTGTCAAAGACACCAACCATTTGAAAATGGACGTCTATGCTCCGGCCCAGCAGAACGAGCACCACGCCTGTATGATTTTTGTATTCGGCGGCGGATTCCTTTCGGGTTCGCGCAACGACACGGCGCAAGTCAACCCCATTATGCGGTGGGCCTTAGACCACGGGTATGTCTTTGTAGCCATCGACTACCGATTAGGGCTGCGCGGAGCCTCCAATTTCAGTCCAATCACTGGCCTCAAGTATTTCCAGAAAGCCATCGACATGGCCTCCGAAGACCTGCTGAGCAGTGTGGATTACATCCTTAAAAACCTACTCAAGACTCCACAATACAACATTGATCCTCAATACATTATAACCATAGGAAGCAGTGCGGGCGCTATCACGGTGCTGCAATCCGACTATATGCTCTGCAACCGAATGGAAGCGGCCAAAATGCTGCCCGAGGACTTCCATTTTGCAGCTGTGCTATCCTATTCGGGTGCCATTTTTTCCAACAAGGGGAAAGTCAAATACCAACACGCGCCGGCTCCCACTTTGCTATGCCACGGCACCAACGACAGGCTCGTACCGTACAAGCAAATCCAGTTCTGCAACCTCGGATTGTTCGGCAGCGACGCGTTGGCCAAACGCTTTGAAAAATTCGACTATCCTTATCACATCTGCAGATACGAGGGCATCGGCCACGAAATTGCCGGCCGTTACCGCTTCGACACCCGTGCCATCGAGATTTTCCTCGACGACTACGTCTATCACAAACGGGCGCTGCAACAGGACGAGCTCATCTACGACCCCGACATTAAAACGTTTTCCTACGGTAGAATGAAGATTCGTGAATTGAAAAAACTCGACCCCAGCAAGCGCAACAAAAAATCATCCAAATAATTCTTTATGAAAAAAACAATATTGACGGCGATGCTCCTTTGCTGCATCAGCCTGCTTTCTGTTGCTCAAGATGTAACCTTACAATCACCGAACGGACGGATTCTCGTCAAAATCCAAATTTCAAAAGAAGACATCCGATACAGCGTCCAAATGGCCGATGAAACCATTCTCGCGCCGTCCCCTATAGCCATAACCTTGCAAAACGGAACGGTTTTGGGCAAAAATCCAAAGTTGGCCGGCGGCAAAAAATATACCGTCAGGCAGGATGTTCCCGCCGCTTTCTATAGGAAAAGCGTCATCAAAGAAGCCTACAACGAATGGAGATTGAATTTCAAGGGCAACTATAGAATAGTGTTCCGCGCATACGACAACGGCGTTGCCTATCGCTTTGAAACCGACTTCAAGGATTCCGTCTTCGTGAAAAATGAGACGGCAACGTTCGCCTTCGCAGACGATTATCCAGCCATCGTTCCTTATGTGAATTGCGCCCGCGAAGCAGACGAACCCATCGACAAGCTTTTTGAGACATCCTTTGAAAACACCTACACGAAACTCGAACGCCTCTCGCAGGTTGACGACCAGAAATTGGTTTTCCTCCCCGCAATGGTAATGTTACCCAGCGGGAAGAAAGTCGTCATTGCCGAATCCGACTTACGCCGTTATCCGGGAATGTATTTGCAGAACCAGCACAATGAGAATGCCCTCAACGGCTGTTTCGCGCCCTATCCAACCCAGTGGGAACAAGGCGGTCACAACAACCTGCAATACCGCGTGAAGGAGCGTGCCCCTTACATCGCCAAAGTGGAAGGCAAGCATTCTTTCCCGTGGCGCGTGGTGGCCATTTCCAAAGAAGACAAGGAATTGGTTGACAATGACCTCGTCTATCTTTTGGCAACGCCCTCCCAAATAGAAGACTGTTCGTGGATTAAGCCCGGGAAAGTCGCTTGGGACTGGTGGAACAATTGGAACATCTGGGGCGTGGACTTCCAAGCTGGCATCAACAATGACACCTACAAATATTATATAGATTTCGCTGCCCGAAGCGGTATCGAATATGTGATTTTGGATGAAGGATGGGCTGTCAACAAGCAGGCCGACCTTTTCCAAGTCGTGCCTGAAATCGACTTGCAGGATTTGGTGGATTACGGCAAATCCAAAGGCGTCGGCATTGTTCTATGGGCCGGATATGCAGCTATGGATAGAGATATGGAAAAAGTATGCCGACACTATTCCGAAATGGGCATTAAGGGTTTCAAAGTGGATTTTATGGATAGAGACGACCAGATAGTCGTGGATTTTTACGAGCGCATGGCAGCCACAGCAGCCAAATATCACCTTTTCATCGACTTCCACGGCGCATACAAACCTACGGGATTGAGTCGAACCTACCCCAACGTATTGAATTACGAAGGCGTATTCGGGTTGGAGCAGTGCAAATGGATGGGCAGTGACGTTGATATGCCGACATACGACGTAACCATTCCCTTCATCCGTATGTTGGCCGGTCCGTTAGACTACACGCAAGGCGCAATGCGAAACGCGTCCAAAGGGAACTACGCGCCCGTATGGAGTGAGCCGATGAGTATGGGCACGCGCTGTCACCAGCTGGCAGAATACATTGTCTTCGACTCCCCGTTTTCTATGCTATGCGATGCACCCACCGCTTACCTGCAGGAACCCGAATGCACAGCGTTCATAGCCACGGTTCCCACGGTCTGGGATGAAACCAAGATGTTAGACGGCCAGGTCGGCGAATACGTGATTTCCGCCAAACGGAAAGGAGACAAATGGTATGTCGGGATGCTCACCAACTGGACGGCACGCACGCTGACCATCGATCTTAACGAGTTAGGCATCAATGCATCAAAGGCAACCGTCTTTGTGGATGGTCCCAATGCGAATCGCAAAGGCAGCGACTATCAGAAGAAACTTGTGGACGTGTCCGCCAACGGCAAACTGACCATTGAAGTCGCGCAGGGAGGCGGTGCCGTGATCATCCTGGAGAATTAGAGGAGAGCGAGAGGCTATGGGATTGTGGGGGCTTTATGAAACGCAAAGGACGCAAAGGACGCAAAGGGAGCAAAGATTTAACAGATTTACAACTTACCATCTTCATTTCTCGTTCCTGTTTTTCTCTGTCAAAAGCGGCTTTTTTCGCAATCATTTTTTTGCTATTTTTGCAGCCTTTTTGAAAAAAAACATTTTAATATATGAGCGCTGACTATATTTTTGAAACCGCCTGGGAAATTTGCAACAAAGTAGGCGGCATTTATACCGTTCTTTCCACCAAAGCGGCCACCGTGACCAAGCAATACGGAGACCACTACATTTGTGTAGGACCGGACATTTCCAAAGAGCACAACGATGATTTCGTAGAAGACTCCGAACTTTATCGCAACTGGCGAGAAACAGCTATGAGGGAAGGTCTCAAAATCCGCGTCGGGCGTTGGGACATCTGCGGTTCACCTGTCGTTGTCCTGGTGGATTTCACTCCATTTTTCGAGAAAAAGAACGACATTCTCACGCAGTTCTGGCTCAACTATCAGTTGGATTCCATTTCTGGTCAGTGGGACTACATCGAGCCCGCGCTCTTCGGCTATGCCGCCGGCAGGGTCATCGAAAGTTTCTACAACTATTATTGTAGCTCGATGGACAAAATCATCGCTCATTTCCACGAATGGATGACCGGCACGGGCATTCTCCATCTCAAGCGTGTGGCTCCGCAAATCGCCACCGTGTTCACCACGCACGCCACCGTATTAGGGCGCTGCATTGCCGGCAACGGCCTGCCCCTGTACGAAGACATCAGACAATACCAACCCGTGGAGACCGCCCGCAGATTCGGCGTACAATCCAAATTCTCCCTCGAAACCCTTTCCGCCCAGCACGCAGACACCTACACGACCGTCAGCAACATCACGGACAAAGAGTGCGGCGCGTTTTTCTGCAAACCGGCAGACGTCATCACCATCAACGGTTTTGAAAACGACTTTGTGCCACAGGGCGACGAATACGGCATCAAACGCGCAGCCGCACGCCAGAAGCTCCTACACGTGGCTTCTTCCCTGATGCAGCAGCAGCTTCCCGAAGACGCGCTGCTCGTGGTCAACAGCGGACGCTTTGAGTTCAAGAACAAAGGTATCGACGTCTTCATCAGAAGCTTAGCCAAATTGTCCGCTCAAAATCCCCAACGCGCCATCGTGGCCTTCCTCACCGTTCCGGCCGGCAACAGCGGCAAACGCGTCGAATTGCTTAAACGTATGGAACAACCCGTTGGAGAAAAGCCCATCACGGGAGACTTCGCCACGCACGTGCTCCACGATCCGTTCAACGACCCCATCCTCCGTGCGCTACACGAACAAGGCCTGTCCAACGCACCCGAAAACAACATCAAAGTCGTCTATGTTCCCGTCTATTTGGATGGCGAAGACGGCATCTTCAACCTCAAATACTACGATTTGCTCATCGGTTTCGACCTCAGCGTGTTCCCCTCCTATTATGAACCGTGGGGTTATACGCCGTTAGAGAGCATCGCTTTCGGCATTCCGACAGTCACGACCTCATTGGCAGGCTTCGGGCTTTGGGTGCGCGAGCATTTCACCAACCAGGAAAGCGTCTGCGTCATCGAACGTTCAGACCACAACGATGAGGAAGTCGTCTGCAACATCGCCAACGCCATTGAGTTCTACAGCAACTGCGATGCCAACAAGAAAGCCGCCATCAATGCGACTGCTATGCAGGTTGCCCAAAAGGCTCTCTGGACCAATCTTTACGAAAACTACTTGAACGCATACGACATCGCATTGAGCAAAAGCGATATGCGATACGAAAGATATCAGAATAAGACCTCCAACATGGGCCGTATGGTGGAACGTATCAACCGCGAAAAGCCCAATTGGCACCACATCGCCATCAAATCCCATCTTCCGCAATCCTTACAGAAATTGGAAGATCTCTCCAACAATCTATGGTGGAGTTGGACCTACGAGGCACGCGAATTATTTGAAGAAATCGCCGGTCCCACCCTTTGGCACGAATGTCAGGAAAATCCCGTACACCTTCTTCAAGTGCTTCCATTAGACAGATTGGAGAATTTCGCCCAAAACGAAGCATATCTGGCCCAATTGGACAAAGTATATGCGCGTTTCCGCAACTATATGGACACGCCCTGTTCCCGTCCTGAAAAGAGAATCGCCTACTTCAGTATGGAGTTCGGCATCAGCAACGAGCTGAAAATCTTCTCCGGCGGTTTGGGGATGTTGGCTGGTGACTATTTAAAAGAGGCTTCAGACTGCAATGTCAACATGTTGGGTGTCGGTCTTCTCTACCGTTACGGCTATTTCACCCAGCAGATTTCCGCACGCGGCGAGCAAATAAACCTCTATCCGCCGCAAAGTTTCTCCAAGTTGCCCATCACGCCTATGAAGGATGAGAATGGGGATTGGATGAAAATCAGTCTGGCATTGCCCGGTCGCAACCTGTACGCGCGAATCTGGCGCGTGGATGTGGGCCGTATTCCTTTGTATCTGATGGACACCGACTTCAACGAGAACTGGGATGAAGACCGCGGCGTCACAGCAACGCTGTATGGTGGCGACCAGGAGAACCGTCTCAAGCAGGAATTGCTTCTCGGTGTCGGAGGCATCCGTATGTTGCAGTTGTTAGGCGAGAAACCGACATTGTACCATCTCAACGAAGGTCACGCCGCCTTCCTGAATTTGGAACGTATCTACCAAATTATGCACAACGAGCACGTAAATATGCCTGTTGCCACTGAATTGGTGAAGAGTTCCTCACTTTACACGACCCACACGCCAGTGCCTGCCGGCCACGACGCCTTCAGCGAGGATTTGATGCGAACCTATTTTGCCTCCTATCCAGCCCGCTACGCCATCACTTGGGAAACCTTTATGGGTTTCGGCCGCAAACGTGACGACTACACCGGCGACAAATTCTCTATGAGCATCTTGGCCTGCCATTTCTCCCAAGAAATCAACGGTGTGAGCCGCATCCACGGACGGGTATCACAAGAGATGTTCGCCGACCTTTACGAAGGACGTTTCGCCGAAGAATCCCATATCGGATACGTCACCAACGGCGTACACTACCCCACTTGGGCACACAAGAAATGGCAGAAACTCCACCACGAGGTTTTCGGTCCGGATTTTGAGAAAGACCGCTCCAATCCTGAAATCTGGAGCAAGATATACACGGTTAAGGATGAAACCATCTGGCAGCTCAAGCAGGAGCTCCGCAAAGAGATGTTCGCGGCCATCCGTCCGATGCTCAACGACCAGATGCGTCGCCGCAACGAATCTCCGGCCTTGATTGCCAACACGTTGAAGGCCATCAGGGACGACGTGCTCACCATTGGCTTCGCCCGCCGTTTTGCCACCTACAAACGCGCACACCTGCTGTTCACGGATGTAGAGCGCCTGAAGCAACTTCTCTGCAACGAAGAGCATCCCGTCCAATTCCTGTTTGCCGGCAAGGCGCATCCGCACGACAAGGCAGGCCAGGACCTCATCACGCGCATCATCGAATTGGCCCGTCTTCCCCAATTCGTAGGCAAAATCATTTTCGTGGAGAACTACGATATGATTTTAGCCAAGAAACTCGTTTCCGGCTGTGATGTTTGGCTGAACACCCCGACACGTCCGTTGGAGGCCTCCGGCACGAGCGGCGAAAAAGCCGTGATGAACGGCGTTTTGAACTTCAGTGTCCTGGATGGATGGTGGGCCGAAGGCTATGTTCCCGGCGCCGGTTGGGCCATCAAAGAGGAAATCACCTATCAGGACAACCGTCTGCAAGACGAGCTGGACGCATCCACGCTCTACTCCACCATCGAAGAAGAAATCATCCCCACATTCTACAACCGCACAAACGGCATTCCTTCCAATTGGGTGAAAATGATGAAAGACTGCTTTGCCAAAATTTCACCCCACTACACGATGAAACGCCAACTCGACGACTATTACGACAAATTCTACCACCGTCTGGAGAACCGCAACAGAATATTATGCTCGGATGGTATGCACAATATTCGCGGGCTGCTGCGTTGGAGAGAAAAAGTCCTCACTCATTGGGACGACATTCAATGCGTTCATATTGAGAGTATCATCCGCAGCAACAACACCTACTACGTAGGCGAAATGCTGACAATGGATTTGTCCGTCCGCCTTGGAGAACTCAATCCGGAAGACATCAAAGTCGAAATGCTGCTGGCCAACAAAGAAACCAATGGAAGAATGAAGCTCTTCGCCAAATATCCATTCCAATATGTAGATTCGAAAGATGGCGTCAGCCATTACCACTTTGCCTTTGACACCAAGGACGTCGGCCTTTGGGACTGTGTCATCCGACTGATTCCAAGCCACGAGCTTCTGCCTCACGACTTGGATTTCTGTCTGGTGAAATGGATGTAACTGACATACAACCCTAAAACAGATTTCGCAGCTTGCAATTCTTTTGGTCTTCCTGCTCATTCAACCGAATTTTTGCGAGCTGCGATTCTTTTGTATAATTTCCAAACATTCACCATTCATCATTACCCATTGCCCTTTTCCCCACATATATCCTGACTGTATTTTATAATCTTCGCGGTTTTAGCAAAAAAAAATGTATATTTGCGCCCCTTAAAACAAAGCTTATGAATAAGAGTAGAAAACTCCTTCGTATTATTCCTATATTATTGTGTGTAATAATGTTAGGATTAGCCGCAACTTCTTGCAGCACTTCCAAAGGAAGTACAAAAAAATCAGTTTCTTATTCAAAGAAAAAGACAAAACAGCCTCGTTGGGGTACTACTACATCTCGAACAACTACCTACTACATCAAAAAGCATTGTACCCACAAAAGGCCCAAATTTTAACACGAAAATTTATTTATGAAAAACTTCAGACATACTATTAACGTAGTATTTATACTTCTATGCACATTAATATTTGGTAAGAACCTATTCGCGCAAGAAAACCACATCCAATTCAGCGTTGTAAACGACACAGCTCACATTGACACCGATGTTCCTGAAGATTCATTAGGGAATGTATTAGGTATTGATGAGGATACCGACTTGTTCGACAACGTGGATCACGGCGACGGTATGCTATTTTCCTATTTCAATTGGATGCCCGGCTACAATCTTTACCAGAATTTCGATATTATCAGAATCCATTATAAACACGTGGGCTCAGCTCCGCGCGACACCATCTCTTTAGCCGGATACCACCATCCTGCCAATTTCAAGAAAACCTCTGATTACGGTTGGAGGCACAGACGTATGCACCGTGGTGTGGATTTAGGCTACCCCGTCGGCACCCCCGTGGCAGCCGCTTGGGACGGTATGGTCCGCATCTCCAAAGGCAGCAACACCGGTGGTTACGGAAACCTTGTCGTCATCCGTCACAACAATGGTCTGGAAACCTATTATGCACACCTTTCCAGACGGCTTGTCAACCCCGGACAAGTGGTCAAAGCCGGCGACATTATCGGTTTGGGCGGCAATACCGGACGCTCCTACGGTTCCCACCTCCACTTCGAAATTCGCTATCTCGGTGTGGACATCAACCCGAACCGTCTGGTCAATTTCGACAACTTCACCCTCAAATTTGACACGATGTACGTGTCAGGATACAGCGTATCCACCCCGAATCCCACGCAGCAACAACTCCAACAGCAACAGCAGCCATCCCAACCAGCCCAACCAAAAGCCGTCTATTATAAAGTTCGCAGAGGTGACACACTCGGACGTATCGCTCAAAAATATCACACCTCCGTTTCTAAAATCAAGAAACTCAATCATCTGAGAAGCGACTTCATCCGCGATGGCCAACGCCTGCGCGTCAGATAGTTTGCTATGGGAACTTTTTCACGCATAGTCTTTTTCTCATCTCCCAGAATGCCCTTCCGCATTCACTGCCCGATTAGAGCTTTTTTATTCCCTCTTTTCCTATTTTTCATCCTTTGTTTTCCCTCCTACGGACAGGAATCCTTCTATGACTATGGATTCTCCAGAACAAACGAGATTCCCGTTTGGCACAACGCAGACTCGCTACTTCTCCCTTGGGCTGGCGGAATGAACTCCGTACGTTTCTCCGAAATAGATTTGAATTTGGACGGCGTTCCCGACCTTGTAGCCTTTGAAAAGCACGGTAATCGCATCCTGCCCTTCCTGCAATCAAACGGCCAATACTTTTATGCCCCACAATATGTCCGATGTTTCCCAAATTTGCACGATTGGATGATTCTAAAAGACTACAACCAAGACGGCAAAGCAGACATCTTCACCTACGGATTGGCAGGCATAGCCGTCTATAAGAACATTTCGCAAGACACTCTCGCGTTTGAACTCGTCACAGAACAACTTACAGCCTTTTATTACAACGGCTATGTCAATATTTTCGCCTCACCCGACGACTATCTGGTTGTCGAAGACGTCGATAACGACGGCAAAATCGATATACTCAATTTCTGGGTGCTCGGCAAATACGTCCACTTCCTCAAGAATTACAGCAACGACCCTGACAACTTCGACTTTCATTTGGAATCCGAATGTTGGGGACATTTTGCAGAAGCTGCCGACAACAACCTCATCTCCCTGTTCACAGACTGCGACGATAAAAACCGTCAGGACGCCCCCCTTCGCCACACGGGCTCATCGATGCTGCTTCACGACTTTACCGGCAACGGCCTGCCCGACGTGCTCATCGGGGATGTTGATTCCCCGCATTTGATTATGCTGCACAATCACGGAACGCTCGAAGAAGCACGAATGACGCAACAGGACACCTGTTACCCCGTCGGGCAGCCCGTACAGTTGTACTCAATGCCCGCCCCCGCCCTCATCCAACTCCCCGGACAGGAGAAACCCTCCCTGCTCGTCTCGCCCTCGGATCCCTCCCTCACCAAGTCGCAAGACCTCAACAGCATTTGGCGCTACGACTATGACACGCTGCTCCATCAATACACCTTGCAAAGCACCGCCTTTCTGCAAAGCGAAATGATAGATGTGGGCAGCGGCTGTTATCCTATCCTCTTCGATTGGGATAATGACGGACTTCCAGACCTCTTCCTGGCCAATTACGGCAGTTTTGACAGCACGCAAACCATCAACGGGTTCCTTACCTCCTATTTCTCCTCATCAATCTCCTATTTCAAAAACATCGGAAGCCTTAATCAACCTGTTTTCCAATGGCAGACGGATGACTTCGGACATTTGAAAAGCCGCAACTGCCAGGCACTTTATCCTACCTTTGGTGATTTTGACGGAGACGGGCTGACGGATATGCTCTGCGGCCAAAAGGACGGCACCTTGATGCTCGTTTCCCATCCGCAAATCGTCAGTGGGGACGGAGCAATCACCGAATTCTACCAGCACATTGACGTGGGAGATTTCAGCACACCGCAGTATTTCGACTTGGACAATGATGGGAAAAACGACCTGCTCATCGGTAATCGACGCGGCTTGATAAGTTACTACCACAACATCGGAACGGGCGACATTCCTGATTTCGAACACGTCACCGACTCGTTAGGGCAAGTCGATGTCCGCAATCACGAAATCTCCTATTTCGGATACAGCGTGCCCTGTTTCTATCGTGATGGAGACCACGGAACCGTGCTGTTTTGCGGCAGCGAACAAGGCAATGTGTTCTACTACAAGGATATCGACCAAAACATTTCCGGAAACTTCACCCTGGCAGAAAGCAACTTGGCAGAATCCATCGATGGTTATGCCTTTCCGTTTTGCGAAGGGAAGCGCTTAGGCATTGCGGTAGGGAACCTCAACCACGACAACTACCCAGACTTGTTCATCGGGAACTACGCCGGCGGGTGTGCCTACTTTGAAGGCAGCACGGCGCTCCCCCACGGAACGTCCGTAGTCCGTCCCATCAACCATCCTGACATCAGCATTTATCCCAATCCGACCCATCATCTGGTCCACATTGACAGCGAAAACATCCTTTTACACGACATCCGACTTTACGATATTTTCGGAAATTTGCTTCTCCGCACCAGCAACAACCTCATCGATTTCAGTCAATATCCTGCCGGAGTGTATATTTTAGAAATCAATCAGCAAATCAGACATAAAATCATCAAACAGTAAAAATCAGCAATCTATGACCATTTATCAAAACGACAAACCCATATCCGAAGAAGCAGTAAAGGGATTCCGCCGTATTCACGCCGCAGGAGGCATCGTACGCAACGAAAAAGATGAAATCCTACTGATCTTCCGATTAGGAAAATGGGATTTTCCCAAAGGCAAAGTGGAAGAAGGCGAACAATTTGACCAAACGGCCGTTAGAGAAGTGGAAGAAGAAACCGGGCTACAAAACATTCTTTTAGGCGAACCTCTGCCTTCCACTTTCCACACCTACCAACTGCACGGCGAAGACATCCTCAAGGAGACACATTGGTATAAAATGTCCGCGCACACCCAAACTCTGACGCCACAGACCATCGAAGATATTTCGCAAGCCGTTTGGATTCCGACACAGCAAGTTGCCGAAAAATTGGAAGACTCCTACGCCACCTTGAAAGAATTGTGGGAAAATTATATTCAGACTTTATAATATCACTATGAGAACCAAGCTTTTTTCAATAATCCTTTGTATCTCAATCGTCAGTGTGGCTTTTTCACAATCCATTGACGGATATTGGGAAGGAACGGTTTCCCTGCCAGGGAATACATCCTTGCGTATAGGATTTTCCATTTCACAAAAGGACTCCCTGCACGTCGAAATGGACAGTCCAGACCAGTACGTCACGGGCATTGCCACTCAGAATGTCAGCTTTCAAGACAGCATTTTGAAGATTGGGATTCCCTCCATCAATGCTTCCTTCAATGGAAAACTCTCGGCTGAAGGAGACATTTCCGGCACGTTCCGACAGGGTATGAAACTACCGCTGACGTTGACACGCGGGCACGAACGGCTCGTGCTTTCACGACCGCAGACGCCACAGGAGCCGTTCCCCTATTTGACAGAAGACCTGGTCTTCAAAAGTCGGGACAACAAATACGACCTCATCAACGGGACGCTTACGCTGCCCGAAGACGGGAAACCGACGGCCCTGTACATACTCATCAGCGGCTCGGGCTGGCAGAACAGGGACGAAGACATTTTAGGGCACAAGCCCTTCGCCGTCATTGCAGACCATCTGACGCGCAACAAGGCTGCCGCCGTCTTCCGTTACGATGATTATCCCGCCTCGCTATTTGCAAAATCCACCACATTGGACTTTGCGGACGGCGTACAGCTCATCATCGACTCTTTATCCTTGCGTCCGGAATTGGCAGGGTTGCCCATCACGCTCATTGGGCACAGCGAAGGTAGCCTCGTGGCCTACATTGCCGCCTACAAAGACAACCGTATCAGCAAGATTATCACGTTGGGCGGTGTGGCCCAGCCCATCCGGGAAGTACTCAACTACCAGATTCGCGCCATTGCGGAAACGGAGAACCAATATTCACCAGATGAAATCAACCTCACAGCAAGCATTTCCGACAAGTTATACAAAGCAGTGGAGAAATCCAAGACTCGTGAACAGGCCACGAAAAAAATCGCCAAGATACTTGACAACGAGACTGCCAAGCTTAGCCTAGAGGAGCAGCAGCGCTATAATTTGACACCCACCAACAAGCTCAGCACCATACAGCAGCTCTGCTCGCCGTGGTTCTTCACGCTGTTCCATCTCAATCCGAAAGACTATATCACCCAGCTGCACTGCCCGATTTTCGCCATCAACGGCGAGAAGGACCTGCAGGTGGAGGCTGAGGCCAACCAACTTTTGATGCGCCAATATCTGCCCAAAGACCAGAAATTCTCCGCATACAAAGTCCCGAATGCCAATCATCTTCTGCAGCCCTGCACAAGCGGTGCTCCCGGTGAATACGGCAAAATCGAAACGACCATCCTGCCGGAAGTCCTACAGAAAATCGCTGAGTTTTAAAACATAAAAGCCGATGCAAACGCACCGGCTTTTTTCTTATCGTTTCATAATCTTTTGAACATCCGTCCTACCATCCTCAAGTATCATCTTTATCAAATAAACTCCTGACGGATATTTGGAAAGATCAACCTCGGCGTCCTCATCGTTTACGTTTTCGGAAAAGAGCAATTTTCCATACACATCATAAACCATAACGTTTTTCACACTCTGCTGATCGTTGCGAATGTGCAAAACGCCCTCAGTCGGATTGGGATATACGGAAGATTGAGCCACAGCGTGTTCCTCAACACCCATTTCCTGACCATCATACAGATATTGGAAATCGCACACATATTGGAGTACATAATCTACATCCAGCGTGAACCAATGTTCCAAAATACGCATATTGGCATCATCGAATGCCTCTGGGAAAGAAAGTTCAGGAACATAGTACGGCATAGAGACTTCTGTGGAAGGAATCGTTGCATGGTAATCATAGAAGCGGCGATCGGTGTACATACCCAATCTGTTTTTCACACTATGTTCAATACAATTGCCGGCGGTGTCATAATTGAAGAATTCGGAATTGTCGGTATCCCAGAAATACGCATCCGGATCAAACACAAAAATCTGGAAACTGCTTAATCTTCCATTGGCATCGTATGAGTAGGTGGTTTTCAATGAGGAATCTATAGAAATATAGCCTTGCAAGGAAACCTCGCTCGCCAAGCGACCCTGCGCATCATAGTTGTAAAAGCAGCGTTCGCCCAATGCCGCATAATCTCCGAAATACATCTCGTGACGGACCAACCGACCATTTTCATAAATATAGTCATACACGCCGCCTTGCGTAAAATCAGAGGAACCGAAGCTGTTGAAATTCGTGCGTTTAATCATATTGCCATCGGCATCATATTGGTAATTCACAATATAGACGTGTTTCCAAGCTCCATTTAGAAGCTGGTATCCATCTATGCGAGAGACCAGATTCTGGGCATTATAGGAAACGGAATCTATAACCATCAAGAAGCCGTATTGCGGGTCGCCGGAGGAATCTTTGACGGCAATCACACGCTCGTTTTGGTCGTAAGTGAAATGCTTGAGTTCATAACGGTCCGTGGAAATCCGGTCTGTCAGATGGTAAGTCGCGTTGACGGCTTTTTGATTTAACAGCAACTTTTCGACGGAGTTGCTATTATTAAAATGATTGGGGGCTGAAGGTTCAGACACGCGAACTTGCGCGTTCAGAGCTGTCACCAGCAAAGAAGCAATCAGTAGGGAAAAGAATTTTTTCATAAAGTTGATATTTAGATGAATAAATTTTTGAGACGGCAAAAGTAAAAAAAAACGAGACGTAGCCATAGCCGATTAGAAGATTCATTTTTTTAACATTCCGTATTAAGATTTTGCAGATATTTGCGCCCTATTTGAAAAGCACGGCGAATGATAAACGTCAACACAAAAATTCACGACAAGTTTTCCATTGAGTTCAAGGTCGGATTCACAGGCAGTGAAAAAGACCAGCTCAATGACTTTTCCGTAAACACGTGGATTTTCGTGCCTTACAGTTTGGACATCAACCGAAGCACCTACGGCAAAGAGCAGTTCTATCACGATGTGAAATCCAACATACGCCTCATCACGCCCAAATACAGTTTGGCGGGAATGGCACAATCCGACTCCAATCCGATACGATTTGTGCGTTCTGCCTGCCAAAGGCTACAGGTTCAACATTCAGATGAGAACCTGACGGAGTGTGATTTCCAGCTGCGCATCTTTGCCGCGATCTTCAAAAGCGCCCTCCGCAACGAATGCAAGGCGCTTTTGGCTTCGCCGCCTTCAACGGAATGGCACCGCCGATGCGCACAATTACAGCTGAACATCCGCCAAATACTCGAACAATACCGCGAATGCGCCGTTCCCGACGGAAGTGCGAGCCACAACGTATATCTCTATGCGGACGAATATATGAGCCATCTCACAGACGTGCAGCTTTCGAAAATCATCAAACATCTTGACGACAATTTTCAAGCGGACAACCAGGCTTCGCGCACACAACTTACCGATTTCCTACTGCAGGAGCGGGCATACAAGACGACCAAAGGATACAGCCATATCAGCGAGCCGAGCCAACCGAACAACAACGAGTTGGTCTATCGCCACGGATTATTAAAGAAGAACATCGAAAGTGCCTTGTACCTGCGAATGGACACTGCACCAGACAGCAATGCAGCACAGGAAATCTCCTTTGGCGCGGCTGCCGGCATCGCTATGATTCTTTCCACTCTGATTGCCCTGCCCTTCCAAAAATATTTGGGCAACTACCCTATCCTGATTTTCATCATCCTCGTAGCCGCCTACATATTCAAAGACCGCATCAAGGATTTCATCCGTTATCGATTCGCCCACCGTTTAAAAGCAAAATATTACGACAACAAGACGACTATCAATTTCAAAAACAGCAACATAGGATGGATAAAAGAAGGCGTTGACTTTATTAACGACAAGAAAACGCCGTCTGAAGTCCTCGCCATACGCCATCGCAACGACTTGGAATCCGACAACTCCATTATGGGGGAACAAACCATTCTCTACCGCAAACAGGTACACATCGAAAATGACAAAATGAGGAACCATTACCAATATGACTTTGTTGGTATAAACGACATTCTACGGTTACACATCCAGCAGTTCACACAAAAGATGGACGACCCAGACGTCATCATCCACAGCGTTGACCATTCCGGAGATATGCAGGCAATCCGAGCCGAGCGACTGTATCATTTTCACATCGTCCAACAATTTGTACACAACGAGCAATCCGAATATCGTGGATTCGAGATTACCGCCACCCGCGACGGCATAACCGAATGCACGGAAACGACCCGAAATAATATTAATCACTAAACACATAAAATTATGAATCTAGAAGGAAGAAGAGAAAGCACCAACGTCGATGACAGACGTGGTAAGAAAGCAGGCGTCAGCCTCGGTATCGGCGGTACCATTTTAGTGGGCATCATCGCCCTTATTATGGGCAGGAACCCGCAGGAAGTCATTCAGAACATCAACACCAATTCCGGTTCCAACACGGAAAGCACCTACACGCCCACCCAAGAGGAGGAAGAATTGGCAACCTTTTCCAAGAAAATCCTTGCCGGCACGGAAGACGTCTGGACGGCCGAATTCAAGAAGTTGGGCAAGACCTACGTTCCCCCGAAATTGGTGCTGTTCACCGGAAGCGTCCAATCCGGTTGCGGCGGTGCCACATCCTCCACGGGTCCGTTCTACTGTTCCGCAGACCAGACCGTCTATATCGACCTTTCGTTCTTCAGCAGTATGAAGAAGCAGTTCGGCACAGCCGGTGATTTCGCATACGCCTACGTTATCGCGCACGAAGTCGGCCACCATGTCCAATATCTTTTAGGCACGCTGACGGACGCACACAACAAAATGAGCCGCTTGAGCGAAACAGAGAGCAATAAGATCAGCGTACGTCTGGAATTGCAGGCAGACTTCTACGCCGGTGTCTGGGCACACGTTGACAACGAAATGTTCAAATCCCTGGAAGAAGGCGACATTGACGAAGGTCTGGCTATCGCCGCCCGTATCGGTGACGACTATCTTCAAAAACAGGCTCAAGGCTATGCCGTTCCCGAATCCTTTAACCACGGCACCTCCGCCCAACGTTCCAAATGGCTGAAGAAGGGAATCTCCACCGGTGATATCCGCCAAGGCGACACCTTCACGCCCTCCTACGCCTCCTTATAATGAACAATGAATAGTGAATAATGAATAATATGAATAGAAAAATTCTGTCTCTTACTTTTTTCATTGGGATCGTGAGCGCGATTTCCGCGCAATCACTTCTTTGGAAAGTCACAGGCAAGGACATTGCAAGTCCGTCCTATCTTTATGGGACATTCCACATTCAGGACGACCGCGTGTTCTCCTTCGACAGCACCGTGTGGAAAGCTTACAACTCCTGCGAGGCCTTTGCCGGAGAACTTCTGTTTGACGACATCGATATGAAGACCGTTCGCCAAAGTATGATGCTACCCAAAGGACAAACCATCTCCGATATGCTCTCCAAAGAAGATTTCGCCATCCTTGACAGTATTTGCAAAGCCAAATTGGGAGCCAGCGCCATCTTCCTCAACACGATGAAGCCGTTTTTCCTGGTAACCTCCATCCAACAAATGGATTTCAACCACGACCAGGAAGAAGCATTAGATATGTTTTTCCAAAAACAGGCTCAACAACAGGGGAAATCCTGCTACGGACTGGAAAAATACATTGACCAGATCAACGCATTGGACGCTATCCCGCTGAAAGATCAGGTGAATATGATGGTGCAGTTCCTTCACGACACCAACAAAGTCGCTGCCGACGAAAATGACAAGCTGATTCAAACATATCTTGCTTTTGAGCTTGACAGTTTGGTTGAAATGACGCAAGACACCAGCCTGCCTCCGCAATTCGGCAAAATCCTAGTTGACAAGCGAAACATCACAATGGCCAAAGGATTTCGAAAAATAGCCAAAAAGGAACATCTTTTCTGCGCAGTTGGAGCCGCCCACCTCGGCGGCAAAAAGGGCATTATCGCCTTATTGCGCCAAAAAGGATACACCGTGGAACCCGTACTTTTCCAATGGACCAAATAAATACACAACACTTTTTTCAAAATGTCTGACACCAAACAATTTCTCGTTGAAAAATTCCAGCAGGTTTATGGCCGACAACCCGAAGCCGTATTTTTCGCTCCGGGCCGTGTGAACCTGATTGGAGACCATACCGATTACAATGGAGGTCTGGTATTTCCTGCCGCACTGACGATGGGGACGTATCTGGCCATCGCAAAGAATCGCATTGGGCATTGGAACATCGCCTCACTCAACCAAGACAATATATGGACAATGTGCAATGTGGATCGACCTCTCCGCCACTACAACTGGGTAGATTACCCATTGGGAATATGTCAGGAATTCACCGAACGCGGGATCCAATTGGAAGGCTACAACCTGCTCTATTTCGGAGATTTGCCGATAGGAGCCTCCCTGTCCTCTTCCGCTTCTATCGAGTTGGTAACCGCCATTGCCTTCAATGCCATATCGGGCAATCCCTTCTCTCAGCTTGAACTGGTAATAATATCGCAACACGCGGAAAATCACTTTGTGGAGATGAACTGCGGCATTATGGACCAATTTGCCTCCGGGTTCGGGAAGAAAGGCCACGCCATAGCCTTGGACTGCAACACGTTGGATTACGAGTTGGTTCCTCTTGAGATGCAGGGACTATCCTTTGTCATCTCCAATACCAACAAGCCTCGAGAACTGGTCAATTCAGCCTACAACCAACGGAGGAATGACTGTCAGACCGCATTGGAGCTGTTGCAACAACATTGCGAAATCGAATCTTTATGCCAACTGTCCGTAGCGGAGTTTGACAAGCTCTATCCCGGATTGCTGAGCGGCGAAGTCCTACGGCGAGCGCGCCACGCCATCAGCGAGCACCAGCGGGTCAAAGAGGCCGTACACGCGCTTAAAGCGCACGATATGGCACGTTTCGGCCAACTGATGAACGAATCGCACGACTCTCTACGCGATGACTATGAAGTCTCCTGCCCAGAATTGGATTTCCTCGTGACGGAATCTCGGAAAACAGACGGTGTTTTGGGCAGCCGCATGACCGGGGCCGGATTTGGCGGATGCACCGTCTCGCTCATCCAGGAGGCTCAAGTTTCGGAATTCATCCGACAAGTTGGAGAAGCCTACGAAAAACACTTCAAGCTCCATGCAGATTTCTACAAGGCCGAAATCGGAGACGGGGCTCGTCCTTTGGACTTGTAAAAATCCACCGATAAATTTAATAAATGTCTCGCACAAACATCAATTTTTGTATTTTTGCGACCTTATTAATAAAATTATGAAAAAAATAAAACTCATTCTTCTAACCGTATTAGCTGTTACTTTCCTATTTTCCTGTAAATCAAGCAAGAAGGAACTCAGCACCCCCGAAAATGCCACGAAGACATTCGTTCAAGCATTTTACACAGCGGACTTCGACGAGCTTTACAAATGTACCGCTCAAAACAACCGTCCCATCATCCAACAAATCCAGAAAATGACCAACAACCAAAAGGAGCAGTTGGAAAAAATGAGGAAAAATGAAATCATCATCCGCGATGTCAAATGTCTCAGCCAAAATGACTCCGTCGCAGAATGCGAATGTCAGTTTTTATTCAACAAAGAAGAGAAGAAACTGACTTATAATCTCCGCAAAGAAGAAGAAGATTGGCACGTTGACCTAACTATACAATATTAATATTTACAACGATGAATTTTGTAGAAGAATTAAAATGGCGCGGGATGTTGCACGACATCATGCCCGGCACAGAAGAATTATTGAATAAAGAAGTTTGTTCCGCCTACCTCGGCATTGACCCGACGGCGGACTCCCTGCATATAGGACACCTGGTTGGCATCATGATGCTGTCACACCTGCAACGTTGCGGCCACCGTCCCATCGCCCTGCTCGGCGGTGCCACGGGTATGATTGGCGACCCTTCAGGGAAATCCCAAGAACGCAACCTTTTGGACGAAGCCACACTCCGTCACAACCAGGAATGTATCAAAAAACAGCTCAGCAAGTTTTTGAAATTCGACACAAATGAGCCGAACGGCGCCATTTTGGTGAACAACTACGACTGGATGAGCAAGTTCTCATTCCTCGAATTCATCCGTGACATCGGCAAGCACATCACTGTCAACTATATGATGGCCAAAGATTCCGTCAAAAAGCGTTTCAACGGCGAAGGCGACGGTATGTCTTTCACAGAATTCTCCTATCAGTTGGTTCAAGGTTACGATTTCTTCTATCTGAACCAGAACTACAACTGCAAGCTGCAGATGGGCGGTTCCGACCAATGGGGCAACATCACCACGGGAACGGAACTCATCCGCCGCAAAGCCAATGGTGAAGCCTACGCACTCACGTGCCCGCTCATCACCAAAGCCGACGGCGGAAAATTCGGCAAAACCGAGAAAGGTAACATCTGGCTGGATCCTGAAAGAACCTCCCCGTACGCATTCTATCAATTCTGGCTCAACTGCTCTGACGAAGACAGCAAACGCTACATCCGTATCTTCACGCATTTTACCAAAGAAGCTATTGAAGCAATGGAAAAAGAACACGACGCCGCTCCGCATCTTCGAGTACTCCAAAAAGCATTGGCCAAAGACCTTACCACACGCGTACACTCCAAAGAGGATTACGAGTCTGCCGTCAACGCTTCCGAAATGCTCTTCGGCAAAGGCACAGCCGAATCTTTAGCCTCCCTCCCGGAAAAACTCTTCCTTTCCATCTTCGAAGGCGTTCCCCAATTTGACGTGCCCGCCTCCATTATTGAAAACGGCTGCGGCATTGTAGATTTCCTCGCCGAACACACCCAGGTTTTCACATCCAAAGGCGAAGCCCGCAGAATGTTGAAAGACAATGGAGTATCCCTCAACAAGACCAAAGTAAAAGAGGACTTCAACGTCACGACGGAGAACCTCCTCAACAACAAATACATCCTCATCCAAAAAGGCAAAAAGAACTACTACATAGTGAATGTTCGATAAGCCCGAGGAGGGGGAAGTTTCTGGTTTCTGGTTTCAAACTTAAACATCTACTCTTCTACTATTCTTCTCATCTACTCTTCTACCCCTTTTAACATCTTAACATCTTAATATTTCATTCATGTCTTGGCTTTCCATCATCTTCATCATCCTTGTCGGCATATTGCTTATGATACTCGACTTCCTGGTAATTCCAGGTGGCGTGGTAGCCATCATTGGCGTTCTGGGTATGGTCTGCGGAGTGGTTGTTTCGTTCATCCAATACGGCACAACCGCGGGATTCATCTGCCTCATTCTTACGGCATTACTGACCATCGGCTGTTTCATTTTGATGATGCGGAGCAAGACCTGGCGCAAATTACAGCTCCGGACAGAGATTGACGGAAAGATGAACGACGTCAATCCCGACAAAATTCAAGTCGGGATGTGCGGCACGGCCATATCCCGTCTGGCACCTATGGGCACCGGCCAATTCGGTGAGGAAATCGTAGAAGTCTCATCCACACAGGATTTTATTGAAGTCAACACAGATATCGAAATCGTGCGAATCGATGGTTCGAAAATATTTGTAAAACCTAAATTATAATGTTATGTCACAAACAATCTTAGTCATTATCGGCGTACTGGCCCTTCTGATACTATTCTTCTGGATGGTGCCGTTGCGTCTTTGGTTCATTGCCATTTTGAATGGCGTGCACATTTCCCTTGTACAACTAATCCTGATGCGTTGGCGTCGTGTTCCACCAGATATGATTGTCAATTCGATGATTACCGCCACCAAAGCGGGTATTCGTCTTAACCGTGACCAATTGGAGGCACACTTTTTGGCTGGCGGGCACGTCAAGCCCGTCGTAAGCGCTCTGATTTCCGCAGAGAAAGCGAATATTTCCTTGGATTTCAAAGCAGCCACCGCCATTGACCTGGCCGGTCGTAACGTTTTGGAAGCCATCCAGACATCCGTTAATCCGAAAGTCATCAACACGCCACCTGTGGCAGCTGTTGCCAAAGACGGCATCCAATTGATTGCCAAAGCAAGAGTCACCGTGCGCACCAACATCCGTCAATTGGTGGGTGGTGCCGGCGAAGAGACCATCATCGCCCGTGTCGGCGAAGGCATCGTTTCCGCCATCGGTTCCGCAGAAACACACAAAATGGTATTGGAAAACCCCGATTCCATTTCCAAGCTCGTGCTTTCCAAAGGTTTGGACTCCGGTACTGCCTTTGAAATCCTCTCCATCGACATCGCAGACGTTGACGTCGGCAAGAACATCGGTGCCATGCTGCAGATGGACCAGGCCAATGCGGACAAGAACATTGCCCAAGCAAAGGCAGAAGAGCGTCGTGCTATGGCAGTAGCCCAAGAACAGGAGATGAAAGCCAAGGCACAGGAGGCCCGCGCCAAAGTCATCCTCGCCGAAGCAGAAGTCCCATTGGCACTTGCCGAAGCATTCCGCAGCGGCAATCTCGGTGTGATGGATTACTACAAACTCGAAAACATCAAGGCTGACACCCAAATGCGCGACGGCATCAGCAAAGTCGGCCAACATCAACCCCAAAAACCCATTTCAAAATGAAAAAACTATTATTAGCCCTTATTGTAATTTCAATCGCAATTCCCAGTATGGCACAAAAAGACATCCAACTACCTACCCCCACCCGCAAAGGTGGAATGCCACTTTATGAAGCATTAAACAACAGGCAGACCAACCGAACGTTCTCCGAAAAAGAACTCTCGCAACAAATGCTTTCTGACCTGCTCTGGTGCGCAGGCGGCGTAAACCGGCCTGACGGCAAGCTCACCTCCCCTACCGCTCGCAACGCCCAGGAAATCGACATCTACGTATTTATGTCCAGCGGCATATACCTTTATATGCCCAAAGACAATGTGCTGAAATTGATTTCCACGGAAGACCTTCGAGGAGAGATGTCTCCCAATAGCAAAATGCCGGCAGAAGCACCCGTCACCTTGTTGTTCTATGCCAACTATGAGAAAATGGGCAACTTCTCAGAAGAGGCTCGCGAGTTTTACGGCGCAACGGATGCCGGCTTTGTCAGTCAAAACGTCTATCTCTACTGCGCAGCAAACAAGCTGAATACCGTAGTGATGGGTGCTATCGACAGAGACCGCCTTCACGAAATCATCGGCATGGAAGGAAAAGCCATTTTAGCCCAACCTGTCGGTTACGCCAAATAGTGCTCAGTGAGCTGAATCAAGTCAGCATACAGCACCCATTATTAATAGAATAACGAACACTTACAAGCTGATTAAAAGCACGAATGTATAAAGTTTTAGTATCTATAAATCTAATTTTGGGTATAGCCTTCAGCGGCTATGCCCAAAATTTCCATTACAATTACCAAATGCACAAAGTGGATTCCACATACGATTCCAAAGTAAATCCTAAATTACAGAAATACATAAACGCCCAACACGACAAACTCAGCAGAGAATTGGACGTGGTCATCGGGCACTGCGACAAGACCTTGACCTCATACAAGCCTGCCAGCCCGCTTTCCAATTTTCTCACAGACATTCTCTGCCAACAGGCGCCAGCATATTCTGGAGACACTAACATCAGCCATTGCGATATCGCCATTCTTAACTTTGGAGGCATCCGTTCCCAATTGCCCGCCGGCGATATAACCGTAGGCAACATCTACGCTATCTCTCCCTTCGAAAATTACCTCACCTACGTAGAAATCAAAGGGGCCGAATTACGCAGAGCCCTCATCCGTTTCAGAGAACACGGCTTCAATGCCGCCTACTCCGGTGCTCAAATCACCTACATTTCCGGGCTTCCTTCCCAAATCAAAATACAAGGACAGCCTCTTGACAACG
>JAZRYT010000081.1:0-12209 GCA_045600905.1 Bacteroidales bacterium
TCACCATCCCGACAGACTATACTTCCGTGGTGACCAAGGGCCGCCTCATCCAACTCTACATCAACGGCGTGTATGTTGGCGACAATATCAACAAAGTGGTTACAGTTACGGAAGCTGGAAACAAGTATAAGCTCGCTTATGATCCTGCTAAGAATCGCGGAAACTATTATCCGAAGCCCGGCGACAGAATCCAAGTCGTCTATTGGGTGAAGAGCACACCGCAACAATGATAGCTAAGCGCGGGGAGGGTGGCCCCGCCCCGCGCTTGTAAATATGACAATAACAAAACATAAACAACATATCAATTACAAAAAAAAAAAATGAAAAGATTATTTACTTTATTTGCTGCACTGTTGCTCGCAGCCACCGTATGGGCTCAAAGTGGCAGCCCTAAAATGAGCTACCAAGCCGTAGTCAGAAACGCCGACAACGAATTGGTGACCAACCAAACCGGCATTATTGTGGAAGTCTCCATCTTGCAGGCTGACACCGTGGCCTACAAGGAGACCCACAACAATGTGAAGACCAACCAGAACGGCCTGCTCTCCCTCCGTATAGGCGATGGCACCGTCAACAAGGGTAGCCTCAACGATGTGGATTGGACGAAAGCCAAAATTTCCACCTCGATTAATTTGGGAGGTGAAACGGTGAGTGCCACCGCACCTGTTACCGCCGTGCCGTATGCACTCTATGCCGATGCGGTCAACCCGAACAGTGAATTTGTAAACAATATTCAGGAAAATATCACCGAAATCCAGGGTGACATTACCGAAATCCAAGAAAACTACCTGACGAAGGCCGGTCTCTGCGACAGCATCAAGAGTTGCCCGACTATCACTGAAATTCAAGGCGACATCACCGATATTCAAGGTGACATCACCACAATTCAAAGCAATGTCACCAATCTCACAGACAACTACCTGACGAAGGCCGGTCTCTGCGATAGCATCAAGAACTGCCCGACTATCACAGAGATACAAAGCAACATTAGTGAAATCAAAGGCGATATCAACAATCTCACGGACGACTACCTTACGAAAGCAGGTCTCTGCGACAGCATCAAGAACTGCCCGACCATCACGGAGATACAAAGCAACATTAGTGAAATCGAAGGTAATATCACCAATATCACAGACGACTACCTTACGAAGGCCGGTCTCTGCGACAGCATCAAGAGTTGCCCGACCATCAAAGATATGGACAATTCCATTTCAGAAAACAAAGCCGCTATCGAAGCCATTGACGGACGTATTCGCACCGACAGTCTTGAGATTGTAGAGCTTTACGCATCAACAATGGAATCCGTGTTGGGCAAAATCAAGACCGACAGCTCAGCACTTGCCGGCCAAATTGCTACAAATGCCAACCAAATTTCAACCAATACCGGCAATATTGCAACCAATACCGGCAATATTTCTACGAATACCAGCGAAATTGCCAGCATTAAGGAAAACTACCTGACGAAAGCAGGTCTCTGCGACAGCATCAAGAGCTGCCCGACCATCAAAGATATGGACAATTCCATTTCAGAAAACAAAGCCGCTATCGAAGCCATTGACGGACGTATTCGCACCGACAGTCTTGAAATTGTTGAGCTTTACGCATCAACAATGGAAACCGTGTTGGGCAAAATCAAAACCGACAGCTCAGCACTTGCCGGCCAAATTGCTACAAATGCCAACCAAATTGCAACCAATACCAGCAATATTGCAACCAATACCGGCAATATTGCAACCAATACCGGCAATATTTCTACGAATACCAGCGAAATTGCCAGCATTAAGGAAAACTACCTGACCATCGACGGCCTTTGCGACAGCATCAAGAACAAGTGTGGCGACTTCGCTACCAAGACGGATTTGGAAGCTGCCGTTGACACCTTGGTAAGCGAGTCTGCTCTGACTTCCACCTTGGCCAACTACTATACGCAGGAAAAGATCAACGACACGTTGAATGCCTACTATGACACGACGAAGATCAAGAACTTGTTGGAAAACTACGAAATCAAGACTTGCGAAGACGTGGCCGCCTGCGTGAACACCGCATTGAGCGACGCGGTTTCCACGACCAACGACTTGGTGGATTCCATTGTTGACGAACACATCAAACTTGCCGACTCACTTGCTACCAAGACCTATGTTGACAATGCCCTTAGCTCATACGTGACCACTGAAAGTTTGAATACTACCTTGGGTGGTTACTATACAAAATCAGAAACCTATTCACAATCTGAAGTGGATACAAAATTTGACACTTTGGCTAACTACGCTCTCATCAGCCAGGAAAAAGCCCTGACCTTCAATCCCCTCACCAATGCCGACAGTGCGAAATTGCTGGCCGACACCACGCTGACCATCCCCACCGGTTCCGTTTTGGATACCTGTCACCTTGTAAAACTCTACATCAACGGCGTATATGTTGGCGACAACGCAGACGGAGTCTTAGTTGTGACGGACAAAAAGAAAGTCCGCTATGATTACACTAAAAACGGCGACTACAAACTCGCCGTAGGCGACAGAATCAAAATCCTCTACTGGGTCAAGAAAAATTAATAATGAACAATGAATAATGAACAATTCCCTGATCACTGTTCACCGATTACTGATTACTAACCCCTAATCCCTAATCCCTAACCCCTGATCCCTGTTCACTGTTCACTAATAACAAAAAGACGTATGAATAGAATCATAAAAAACATAACGTTCCTGTTCCTGCTGTTGCTGACGGTCGGCGCGGTGCGGGCGCAGGTGGATGACAAGGGCGTCACCTCGACGGGCAAGGAGGTGGATTGCTTTACGATTACTCCGGAAGACCGCGTGGTGAACGAGTACGGCGCGGTTGTGACACAACCCCGCCTCACCCGCAACGGCAAAATCATCACCGACGACTGCTGCCCGACTCTGGTGGAGAGCAGTCTGACCGACACGGTGACCTGTGTGAGCATCTCAATGGCCGCCACCATCCAAAAGGGTACCTTCAATTCAGGCACATTGCAGGTCTTCAGCGATGCGAGTTATTCGACATTGGTCAGTCAATTTACGGCAAGCGTAACCGATAACAAAATCACGGCCAAGGCCATCGGTCTGACTTGCTACACCCGCTACTATTTCAAACTGACATTGAACGGCCAGTGCGAGTATGTGTGGACCGACTCCACGCGCGACGCGACGTTGGAAAAGGCCACCTTCTGTACCGTGGCCAACATCCGTACAACGGCCGTATCCGAAACAGATTTGAGCCGCGAACATCTGGTGTCGGGTTCCACCAACCAAATCGACTCCGTGTATGACCATCAGGGCAATCGCTATGCCGTGGTGCAAATCGGCAACCAGTGCTGGCTGAAGGAGAATATGAGATGTACGACAAGCCCGACAGGAATACTTAACCGGGGTAATACAGGCAGCAACAATACAACGCCGTATTATTATTGTCCAAGTGAAAATGTCACATTTACTAATGGTACAATTTACACACCAGATCAATTCAAGGAGAAATTCGGATTGCTGTATAATTTCCCGGGAACAATGGATATTAACACAGCTGCAACGTCCTTTAGCTATCCGCACCGTGGTATTTGTCCCGAGGGCTGGCATGTGCCAACGGATGCTGAGCTGACAACTCTTGCAGATAGTGCAGGTGTTGGCAACACTGAATCTGGTACTGGTTTGGGCAAACTTGCAGGCGGATGCGATTGGAATGTAAACAACGAAAAAGCTACTTGTCCAGGTAATTATTCCTATGCTAATCGCAATGAATCCGGTTTCTCTGCTCTCCCTGCGGGACGCGTTGATGGTGATGGATTCCACTATTATGGCAACGTATGTGACATTTGGAGTGCTACACCTGCGGGTTCTGATAAGGCTTGGTGGCGTTCTTTCTACGCAAGTTCAACTTATGCAATGCGAAGTGATCACACCAGAGGGAACTGCGTTTCCGTCCGTTGCGTGCGCGACTACGAATGCGATGTCGTTCCTGAAACATCTTGTAATGTGCTTCAGAAGTTGTCTAACGAACATCAGTCTGCAGCTGGCATTATTGACTCCGTATATGACCACGAGGGCAACGATTATTCCGTGGTCCAAATCGGTGACCAATGCTGGCTGAAGGAGAATATGAGATGTACAACCTCTCCGAAAGGCCTACTTTCTGAAGGAAAAGCAACAACTGCTTCACATCAAATGTATTGTGACTATTCTACTGCCACTCAATTCACACTGCGCGAGCGTGGCTTCTTGTACACTTGGGCTGGTGCAATGGATACGGCTGCTACTGCTGCCAATAAAAATTATGAAAACCGCAGAGGTATTTGTCCTTTGGGTTGGCACTTGCCTACTGATGCTGAATGGACAACCTTGTTCACAGGTCTGAGCGTCGGAACAAGCAGTTCAGGTAATGGTGCTGGCAAATTAACTGGCGGATGTGAATGGAATGAAATCGGAATGTCAACATCCCCGAATTCATATACCTACGCTGACCGCAACTCCTCTGGATTCACGGCTCTTCCTATTGGTAGCTACAATGGCAATGAATGTACTTTAGCAGGCCAACGCGCTATTTTCTGGAGTGCCACATCTTCTGGTACTTCTTCCCAAGCTTACGACTGGTCTTTGGACTATAACAAGGAATATGCGACTCGCACAGGTCGTAATATGTACCATGGCCGTTCCGTCCGCTGTCTCCGCAACACTCCAACTTCCGCCACCATCAGCTTCCACGCTAACGGCGGTACGGGCAGTATGCCGGCAATGAACGTGATGACGATGAAGGACACGGTATTGGATGCGTTGAATGGTATCACCCACGGTGGCAACTTCGAGTTTGCCGGTTGGAATACCAAGATGGATGGCTCTGGAACTGCATACACAGACGGTGCTACTTTCACACCTACGGAAAGCATTACGCTCTACGCTCAGTGGAACAGCTGGTGTGATGCGGGTCAGGTGATGAGCAATGAAAGAGGAACCGACCGTGTCGATTCAGTAATGGACTATCAAAACAACTGGTACAAGGTGGTTCAAATCAATGGCATTTGCGTGTTAAAGGAAAACTTACGTGTTGTTGATACTACTCCGTCAGGAAAAACTATGGCGCTTCAAACAGGTTTAGTACCACAAGCGATGAGGTACGCACATAAAGATCTATTTGGCGAGAATGGATATTTGTATAACTGGTGTTCTGCAATGGATACTACTGGACCGGTGACAGCTGTTTCTCCTTTCCATAGAGGTATTTGTCCATTGGGCTGGCATATTCCAGCAACTGCTGAATGGAATACCCTATTGGCAGGCAATAAGTCAGGAAGCTATGCGGCATTCAATGACTCATACTTGGGTGCTCCTTGGACAGCAAATAGTACAGCCAATGTCCCAGGCAACATTAATGATCCGTATAAGGACACTACTGGTTTTTCGGCAATCCCGGTAGGATACTTTGGTAATGATAATACTATGACTTATGGCAACGGCACTTCCGCAAATTATTGGACGGCTACTATTTATAATACTTCCGCAGCCAATTCTGTTTCTTTGTCCAATAATTCACAAACAGTTGCCGTTAACGAAGAACCGACCAAGGGTTATGGTTATTCTGTCCGCTGCGTGCGCAACTATACAGCACTAATCATCTCTTCAGATAAAGACGACATTTCCGACCTCAAACTTTGCGGTGGTCAGGATGTGGTCTATACGGCCGAAGTCCAACAAGCTGATGTCAACGTTGCTCCTACTGGATACAAGTGGAGTGTCAACAATGTAGATAGCACTTCCGTCACTAACACGTTGTCTTGCCTTTACGCGGTTACTGGAACATACAATGTCCGTTGTGTGGCCTATTATGGTGACAATGACAGCTTGGTAGCAACCAAGGCCACTAAGATTACCTCCGGTGGAACGACTCCTACATTAGGCTTGTGCGAGGATTGTGAGGCTGGCAGCATTATAGTTAAATCCAACAACTGCACATCTTTGACGTGGGTGAACAACGATGATCAGAGCAAGACGGTTACCACTACCGGCACAACAGGTATTTCAGTAAGCGAGGCCACGCCGGCAGGGGTTTATACGGTTACAGGTGTGAATGCCGACGGTTGCACCGTGACACGCACGGTGACTTTGGGTGATTACGTGGCTCATCCATGTACAGTGAATTCCAAAAATGATAATGAGTTGGGAAGAACCGACAATACTATCGACTCCGTTGCTGACCACGAAGGCAACTGGTATAAGGTTGTCCAAATCGGTGACCAGTGCTGGTTGGCTGAGAATATGCGCGCCACGACCAATGTACAAGGTGAAAGCATTTTGCAGAATCCTGCTTCCAGTCTTTCTAATGTCGAGCCGCGTGCATTCTATTATAGTGACAACATTGACTATTACAACAAGTACGGTTGTCTGTACAACTTCCCTGCGGCGATGAATGGATCTACAAGCGAGGGCGCAAGGGGCATCTGTCCCGAGGGCTGGCATATTCCGAGAGATGGTGAGTGGTTTGCATTGGAAAAGGAAGTGCTGGGGTTGCAACCGCAAGACAGTAGTAGATCAGAAATGGTTAAAGGAAGTGAAGTGGGTAGATTGATAGGCGGTTGTGATTGGACATCCTCCACCTCCTCAAATTATGCAGGAAACTATTCGTATCCTGAACGCAATAGCTATGGATTTAGTGCTTTCCCAGCTGGTTATTATGGCGGTTCATTCAATTATGTTACACAGAATGCATTTTTCTGGAGTTCAACGCAAACTGAAGCTACAAAAGCTCAGAGAAGAGTCTTTGCTTACAATTCAAATGGCATAAAACGCTCTGGATGTAATTTGAGTGATGGTCTCTCCGTCCGCTGTTTGCGTGACTATCCAATCCCTGTAACCATCAGCTTCCACGCCAACGGCGGTTCGGGTACAATGACCGCAATGAACGTGACTACGATGAAGGACACGGTGCTGGATGCCAACACTTTCACTCACGACGGCAACTTCGAGTTTGCCGGTTGGGGTACGGATCAATGTGGTTCTGAAATCGTATATACAGATGGTGCTTCCATCACACCTACGGAAAGCATTACGCTTTACGCTCAGTGGAACAGCTATTGTTCTGTATCTTCTGTCCGTGCTCAAAGCGGCTCCGACCTCAGCTCCGAACACTCCTACAACGGCTCTACTACTCAAATCGACTCCGTGTATGACCATGAGGGCAACGCTTACAGTGTGGTGCAAATCGGCGAACAGTGCTGGCTGAAAGAGAATATGAGATGTACGACGAGTCCGAGACAAGGAACGGGCAATGGACAAGTAAACCTCACTTATGCTACAACAGCAACACATAGTTACGATATGCCATACTACTACAACTATAATACAACTTCTGGCACAGATCCTCAAGTGGTAACGGATTCGTGTATGCGCGGATATTTGTACAACTGGGTGGCGGCAATGGATACGTCCAATACAAATAATATTACTGATAATCTCTCAAACCGCAGGGGCCTCTGTCCCAAGGGATGGCATATTCCCTCAGATGATGATTGGAACACGTTGGCGGACAGTGCATTCGTTGGAAGAAGTCAAGGTACTACAGGTTTAGGCAAATTGACGGGCGGCTGCGATTGGAGTACGTCTGGCAGTGGTAGCCAACCTGGCAACTACTCCTATTCCGAACGCAACAGCACGGGTTTCTCCGTTCTTCCCGTTGGCTCCTACTATAGTAGTGCTGGTGGTGCATTCAGCGATGCTGGTAAAAAAACCTCCTTCTGGAGTTCTACTTCTAATAGTAATTCCTACGCCTATTACCGAAACTTCATTTATAACTACGAGTATGTGTACCACGAACAATACCATGACAAGGACTACGGCCACTCCGTCCGCTGCGTGCGCAACACCCCTGACACCATCACCTTTATGTCTCACGATGGCACGGGTGTAACGAAAAAGCAGGTGGTGAAAACTGGTGAGCAGACACAGCTCGAGGCCAACACATTCGCCCGCAACAATTTCTCATTCACAGGATGGAGCACGGATCCGTCAGGTTGTGCTGATACGCAATATGCTGACGAAGACAACATCACCACCCACGGCAATGTCACCCTCTACGCCCAATGGGACATCTCGTTCTGTTCCGGCAATCCTACCAGCAACGAATCCGGCAATGGCCGCATCGACTCTGTAAAAGACCATCAGAACAACTGGTACAAGGTCGTCCAAATCGGAAACCAGTGCTGGCTGAAGGAGAATATGAGAGCCACAACGAGCCCGAGACAGGGAACTGGGCCAGGACAAGTGAACTTGCAACCGGGAACAGGTCTTGATCAGAACAATCCCAAGTATTATGACTACAACACTCAACAGCAGGTTGTGACGAACCCGCGCGAAAGGGGACTCTTGTACAACTGGGTCGCCGCTATGGACACGGCGTACGAAACACAACCTACTAATAAGGATTTCTTGAATCGAAGGGGTATTTGTCCCGCAGGTTGGCATCTGCCCACGGATGAAGAGTGGTTTACTTTGGAGAAAAATGTGTTGAGTGGTATCTCAGCTACAAGTGCGGCCACATCAGCTGAAGATTATCGTGGTGCTGGTGCGGGTAAATTGGCAGGCGGATGTAGTTGGAATGGAACAGGCAATTCAACCTCACTGAATACGTATTCTTATGTTGACTATAATAGTACAGGTTTCTCTGCGCTTCCCGTTGGCAACTATAATACAAAAGGTTTTGAGCTTACTGGCAAAAACGCCGATTTTTGGAATGCTACCTCTACCACTACTGACAAGGCGTATTATAGAACCTTGTACTGCGACTATGGAGGAGTGGCCCGTTACCAATACGGTAAGAGCCACGGACGTTCCGTCCGTTGCGTGCGCAACGTGTCCGCTCCCGCCACCATCAGCTTCCACGCCAACGGCGGCTCGGGCAGTATGGAGGCAATGAACGTGACGACGATGAAGGACACGGTGTTGAAAGACAATTCCTTTACCCACGGTGGCAACTTCGAGTTTGCCGGTTGGAATACCAAGATGGATGGCTCTGGAACTGCATACACAGACGGCGGTAACATCGTTCCTACGGAAAGTATGACGCTCTACGCTCAGTGGCATACCTATTGCGCGGGAACACCCCTGAACAACGAGTTGGGAACTTCCCGCATCGATTCCGTGAAAGACCACGAGAACAACTGGTACAAGGTCGTTCAAATCGGCAACCAGTGCTGGCTGAAAGAGAATCTGAGAACGGAGAATGTAAACAACAAAGGTAATGTTTACACGCCTACGAATCAGCAAACGCCTGGCTATAATGTAACTACATACGGTCGGTTATATGACTGGGCAGCCGTGATGCAAGGCGCAAATGCCAGTACTGCTGTTCCTTCTGGTGTCCGCGGCATCTGTCCCGAAGGCTGGCACGTGCCTAGCGCCAACGAGTGGGACACGCTGACCTATCATGTGTTCAGCAATGATGACTACAAATGTGGCTGCAATGCAGGTTCTGTATGGACATCAAGTGCACCTTGTATCGCCAATGCGTTGTCCGCTGCTACGGGGTGGACTAATAGTGCCTTGGAAGGTTGCAATGCGGGCAATGCAAGTGCTAAAAGAAATCTCACTGGCTTTTCGGTCATTCCCGTCGGCTACTATCACCACGAATCTTCTACCGTCCAACTCTCTGGCAACTACGCCTACTTCTGGAGTGCTACTGATTTCTCGTTTCCTAATAGGAGATCTCGTACTTTTTGTGGTGATTATTCAAACGTGATTGAAAACTATGGAAATGAAGAATTCGGTTTCTCCGTCCGTTGCGTGCGTAACAACTAATATCACCATTCTGTCGTGCGTCGTAAGGCGCACGACAGAATATTTCTTACGATTAATTATTAAGAATAAAATCTTTCTCTCTTTCAACCTTAACCATTCACCATTTTACACTATAAACAAATTAGCACATTAATACTATGGAACTTATTCAAGAAATCACAGTCAGCCACGGTCTTCGCAAAGAAATTATGGAAGTGTTGCAATGTTCCTATCCCACCATACGTGCCGCGCTCAAGTTCCAAAGTGATACTTTGCTGGCCGACAATATACGGCAATATGCCATCCAGCACGGAGGTGTCCTCCTCGCCGGAGCCAGAAACCTGTGAAATAGCGAATAGTGGGTAATTCCAATTCATAACCCAACAAGGGTTTCGTGCCACCTCAAAAAGGGCTTTACCAGAGCCTCAGTATCCGGGTGGTGCGGGACCCTTTTTTGAAAAATTAGGCATTAAGTTCGAAGTATAAAGCACTCCAAAAACCATCCGTTTTCAAATATTCAAAGATATCGGCATTTGAAAAACCGGCTTTTTTATAGGTCCTAACATTCTCCATCTGCAAACGGCGGGATTCTTTTAAGGAGGCTTCGTTTAAATTGAAAATCTCAATGGTGTGTTTTGCTTTAGCGTTAGTGATATCCTTAGGATGAATTGTGCCATTCGTACTGAAAGTAAAGACATCCTCCAATGAATCCGTTATGGGATTGTATAGATTAGTGTACTGTTTCTTGTTTTTATCATACTCTGTTCGTGCAATATGTCTGTCTTTATAATCTGCACCAAAACGATTGTCGTGAACATCAGCCACCATATTCTGCCATTCAAATGTAAGAGATGCATCAAAATCGCGGAGAACAAAATGGTCAATATGAACTTTTGCGTCACATAAAGGCCTCTCGGAATAGCCAGACAATTGCTGTTGGTCTATCAAACATTGCTTTAAGCAATCTTCATATACTGGTTGGTGGGTGGAAGTATGAATATCCTGCCAATTTTTGGTTTTAGCTTTTTTAAAGTTGGTTAAAGAAGCAGGTTCAGCAGACTTGTTAAAGTGTCTCATAAGATGCCCTTTCGTTTGGCTTCAATGGTTAAGTTGACAAAATCGCTATCACTTGTCCCAATAGTCGTTTTCAATTGTTCATACAAAGAATGGAAAAGTTTGGTGTCTCCAATTTGGATAGCGTCAAAAGCTCTTTCGATATCTTGAGCCACTTTAAAATTCCGATGATACTTTGTTCCAAAATAATTGGTGGCAATCTGACTTGTCAGTTTGCCATACGGGTTGAATGAAATATTTATTTTTCCTCCATTACTAATAGGTATTATTTGTTCTTGGTGAAGTTCTGATAAAACTTGTTCAGAATGGGTTGAAATAATGAATTGACAATTTGGAAAGGCAAGTGTGAGTTTGGAAACGACTTCAGCTTGCCATTGAGGATGAAGATGTAAATCGATTTCGTCAATCAAAACAATACCTTCTCCTTTTAGTGGTTTATTTGAGGTAGGATTAGCCATTGCCAATCTTCGGGCAATATCACACACAAGTGACAAATAACATTTTTCGCCTTGCGACAATTGTGTAAACTCAACGACCGTGTTTCCTTTTCTAATCACCATCGACTGATAGGGACGGCGGCGGACTCTCATTTCGTTGAAATCAGGGAAAAAAATGGAAATGGCTTTTCGAATAGTCTCCAGACTGCGGTCACGATATAATGGATTTTCTCGGATGAGTTCATTTTCGATGTCCTCCTGACGGCGATACCATTCAAAGAGAGAACGGAAATTCGCATTACCAGACAAAGCATTGGTATATACGTCCCAAATGCGGGAACCTTCCGCACCGCGATGCAAATTTACAGGGACTGAGGCGATAGCTCTCTCCACAGGATAGTACAGTACCACAGGAACAGTTGAGTTTTGCTCTCCAGCCGTAAGAATGTCAGCTGTAAGCAAAGACATTTGAGACAAATCCGACTGATATAATGATTTTTTATTTCTTACCGAATAACTTCTTGTTTTGCTTATCGACCATTTTGGGCCATCTTTCAATTCCACAGACAGCATACAGTTTTTTTGGCCAACAGTGATGTCCGTATCCTGTGGCAGGAGGCCCTTTGCATTGGAAGATTTCATTCGCGCTAATAACCAAGAAAAAAGAATAGATAAAGCGTCCAAAATAGTGGTTTTACCTGCCCCATTAACGCCTAACAACACATTCACATTCGGATGCATTTCTGAAATTTCCAGTTGGCGTATTCCTCTGAAATTCTCGATTTTAATTTTTTCTATTTTCATTGAAATGCGTTTAAAAAAAACATTGCAAAAATACCATATTATCACAAAATTCCAATATGCTTATGCTGATTTTCTCACAAAATTCTACATTTCCTAAACGACAACAATTTGTTGCGGT
>JAZRYT010000082.1:0-2764 GCA_045600905.1 Bacteroidales bacterium
ATCGTATCTTTGTGCACGTCTAAACCGCAGGTTCTCATCTTCGTAACGTTTTGTGAATTAAATTACAAAGATACAGAATCCTGCGGTTTTCGCGTACATTTTTATTCGTCTGTGCGATTTTATAAATTATGTACATTTGCGCCCTCAAAATTCATACTATGCTCAAAATAGAAAATTTACACGTTTCCATTAAGGGAAGAGAGATATTGAAAGGCGTGAACTTGGAAGTCAATCCGGGTGAAGTGCACGCCATTATGGGACCTAACGGCACGGGAAAGAGCACGTTGGCTTCTGTGGTGGCCGGCAAGGACGGCTACGATGTGACCGAAGGCACTATCTATTTCAAAGGCAAAAACATTATGGATATGTCCATCGAAGACCGTGCCCGCGAAGGCATCTTCATCGGCTTCCAATATCCTGTGGAAATCCCAGGCGTGAGCATCGCCAACTTCATGCGCACCGCGCTCAACGAAATCCGCCAATACCGCGGCCTCGACCCGCTCAACGGCGCCCAGTTCCTCAAACTGATGAATGAGAAGAAGAAAGTGGTCGAACTGACCGAGAAACTCAGCACCCGTTCCGTGAACGAGGGCTTCTCCGGCGGCGAGAAAAAACGCAACGAGATTTTCCAGATGGCCATGCTCGAACCGATGCTCTCCATCCTCGATGAAACAGACTCCGGCCTTGATATCGACGCCCTCCGCATTGTGGCAAACGGCGTCAACCAGCTCAAAACCAAAGACAACGCCACCATCGTCATCACACACTACCAACGTCTGCTCGACTATATCGTGCCCGACGTGGTACACGTGTTGTTCGACGGCAAAATCGTGAAATCCGGTCCTAAGGAACTCGCCCTCGAACTCGAAAAACGCGGTTACGATTGGATTAAAGAAGAGTACGAACAAGGTAAATTATTGTAATGAATTCATTTTCAGAATATAGCAAACAAATCAGCCAGTACGCCATCCAAGCGCAGCCCGACCCGTATCGCCCGGTGGAAGAGTATTTCAAATGCCAGGTCAGCAATATGGGTTCCGTGATGCTGCCGATGCTGAACGGCTGGTACGTACAGGAATCCGACGGACTGACCACCTACGACAACGGCGTCATCGCCGGCAGTTTGAAGGCCGCCCTCGCGCAGTGCCCCGAATTGGTGAAGCCCTGCCTTTTCCAACAGAAACCAGAAGAAAAGGACGAGCTGACCGCCTCCAACGAAGCGCAGTTCACCGACGGCATCTTCATCTACGTGCCTGATGATGTGAAGGTGGAAAAACCGTTCCAGATTGTCTCCCTCATCAACTCCCGCGAGGACCTGTTGGTGCAGAACAGACACGTCATCAATATGGGCCGCAACGCCGAGCTTTCCGTCATCCAATGCGATGACTCCACACGCTACGGCAAGACCTTCCTCAACATTGTCACGGAAATATCTTTGTCCGAAAACGCCAAGTTGCACTATTACAAAACGGAAAACAAGGAGGCAGGCTCTCTGCTGTTCCACCATATCTTTGTCAACCAGAAGGCATATTCCTTCTTCCACTCCAACGCCATCACGTTTAATGCGGGTTATGTGTGCAACAACATCCACGTGAACCTCAACGAGCCCTTTGCGGAGACGAAGCTGTACGGACTTTACCTGGTAGATAAGACGCAGCACTGCGACAACCACATCAAGGTGGACCACGTTGCACCTGACTGCAAGAGTTTCCAGCTTTACAAGGGCATTATGGACGACGAAGCGGAGGCGCTTTTCCACGGACACGTTGTGGTGCGTCCCGATTCACAGCGCACGAGTGCCTTCCAGACGAACCGCAACATCCTGCTCACCGACAAGGCCAAAATCAACACCAAGCCCTTCTTGGAAATCTACGCCGACGATGTGCAGTGCAGTCACGGGGCCACGGTGGGCCAATTGGACGATGAAGCGCTCTACTACCTCCGCTCACGCGGCATTGGCGAGAAGAGTGCCCGCAAGCTGCTGATGTTTGCCTTCGCCAACGAAATCTGCCACTTTGTGGAGATTCCGGCCCTCAAGGACCGCCTCAGCGATATGGTGCAGCGCCGCCTCAACGGCGAACTCACCATCTGCGACCAGTGTATGTTGCACGGCGCCGAGAACAGCGACCTCATCTTCCCGATTGACGCTTCCAAATTGTAAAAACACGTTCAAAAACATATTTTCCATTGACGGCCACTCTGCTTAGCGGGGTGGTCTTTTTCTTGCTCGGCAGGTATCTCTGTTCAGGACGGGGAGGAGACAGGTAATAGGGAATAGGGATTGGGGATGACGTTTTTGTAAGTTCTTTTGGTTCAGCAATATATTTTTGAAGTCTCAAATTTTATTACAGATTTTCCATTGGATTTAGACACTCTCCGTTGTGCTGGCTTCCAGCTAGAGGTGCTGTCGCCACGCACTGTCCGGAGACTTTGTCCCCGGTTACCCCTATATTGGCTTCCAGCCAGTTTGCGAAAACTTCGGGCAACCCGTCTTCCCCTTGCCGGCAGCGCACCGTCATTCCGCAGGAATCTCTTTACAAACCTTTTTGTTAATAATTCTTAATAATCACAGGGGGGATTTCGTATTAAAAAAAGCTCTATCTTTGCCCCGTCTTTTTTGACAAAATACCTAAAATCCGCAGAAAGGGAATTTGCTGATTTAAAAAGTTATAGTTACATTCATCGCCCGTGAGTGAGGTCGTCTCCTCAGGCGTGAGAGGCTCTGCGGTGGCTTTTTTGAGATGTCGAGATACAACTTCCCCCA
>JAZRYT010000083.1:0-12393 GCA_045600905.1 Bacteroidales bacterium
TTGTTGTATTCCGAGTGGCAAAAGTAGTATGTATTTGTCAAAGTCGATCGGTTGGCCGGTTCAAATTGCGGATTACGCTTTCCGCTACGCTCCAAGCGTAATCCGCAATTTGAGGAATGAAAAATGTCAATCTGTTGAAAATCATAAATATACATTGTATTAGGCGTGTTGTTATTTTTTATAAATTTGCGGCTGCAAATCTAAGGTTTGCCCGCTCAAATCATTAACGTTCTATGAAAGTACATTTTATCGCTATTGGGGGCAGTGCGATGCACAACCTGGCTATTGCCCTCCGTCTAAAAGGTTATGAAGTTACCGGCTCTGATGATGAAATTTTCGAGCCTGCAAAAGGTAGATTGGAAAAGTACGGGATTTTGCCGCCTTCCATCGGTTGGCATCCCGAACGAATAACACCCGATTTGGATGCCATCATATTAGGTATGCACGCTCGAATTGATAATCCGGAACTTTTGAAGGCCAAAGAGTTGGGAATAAAAATTTATTCGTATCCGGAATATCTTTATGAACAAAGTAAGGATAAAACGCGCATTGTCGTTGGCGGCAGTCATGGCAAAACCACCATCACGTCAATGATTATCCACGTGTTACAGCAAAATGGTATCGACTGTGATTATATGGTCGGTGCGCAATTGGATGGCTTTGAGGTGATGGTGAAGTTGAGCGAAGAAGCCAAAATCATGGTCATTGAGGGTGATGAGTATTTGACCTCCCCCATAGATCGGCGTCCTAAGTTCCACGTCTATCAGCCCACAATCGGCATTGTCAGCGGTATCGCTTGGGATCATATCAACGTGTTCCCGACCTTTGACATATATGTGAAGCAGTTTGAGATTTTCGCCAACATGATACCTGAGGATGGACGTTTCATTTATTGCGAAGACGATGAGGAACTGCCGAAACTTGGTGAGAAAATAAAAGGTACAAACAAACAACCGTATGGTGTTCATCCTTACCACATTGAGAACGGAATCTCTTATTTGGAAACGGAATATGGTGATGTCCCATTGCAGATTTTCGGAAAACACAATCTGACGAATTTGAATGCGGCACGTTATGCTTGTGAGGCGGTCGGTGTGGATGCGGAACATTTTTACAAGGCAATTGCAACATTCAAAGGTGCTTCCAAACGACTGGAATTGGTTGCTTGTAATGATAACTGTCGAGTATATAAGGATTTCGCCCATTCTCCATCAAAATTGAAAGCCACCATTGCTGCTGTTCGCGAACAATTCCAGACAAAACACTTGCTTGCCTGTATGGAACTACACACGTTTAGCAGTCTGACAGAGGAATTTTTGAAGCAATACAAAGGTGCTATGCACGATGCGGATGAAGCCATTGTGTATTTCTCACCAGAAGCTATTGCGTTAAAAAAACTCCCCCCGATAACTGCGGAAATGATAATGAAATCTTTTGGGAAAGAAGATCTTCAGGTTTACAGCGATTCCGCTGAACTGTTAGCTAAAATATTGAGTGTCAATGCGGAAAATACTATTTTCCTAATGATGTCTTCGGGCGATTTTAATGGAATTAATGTGAACGAATTGGGTGAAAAAATTATATCTTTGCGGCCCTAATTAGAAAGAAACAATTATAAAATATTAACACACAATGAAAAAGCTTAGTTTACTATTCGTATTGGTCGTTGCATTTGTTGTTTGTAATGCACAACCAAAGATTCAATTTGACCAAACCACGTATGATTTCGGCAAAATCAGAGAAGAAGGTGGCAAGGTAACAGGTAGATTTGAATTCACCAACATCGGTACGGAAGACCTCGTCCTCACGAATGTCCGTCCGGGTTGTGGTTGTACAGCTGCCAACTATTCCAAAGATCCCGTCGCTCCGGGACAAAAAGGCTATATAGAAGCCACCTACAATCCTTATAATCGTCCCGGTAATTTCAACAAGAATATCCGTGTGACAACAAATGAACCTCAGTTCAGTGATGGTAGCAATACGGCTCCTCACATGATTTTTATTAAGGGTGAAGTCCTCAAACGCCCGGCCACTGAATTTGAAAAGGCAGGCTATACAAAATCCAATGGTATGTCCAGATTCAAAGAACCGGATGTCGCGCACAATGTTTTGAATTCAGAGTCCATTTTGGATACATTCAAAGTAAGAAACTTCTGGTCAAAACCAGTCTCTTTCGAGTTGCAAAATACTCTAGACTGTGTTACGGAAACGTATAGAAGTTTTGGAAATGCACTCCAACCCGGTCAGGAAGGAATCATTGTCCTCAAATATGACGTGTCCAAACGTAATGCTTTCGGCCAAGTCAAGGATATGGTCATATATCAGACCAATGACTCTCTTGAAGCTAAGAAGGCCATTCACTATGCTATGAATATTAAGGAAGATTTCTCTAAATGGTCTAAAAAACAGATGAAGAAAGCTCCCGTTGCTTCTTACAGCCTTGTTGAATATGATTTTGGCAAGGTTCAAAAGAACAGTCAAAGCAATGTGGAAATTACCCTGGCCAATAATGGCAAGAGCCCGCTGATTATTCGTAATATGGTTTCCTCATCCAATATGTTCAAACAAAGTGCATCTGTTACAGAAATTCCGGCTGGTGAAAGCAGTGTGATTAAAGTCACATTCAAGGCCAATTCCCGTCAAGGTGCCAATAAAGCCACATTGGAAGTGATAACCAATGATCCGAACAATCCTATCCAAGTCATTAATTTGAAAGCTTTGGTCAACTAATCGGATTCCAGATTATTAAAATAACGAAGGCGGCGCAAAGTGTTCACTTTGCCCCTCCTTCGTTATGGAAACAAACTAAAATCGAAGTCTAATAGATTTTCAAATATTGGATGTAATCTTCAATCTCATTATAAAGAATGTTCTTTTTAATGACTCGTTTGTCTTTGTCCAGTAAGAACATATAGGGAATGGTTCTTGTCTCATAAAGTTTGTTGTCTTCGATAGATGTGTCAAAATTCCAGGCATGCATATAGGAAGGGTTGGCTTCGTTTTCCAAATAGTGCTTCCAAACCTTTTCGTCCTTTTCCATATAGACGGTGAGCACGTTGAGTCTGCCGCTGGCAATAGCTTTGTTCAGCCATTCGTAATTGGCGATTCTGCGTCTGACTTCCCGACAAGTACTGCAAGTCGGATTATGGAGAAAGAGTAGGGTGTATTCACTTTGGACAGAATGAAGGTTGCTGGTGTCTCCTTTTTCGTTTACAAAGCGGAAATCGGCCGCAATACTGCCGTTGAGGTTCTTGTTGATGGTGGATAATTCGTACTCGTAATAGGTTCTCCGTATTTTCTCCAAATCAGTGGTGGCAAGAATGTATTGGAGCATTTTAATATAGGTGTGTTCTACTTTGTAGTTGGACATATAATATCCAAGATCTTTGTCCAATCTTTCAAAAAACAGTTGGTGGGAGGTGGCGTTGATACTGGAGGCCTTGAGCGCTTCAACCACGAAAGTGTCCAATTCGGGACGATCAATTTGATAGACGAAGTCAACGTATTCTTTGAATTTGTTTTCGGCAACCGGCGTGTTGAAGATACGGGGATCGTTCCACGGGAAGTTGTCAAAGAAGTGCTGCATGATGAATTCCTGAATCTTAGGCGGATTGTTGTAGTAATTCATGGGAATTTCAGGCAGGGAGATGTTTGCGGCAACGACGGATGCCAAAAGCGTTTTGGGATTTTCCCGAATGATTTTCTGCTCGTACTCGCTTCGAGCCTGTTGGATGCGTTTCGCCCGTGCGGTAAGTGAATCAGCCAACGTTCGGAGCATATATGCGGGAAGGTTTTGTGCCTCGGCATATTCTTTGTCGAGGGCTGCTCGCTGTTTGTTGAACTCCGACATTTTTGACAAATACTGCTGATATATTGTGTTTTCAGGGCTTTTGTCAAAGGTGATGCCGCTCGGATTTATGGATAAAGATATTTTCTGCTTCTTTTCAGGAGATATAAGAATGGTGGCCAATTGATTGGTGTCTGCGGTAATCCAGTACATGCCAGGTTTAATAGACGCTTTTTGCTTGAAGGTGGCGGCTTGGCTGAAAGGAATCACCAGGTTTGTCCCGGATTTCTTCTCCCAATTGTAGCTTTGCAATTTTAAGGAATCGCATGAGATACCCTCGCTGGTGACTTTTATTTCCAATTGGGCGAAACAGGGAAAGGAGGCCGCACAAAGAGTGACGGCGGTTATGAATATGCTAAATCTGCTCATATAATATTAATATAGTATGTTTAGTTTCTTGATTTCATCTTCCAAAACATTTTCGCTGACATTCTTGACGATGACTTTTTTGTCTTTGTCCAGTATAAACATATAGGGGATGGCGCGGGTGTCGAATAAAGTCTTATCTGAAATCGTTTGGTCATAGTTCCAGCCGTGCATATAGCTTGGGTTGGCTTCAGAAGAATGAATGAAGTCGTTCCAAATTTGAGCGTCATCTTCAAAATAGATGGTGAGCACTTTGAGGCGGCCTGAGGCAATAGCCTTGTTGAGAACGGGAAAATCAGCAATCATCTTGCGGACCCTTTGACAAGTAGGGCAAGTCGGATGCTGTAGATAGAGTAGCATAAACTCGCAAGGTGTGTCATAGAGGGTCGTTGTGTCGCCAGTATTGGTGACAAAATTGAAATTGGGGACGACGTCACCCACATTGTTTTGATTGATGACTCGTAATTCATATTGGCAATGGCGTTCTCTCAATGCGGGTAATTTTGGGAATGCCAACATATCTTGAAGCATGGGAATATAAAGCCTTTCCACTCGATATGGAGAGCCGTGGTCTCCAAGCACTTTTTCTAGTCCGTCGAAAAAAGCGAAGTAGGATGCGGAATCGACTTTGGAGGCTTTCAAAGCTTCCATCACGTAGGCGTCCATCTCGGGATTGTTGCATTGGAAAACCAGGGAACAGTAATCTTTGATTTTGTTTTTGCCGATGGGCGTTTTGAAAATGCGAGGGTCGTTCCAAGGAAAATCATCGAAGAAATGTTGGAAAAAGTAGTGCTGTAATTGCGAACGGTCGCGGTACAGTTCTTGTGGGGGTTGGGGCATTTCAATAGTCGTAGCAATGATGGACGCCAGTATGGTTCCTGGATTCTCTTTTATTACTTGTCTTTGATAGTCAGCCTTTTCGCTGTTGATACGTCTGGCTTTGACTGTCAAGGAATCTGCTAAAACACGCAACATATATTGCGGCATACTTTTTTGGGCGTTGCTGTATTCTTGGTCCAGTTGTGAAAGTCGCTCTGTGAATTTGTCCAAGTTGTCAGCATAGATATGGTAGTTCGTGTTCTCCGTACTACCCACATATTGGGGCTTTGACGTGTCCAGTTGAATGGTGAAATTCTGATTCTTGGTATTGGAAATAAGGAATGCGTCAAGCATGGTGCTGTCTCGGAAAATCCAGTAAATGCCGGGTTCGAGAGACTTCTTGCTTTTGTAAACCAACTCTTTACTTAAAGGCTTAGCTAAAATATTGGACATTTTTTGGTCGTTGTCAAAAGCCTTGATAAAAATGGAGTCGGCTTTGATGTTGTTTAGCTGCAGCTTGATTTCTGTTTGCGTATGGCCAAACAGAGGAATGAGGAACAGGCCTAAGAATAGCAGTTTTATATGTTTCATTGTTTGTAGGATTGAATGGTTTACTGAGAAATGGATTTTGATAGTTTCTTGAATGCGCGTCCAAACCAATTGGGCAAATCAGAGGCTATGAGGCTGGTCTCTCCGAACACTTTTGCGCAGAGGTCTCCGGCAAGTCCGTGCAGATAGACTCCTAGCAGAGCGGTGGCTTCAGGTGTGTGCCCTTGGGCGAGGAGGGATAGGAGGAGCCCCGTAAGGGTGTCTCCGCTACCGGCCGTCGCCATCCCGCTGTTGCCTGTGGAATTGAAGAACTGTTGCCCGTCAGGCATTGAGATGAGTGTGTGGTGCCCCTTGAGAATAAGGATGATATTGTACCGTTGGGCAAAGGATCTGGCTTTCTGAATGCGGTCGAAATCGTTTTCGGCTTTGCCGGCAAGTCTTTCGAATTCCTTTATGTGTGGAGTGAGAATACTTTTGGCGGGAAGGAATGCCAACCACGTTTTGTTGTCGGCTAGTATGTTGAGTGCGTCGGCATCAATAATGATGGGACTGTTGACGGAATCAAGCAGATCCTTGACGGCATTAACCGTTTTCGGGTGTGTGCCTAATCCGGGGCCGATTGCGAGGGCGTTGATGTTGGGCTGAAGAGTTTTCCAATCGAGGTCGGAAAACAGATGTTCATCTTTGTCAATGTTCAGGATGGCTTCAGGGAGTTTGATGGTGAGGGCGTTGGCAGCTCTGTTTGTCGTGTGGACGGTTAACTTACCGATACCCCCGCGCATGGCAGCCGTGGCGGCGAGAATGGCGGCACCTGGCATAGCATCGCAACCTGCAATGAGAAGCCCATGCCCGAATGTGCCTTTGTGGGCGTGTGGACTCCTGGGAATTAGGAGGGCTCGTAGATTCTCTGCCAGAAGATATTCTTGAAAACATTGTAAATCTGATGGTGGATACATCCCGATGTCGATGATGCGTACCTCTCCATAAAAAGGTGCGCAGGAAGGAAGAAGGAATACCGTCTTCTGAAATTGGATGGATAGGGTGACATCCGCAATGACGATGTCCGCATCAAGAGGGGTCGCCTGGTCGGCGAACAATCCGGAGGGTATGTCTATAGCAACGGTAAGTGCGTCACTTGCGTTGATGGCTCGAATGGCAGCCGCGTATGCCCCAACAGCAGGTTTGTTAAGGCCAATGCCGAAGATGGCATCCACGACAAGCGCATTGGCTGGGATTGTCAAAGGGGCTTTCTCGTCGAAAATTACGGTGCCTGTTTGGATGTCGGGGTGTTGAATGGCTTTCCAACGGGAAAGATTTTCTGAAAATTCATCGGATTGGTGAGCACCTTCTTTTGGGCAAATGACTACCGTGATGGATGATAGGCTCCAGCAATAGTTCTCTAGGATTTTCCTGGCGATGACGAGTCCGTCGCCTCCGTTGTTTCCAGTTCCGCAGAAAACGAATACATCTTCAATGTCGTGAAATAAGAGGATACCTTCAATATCTTCGGCGCAGGATGTCCCGGCCTTTTCCATCAGGTTTAATGATGTAATGGGAAGGTCTGCCATAGTGTGTTGCTCACAAGCGCGGATTTGTGGAACTGATAGTATAAGAGGCCTCATTGTTTTGAAAAAGACAAATATGTTGTTTCTATATAAAGCCCGCAAAAATACAAAATTAAAGTTTGCCGTTCTCTTGAAAACTATAGAAAGAATCTTTATGGAGGATGATGTGGTCCATAAAGTTGATATTGAAGAAATTGGCAGCCTCTTCGATTTGGCATGTGAGCAGAATGTCAGCTTTGCTGGGCTTGAGGGAACCGGAAGGATGGTTGTGGCAAACGATGATGTTGGTGGCTTCGCAGCAGAGGGCTTTTTGGAAAATAAGTCGTATGTCAACAGTTGTGGAGGTCAGTCCGCCTTTGCCGATTTGTTCGATTTGGAGAATTCGGGCTGCTTGGTTCAGATAGATGACCCAGAATTCCTCGTGTCTCAAATGTGCGATTTTCTTCTGCATAATCTCCAGAACGTCCTCAGAAGAATGGATATGCCGCTCGTTTTCGATTTTTTCGGAGCGGATTCTTCGTCCCAGTTCGAATGCGGCTTGCAGAGTCACTGCTTTGGCTGGCCCAATGCCGTTCGTCTTGATAAGGCGTTCAATAGAAAGGTCTGCCAGTTTGTTCAATTGGTTGCCGCAGGAATGGAGTAGTTGCTTGGCGATGTCAACGGCACTATAGGTGGAAGTACCTGTCCTAAGAAGAATGGCAATAAGTTCGGCATCGCTTAACGAAGTGGCGCCTTTGTGGAAGTACTTTTCTCGAGGGCGGTCGTCTGCACACCACTGCGGAATGCTGAGCCTGGAATGGTCGGTTTGGTTGGCGTCCATCAAACTGTGTGAGCGCGTTTCAGCAGGTAGGGGAGGAGAATCTGGTCGAAACCTTGGGTTATATCGGCCGGAATAACGTCAATCTGGTATTGGCCGCATTTCACCTTGATTTCGTGGAAATAGTCGTGGATGGCGTTCTGATAGAATTCACGGATGTTGTTGGCATGGACTTTGACCTCGTTGCCGCTTTCCATATCGACAAATCTGTACAATCGGTTCTCGAAAGAGAAGTCGTATTCAAGGCTTTTGTCGAAGGTGTGGAATAGGACGACCTCGTGTTTGTTGTGGCGCAAATGCCCAAGGGCGAGCATTAGTTCGTCAATGTCTTTTTGGCTTTCCAGCATGTCGCTGAAGATGATGACTAAGGAACGCCTGTGGATTTGTTCCGCGATTTGGTGCAGCGTGTCAGTGACCATAGAGGCCCGTTTGACTTCAGTGCCGATGGGTTGCAGGATTTTTTCGAGCTCGCGGTAGATCATCTTGTGATGAGCATCTCCACCGCGGGCTTGCGTCTGTATGTCCAATTTGTCTGAAAAAACGCTAAGACCTACCGCGTCACGTTGGCTTTTGAACACCTGCATCAGAATGGCCGCTGCATAAACGGAGAAGAATATCTTGTTCGGATTTGCCAGCGAGTACTTCTCGCGAATAGGGAAGTACATGGACGAGGAGTTGTCGATGATGAGATGGCAGCGCAAGTTGGTCTCTTCTTCGTATGTCTTGACAAATAGCTTGTCTGTGCGTGCATAGAGCTTCCAGTCTATATGCCGGATAGGCTCGCCGGTGTTGTATTGTCGGTGTTCGGCGAATTCGACGGAAAAACCGTGCATAGGACTTTTGTGGAGACCTGTGATGAAACCTTCGACAACTTGCTTCGCTACAAATTCGATGTTGTCATATTGCGAGACTTTCGTCAAATCTATTGAGTATGCCATACGTCTGAAAAATTGAGCCGCAAAAGTACGATTTTTATGGCTGAATTGGAGCCGCGAACTTAATTTGCATTGAAACTGTTCCAAATCCTAAGAAAATCATCTCTGAAATCCATAGAGAATACGTCATCTGTGAAAATCTGTTCGAGTGGAAACAAAATGGGAGCCTTACCTGTCTCGAGAAGTAAAATTGCCGGATAGGTTATGCCTTTGGGAAATATTTCCGTAGGGTATTGCCCGGCCTGATTTTGAGCCAGATAAAATAGCCGAAAAGGCCTTTCCAGATGCTGTTTGATGCTTTTTGCGATTTCTCGTTCTTGTAAGGCTCCCGGTATAAATGGTTGAAGAATGTCAATGTTCGCTGATGTCGCGCTGGAGTCGTTAAATAATTGAAGAATATGGTTCCTGCAAGCAGAACATTCCAGTTGGTTGGAGACCAGCATTATGCTTTTGCCACACGGTAGGTTGTCCAAGGAGTGCAGCTTTTGATCCGTATCGATGAAAAAAGGGATGCTGGTCGGGTTGTTTTTGTTGTTGTTGTATTTGTATATTCTGATTTTGAAAACGGGATCGTTGTGTTTGTAGAACAAATCTTGTTGACTTTGGTAGTTGTCAGGAGTCTTTCCTCTCCAGGCTGACGTGTCGTCAGCGGTTATTTCGACTAATAGGTTGTTCCAACTAATCCGCGCCTTGTCCGCGTATGTATTGAAAAGATTGAAAGGGAAGTGGTGATCGTTAAATGCAGCGCGATTAGTGTCTGCATTTATGAATGGCATCGTCGTTCCAGTGACTCTTTCAAATACTGCGTATTGTGGCGCGGATCGGTGGATGTTCGTATCATATTGAGTGTAGTACAAGATGTAGGTGTCTCCAAAAGGAAAAACGTATTTCGGATAGGAGTATTGGAATATTTCTCGCATGGTCGCCTCTATTCGTTCTACTCCGTATGGAACCGCCAAACTCTTTTGGATGTATTCATCTTCAAAAGGATGCCAGTTGGGAAGGTCGAATGTTATGTCCTCTAACCATGCCCCGTCTAATGAGTATTTGTGTAGAATGGGGTATCTTGTACTTAGGAAGAATACATAGTTCTCGTTGTGGAAAAGATAGCGATTGGGATTTGCCTGTACAACATGTGGCGCTTCGTAACGAAGCTCTCTGATGAGCGTCTCATCGCCTCCTGATAGCGATTGGCGAAACCACTTGTATCCTGTATCATGATCTTCTTCCAGGTAATATAAGGTCCCATTATAAAGATAAGTGGCTTTAATGTTGGGATGCCGGAAGATAGTGTCGTACTCGAATTGTGAATCCTCAGTCTGATGATACAGCAGAATTTGATTTTGAGTGGAAATAACAAATTGCCCATTGTGGAAATCGAAATCATTAATCCAAAATGAAGAGGCTATTCTTTCTGCTTTTCCCAATGATGTAGGGAAGGGCAGTCTTATTTCCGATTGTGTATAATCATATAATGAAATGGCTTGGATAATTGCCGTGTGATCCGTTTCTTTGCTCTGAAAGGATTTCATATCAGTGTAGAACAAGGTTCCATCATTAATACAATACTTGAGTTTTGAATTGTTAAGGTCAAGGTTGGAATTTTGAATCACGATGGAGGTGTCAAAGCTGAATTGGCTCCCAATCCATTGTTGTCCGAAACAAGCCGAATTATTCAGAAGTATAACGGCCATTATTATGATTATATGTGGTTTCATCGCGGATGTGATTTAAATGATACTATTCAGAATGTTTATCTGATTCTAACAAAATCGTTTGCGGGATTGATGTAGATTTCGAGATCACCTTCGCCATATTGGTTGTATTGCCAAGAACCTTTGACAAAATAGCTGTCGCTGCCACGAGCTGATGTGGGAATGGCAACTGTCACGGATTTTGTTCCTGAAGAGGCTCCTTTGCTCATAGTTTTTTCGCTATGCTCGATGATTTGATTGATTGCAGCGGAAATTCCCTTGCCGACAGCTGGATTGAAAGTTTGGTTCGTCGGTTCGTAATATGTGAAAGACAGAGACGGAACACGACAGAAAGTCCAGCCTGTGCCGTGACATTCCAAGTTTGCAGGGTTGCCAGGCTCAGTTCCAGGTGTGTAGGTTACCTCGTAGTAACAGTTGATAAGGGCCTGAAGACCGCCGTTGCTTTTGTGTACGATTACATTGGGAACTTCTTTAGCCATAAGTCCAAATGCCATAGTGATGATGCTGATAAATAAGAATAGTTTTTTCATAATAATTGTTTTTTTGTTGTTTGTTTATTTTTTGTTTTTTTGAATATTCCATTTTCGCTGCAATATTCTTAAGCGTCGTCTTGAAAAACAAGTTGCTTTCCTCGATAATTTTTTGTTTAAATCAGCTTTTTTTAGTTTAGTTATTGGTTTATTAAATGATAATTGTTATGCGACTTTTGGTTGCTAGCCGTTGTCGATTTCTGATGCGCAAAAATACTATCATTGAATACCGTTTGTCAATAGTTTTGTAAAAATTTTTTCTTATTGAAAATTAAATAGTTGGAAAAAGTGGAAAATTAAATTAACAATTAATAGTTAATTTTTGAGTTTGATTTCGGAGAAAAATGGAGCTAAGAAGAAAAAAATGAAATCTGTTCGAATAGAATTTCTCGTTTTTGAGCAGTGGATTTTGAACGGCGCATATCGGAATAGGGAAGTATGGCTTTAATAAATGTGGGTTGTGAAAGTTTGAGTAAACTCAAAAGAATTATTGATGTACATATATAATAGAGTAATCAAAACTTTTGTACCTTTGCCCGTCTTTTGAAAAAGGACAGTTTTGTTAAATAAAATATTGATATACAAATAAATAATATGGGAAAGAAAATAAGATTCTGTTTGGTTTATCGCGATATGTGGCAATCATCTGGAAAATATCAGCCCCGCGTTGACCAATTAAAGGAAATTGCTCCAGTAATTGTTAAAATGGGTTGCTTCGCAAGAGTTGAAACAAATGGCGGAGCTTTCGAGCAAGTGAATTTGCTTTATGGCGAAAATCCAAACACGGCGGTTCGCGAATGGACATGTCCGTTGCGAGAAGCCGGCATTCAAACGCAAATGCTTGAACGTGCGTTAAATGGATTGCGGATGTATCCTGTTCCTGCTGACGTCCGCCGTTTGATGTTCAAGGTGAAAAAAGCCCAAGGCGTTGACGTCGTCCGCTCTTTCTGCGGATTGAATGATTATAGGAATCTCGAACTTTCCATCAAATATGCCAACGAGTTTGGTTTGATCTCCCAAGCTGCTTTGAGCATTACGCACTCTCCTGTTCACACGGTTGAACATTATATGGAAATTGTGGATAAGTATGTGGAATATGGTGCTAAGGAAATCGGATTGAAGGACATGGCCGGCATTGGCCGTCCTAAAACACTGGGCCGTCTGGTGAAGTGTATCAAAGAAAAATATCCCGATTTGGTTATTCAGTATCACGGCCATACTGTCCCGGGTTTGTCAATGGCTTCCGTTTT
>JAZRYT010000084.1:0-4980 GCA_045600905.1 Bacteroidales bacterium
CAACTGCAAGGCCATCGTATATTTCGGTGCCAAGGTCAAAAGCGTAACCCTCAAAGTGGCCATCTCCGCTGTGGATATCAAAGGCGCGCAGAACAACCAGCAAGAAATTACAGACTTCGATTTCGACAAAGTCAGAAGCAACGCCACGGCTGTCTGGAACAAGGAACTCGGCAAAATAAAAGTCGAAACTGCAATCAAAGAAGACCTCAGAGTCTTCTACACTGCACTCTACCATTGTTTCACCTCGCCCTATCTGTACAGCGACCGTGACGGACGCTATCGCGGACAAGACGGCAAAATCCACCAGACCGACGGCAAGCACAACGTCTATACCGTATTCTCTTTGTGGGACACCTACCGCGCCCTGCATCCGCTCTTGAACATCATCGACCGCAAACGGTCCGAAGACTTCCTCTACACCTTTATGCTGCACTACAAACAAGGCACGATGCTTCCCGTTTGGGAACTTTCCGCGCACGAAACCTGGTGTATGATCGGCTACCATTCCGTGCCCGTCATCCTCGATGCCTACGTCAAAGGCATCCATCCGTACGATGAAAACGAGATGCTGGAGGCAATGGTTCACAGCGCCACCCTCAACAAACTGGGCCGTCCCGAATACGCACAATACGGCTATATCTCGGGCGATGCCGACAACGAGTCCGTATCCAAAACATTGGAATACGCCTACGACGACTGGTGCATAGCCACATTTGCCAAACTCATTGGCAATGAAAAAGTGGCTGAGGAGTTTTACAAACGTTCCCATTTTTACCAGAACATTATGGACCCGCAGGGCTTCATGCACGGCAAGCGCAACGGCGGCTTCGTCACCCCGTTCGACCCCACGGAAGTCAACAACTTCTACACTGAAGCCAACTGCTGGCAGTACTCCACCTACGTGCCGCACGACATTTTCTCCTACAAGTCCCTGATTGGCGGAAATAACAAAATGGAGAACTTTTTAGACCGACTTTTCAACTCCAGTTCTGAAATGACGGGGCGCGGTCAGGCTGATATCACTGGTGTCATTGGACAATACGCGCACGGAAACGAGCCCAGCCACCACGCCGCATATCTCTACAATTACACGATGCGATATGACAAAACCGTGGAACTGGTTCACAAAATTATGGTCGAGCTTTATACATCCAAACCCGATGGTTTGTGTGGAAACGAAGACTGCGGCCAGATGTCCGCTTGGTACGTACTCAGTTCACTGGGATTCTACCCCGTATGTCCAGGCAGCAACGTCTATGACTTCGGATACCCGATGTTCGACAAAGCCACCATCCAACTGGAAAACGGTGAAAAAATCGTCATCAGCAAAAACGGAAAGGGCGACATTGTCCATAACATCACCATCAATAAGAAAGACATCTTCAAAGTTTATCCTCCGACATTCCATTTCAATGATATTCAAAATGGCGGCACCATCGAATTTACGATGACCGACAACAAGCTGGCTAGGATGAAACAGGAAGCAGGCGATTACGTCATCACGGCACAAGAGCCGGCAGTTCCCTACTTCACCACCGACAAAGAGCACTTCAGCGAGCCGTTCCAAGTTGAAATCAAGAAAGGTAACCCAGATGAGGAAACGGTGATTTACTACACTTTGGACGGCAGCGAGCCCGCACCTACACACGGCACGCTCTACTGCGGTCCCCTCACCGTTGATAAAACTATGACCATCAAGGCCATCGCCTACAACAAGCATACGGGTGCCAGCCACGTAGCCGTAGCTGAGTATGTTAAATTCAACAAGGACAAATCCGTCACCTACGTCACCAAACCCAACCCGATGTATTATGCTGGCGGAGACGACGGGCTAATTGACGGTCTGCACGGCAAGGCCAACTGGCGCGTGGGCAACTGGCAAGGCTTTGCCGGCGACTTCGAGGCTGTTATCGACCTGAAAGAGAGCAAGCCTGTAACATCCGTGGATATCAGCTGTTTGGAAGATGTCCGTGCCTGGATATTCTTCCCAAAAGGTGTTGAAATCCTCATCTCCGAAGACGGTGTCAACTACCGTCCGTTCGGCAAAGTTGACGGCATTGGTTCTGTGAAATCCGAAGAATCCAAGCTGCACACCTTCACGGTGCAGGGCAACGGCACAGGCCATTACCTCAAAGTGAAAGTCACAAACTACGGATTACTACCCGACTGGCACGTAGCTCCAGGTTATCAGGCATGGTTATTTATAGACGAAATCAGCATCCGATAAGCTATTCCTCCTATTCAACGGCATAACGCACAATGAAACCCGCGACCCAAAAGATTCTCGTCATAACTGGCGGTATCATCCTTGTCTCCTTAGTCTGCTTTCTGACTTTTGGAAGGCACAGCAAAGTAATGGAGAACATCAAGCAGCAGACAGCCTCCTTGATGAAGAAGGAATACATCCCGGACCAACACGTTGATTTGGAACGCACGTTGGCCTATCAGCGGGTGGATTCGGTATATAACCTCTTCCGCAAGCATTTTCGAATGCACTACCAAACGTTGGGTACGGCCACATTCCCGGACAGCAGTCGGATTATCCTCATCTCAGAACCCGCACCTTTTTTCGAGCCGGACTCGTTGGAGAAAATCCTCTCCAAATATACGCACAACACTTCTGAAAAATATTTCAAAATCGGCTATGACGGACGCATCACGGATTTGATGGTTGTATTGGGCAACGCCACCACGGAAAACGTGGATAGCTTAGTGGCACGCATTTCCAAGCAACAATATATTTCCGACTACAAGCCCAATGCCATCAACCTATTGGGCAATAAAAAACGCGGATATTTCTCCAAAGACAACTTAGATTACCAAATCACCTTGGCAGAATTTGACGACTGGTTTTTCAACACCGGCGAACAGTTCATAGAAGACAAAGACACGGCCAAGAGTCTCACGGTCAGCCAGATGTTCAAGCAGAAACGGCGGGGTGTCTTTTTCAGCAAGGCACCGGGGCTTGTAGCGTGGAGCATCCGCCGCAACACGGATTTGAGCAAGCAGCTCAACGACATCCGCCGTTTCGCGCTCGATGCGGATCTCATCCTCGGCGCACTGCGAGATTCCACCACACTCGTCATCATCGGCAGGGAACGCGAAGCATCCCTGCAAGTGCTTCCCCCACTGCGCGTGGAAACCGTCCTGCTCATCGCCTCCATCAGCAGCAAGGAACTGTCGCAAAGTTTGGACATCAACGACTGTATGGCGGGTAAGATGCCCAACGGTCGCGACTGGTGCCCTACCTATCTCAGCCGGGAATTGGAAAACACCGAGTTGGGGCACTTGCTCACCATCACCGACATTCTTCTTAAAGACTGGTCCGAAAGCGGCACCATCCAAGAAGCCTGCTACAACTACCCATCGCCTGGGTACTTTCCTTTCGACCAACCATTGTTTGAGAAACTCGGCATCGACCAATTGGTTTATAATTGGAACACAGCCAACACGATGTATGCCATAGATTTGCCGGCATACACCATCTACACATTGAACCGAACGGGTGCGCTGCCTGTCAGCTATTTCAACTCGCAGGAACGAAGCGAGAGCATCGGCAGTCGCTATGAGCACCAAGCTGGCAACTACTTCGCCCAATGCGGCAACACCGATATCGCCCGGGTGGTACAATATACCGCGCTTTACCAGCTCTTTATGGACAACGGCATACACTACAAGGGCAAACTGCTGCACAGCGTATTTCCTTCCAACAAGCCCTACCTCCTATCCAAATCCTGTCACAATCTCTTAAACGCGCTCAAGAGGCTTACGGATGCACAAATCGAACAGATTGCAGATTCTATCGCGCACATTCATTTCAACGCCTTTGGGCAGAAACAGATTAACAAGCAGATGCGCGACAACGAGCAACAATACAACTTCACCTACACGGAAGAGCACCAACGCGAAATCTACCGGAACGCCAATCTACAGCAAAAAGGCTATATTGCGGGACAACTTCACGAAGTACGCAGTATGCTGTCCAGACTTTCCACGGAAGCCTACGACAAATTGGCGCGCTACCTATCCTACCCTCGCGGCACGACCATCAACAATCAGGAGAAATACAACCGTATGCTACAGGCCCGACGCGTCAACGACCTGCTGCGCACCGTCGGCAAAAACAACCTTACAATGATTGGCATCGACCTATCCAAAGTCAAGGACGCATACGTGGGTAATTTGAGTAAAAACGGCGGGCGCTATCTGAAAACGCCCTCAGTGATAATCACCTACAACGATATGTTCACGACGGGCGGACACAACATCTCCTCCAAAATAAGCCGCGTGAGCAGCACCACAAACTATAAATCCAGTAGAGACGGTGCAATGCACCGTCTCTACAGCACTACGCCCAGTCACCCCACCACCAATTCAACACCATCCAAACCGACAACGGCTTCGCAACCCACATCAAATTCAAAACCAGCCACCCACAACGGAACGCCGAGCCGTACGAATACCAGTACGCACACTACGAAAGCGACCACAAGCACCCGTCCAAACAGCGTACCAAGTTCAGGCAACGGCCGATCACGGAGCAGTGTAATCCCAAGCACCGCAAGAAGCACAAGAGGGTTTTAAGAATTTCAAGTTTCAAGAATTAGAACGTGATTATATCTCACAAGAACACCGTTTTATGACGGAAAGGGAGATTAGTGAATGGTTTTTAATGGAGAAGGGTGAAGGGTTAATGAGGTGGAGGTGGAGGCGGGAAGGATTCCGGCGGTAATGTATTAAGACAACTATCGAATATTGGATTCTCAGGAGGATATCGGGCAAGGTGATTGGTGAATGTTTAATGGTTAATGTGGTGGAGGCGGGAGGGGTTTGGTTCGGCCTGTGGTTGCGGGGCGGGCAAAAAAAAGCCCCTTCTTTAGAAGGGGCTGTGGTATTGGGCGACGACCTACTCTCCCACCGGTCAGGGCAGTACCATCGGCGCAGTCGGGCTTAACTTCTCTGTTCGGAATGGGAAGAGGT
>JAZRYT010000085.1:0-18443 GCA_045600905.1 Bacteroidales bacterium
TTGTCTGTCCCGACTTTATCGCTTGCGAATCTCTCAAAAAAATCCTTGAGTATTTGCTACATCCTTCCATTCTTTCAATGAACTGTCCCAATCTCCGTCCCCTCGTCTCAGCGGGTCGCCCCGTTTCCCTCTCAATTGGGACCGCAAAAATAGTGTTTTTCCGATACGGTTGCTCTCCTACAACGCACTTTTTTTTACTTTTTCCTACAACACACTGATATTCAGCGCGAAAAAATTTCATTTTTTTTGTTTTCACTCCTTTTTTACCTATAAAAATCGGTTTTTCTGACACTTTTTCGGACTTTTTAGGAGGCGTTTTTCGGATCATTTCGAAGTTTTTTTTGAAAAGTTGCGAAAAACAGCACGTTTTATCCACAATTTTCCAGATTGTTTTTCATTGTTTTACTCCGTTTTTCCCTGAAAATTCATCGGAACGTGAAGCTTTCAACAAAAAAAAAGTTTCAATGACGACATACGGCCCAATACAGAATGGACAAGCATTGAGGGGGGAAGCAAATCGGAGCGAATCGAAAGCGAATCCGCCTCGAACGAAAGATGACGGACTTCTAAGCGGCACTTTGATCATAATGGTTTCACATAACACCATTAAAAATATTGTATATATAAAATTAATGGTAACTGAATATGATCGAGTTGCGTGTACTTATCTTGAAATGATTGGAGCCAAAAAAGTATTAGTTTCTTAACTTCTAAGTTTTCCTAACTTCCTTATTAACTACAGTTCATCATCAACCCTTAAAAAAGCATTTTGATGAAATAAAAAAAAATGTATTTTTGCCGCCGTTTTTAAAAAATTAGTATTAACCAAAAAAGAAAGAGGTATTACCTATGATTATTGTTCCCATTAAAGAAGGCGATTCAATCGACAAAGCGCTCAAAAAACTGAAAAAGAAATTTGACAAGATTGGTGTGAAAAAAGAAATTCGTGCTAGACAAGAATTCACCAAAAAGAGCGTCATCAGACGGGAGCAATTGCGCAAAGCCATCTACGTTCAGCATCTTCGCGAAGCAGAGAACGAATAATTCGGCTATGCCAATCGAAAGAAAACAGGGATTCACCCTGTTTTTTTTTCATCTATTTCCAAATCATATTCAATTATGAAAACACTTGAATCCTACATAGAATATCTGCGATACGAGAAACGTTGTTCCGAGAACACCATTACTGCATACCAACACGATATTGAGCAGTTTTTCCTTTATATGGATAAAGCTTTGCAAATAACAGAGCTAAGCAACATTTCCAGTTCAGACATTAGGACTTGGATATTAACCCTCCTTGAAGACGAACAGCACACCGCACGTACTGTGAACAGGAAAATCAGTGCATTAAAGGCATTCTACCGTTATCATTTGAAAATTGGCGATGTCAGTTATAATCCAATGCTTCAAATTCACGCGCCCAAATTTTCCAAAAAACTTCCAGAATATGTCGAGGAAAAAGATATGGGGAAATTATTCGAAGGCATAACCTTCTCTGATGATTTTGAGGGAAGACGCGACCGACTCATTCTCGAGTTGTTTTACGCCACGGGCATTCGGCTATCTGAATTACTTGGAATCAAAAAATTAGACGTTGACTTCTTCAATAGCAGCATCAAAGTTTTAGGCAAAAGAAATAAAGAACGTATCATTCCTTTTGGCAGCAACTTACACGACTTATTAACATCGTATATGGAATATTATGAAAAAACAATAGTTTCAGACATCCATAATTATTATATCTTTGTTGCCGCTAATGGAAAGCAACTCTATCCAAAGGCAATCTATCGGATTGTACGAAAATATCTGGATATGGTGACGACTATTGACAAGAGAAGTCCGCACGTGATACGGCACACCTTTGCGACGCATATGCTTAACAATGGAGCTGATTTAAACGCCATAAAGGAAATTCTCGGCCACAGCAGTTTGGCAGCCACCCAGGTCTACACGCACAACTCGATGGAGCAATTAAAATCTATTTACAAACAAGCCCATCCCAGGGCATAAACAAAGGAGGTTATTATGACAATTAACATTTCTTCCGTCCATTTCAAAACTGATCAAAAGTTAGAGGATTTCATCAACGAGAAAGTTGAAAAGTTGAACAAAGTACACGACGGGATTATCGGTGCCGAAGTGACTTTGAAATTGGAGAACACCGACGTTCCTGAGAACAAAACGGTAGAAATCAGAATGCAGATCAAAGGCAACGACGCCATAGCCAGCAAGACCGCCAAAAGTTTCGAAGAAGCTACAGACGTCGCCGTCGATGCTTTGAAAAAGCAACTGATGAAAATCAAAGAAAAAGAACAAAACAAACGATAGACACCTATCAAATCGTTTTATACACTAACAAAAGACGCTCTCACAGGAAATCTATGAGAGCGTCTTTCTTTTATCCGAATAAGAATTCCTTATTTCACATAATAAGTCAATCGCATATTGATGCTGACGTGTTTCTGTTTGGAAGACGTATTAAACGCCCCGCCCCACGAATAGCTGTCCTCGGATGAGTTCGGAGCCGTAATTTGGAACACACCGGCCGTGGCTGTTTTAAGGCCGCCCAATTTCCCGCCAGCATTCTTGGTGATGGTTTCAGCACGTTCTTGGGCATTTTTAGAGGCTTCCGCCAACATTTCCATTTTCAAATCCGCCAGTTTTGTATAATAGTATTCCGGTTCGCCACTTGATATACTGATATTTTGATCGTACAATTCTGAGATTCCCCGAATCACTTTTTCTATTTTATCCACATCCTTTGATTCCACTCTAACACGTTGCTCCGCATTATAGCCGCGGAATGTTTCCACCCAGTGACTGTTCTCCCAATAGGAATCATATTTGGGATTGGTGGAAATATTTTTGAAATCCATCTCGGAATCCTTCACGCCTTTGCTTTTCAAAAACTCTTTTACAATTTTGTTTTGTGATTTAATTGCAGCATAAGACTGTTTCATATCAGCATCCAACACATTGTAGCTAAGCTCCCAAACTATAAGGTCTGAAGTGAAATCCTTTTCCGCCAAACCGACGACAGAAACTGTCTTTACAGGTTTTTTGGTCTGATAGAAGGCAACACCGATTGCAATAGAAGCAAAGAAGAAAGCGATACCGGCAATGATAGCGATAGTTACTGCATTATTTTTCATTTCTGTAAAATTTTAAACACGGACGAATAACGCAGTTCCCTATAAAAAATTATATCCTGTGAAAATTATTTTATCAATGTGATGGAGCCATTCAAAGGATAAGATATTTGACCCGACAAAGTATTTACAAACACTTCACATCCATAATAATAAACGCCATCAGAACAAGGCTGATGCGACGTTTCATCCAATCCATCCCAACGAATGGCCGGATCTTCCGTTTGAAACACACGTCTGCCCCATCTGTCAAAAATCTGCATTTGAACTTTAACGACACCGTGGTGCGGTTCAAACGGCACAAATTCATCATTAACGCCATCTCCATTGGGCGTGAACACATTGGGGAAATGATAATCCAGACAGTCATAAATATCAATACATACGGAATCCGTCAAGGAAGAAATATTTCCATTGGTATCTGAAACAGCCATTGAAAAACAGCCGACCAACACATCAGAAGCGACAACTTGATACGAACAAGGCATAGGATAGCAGATGTCTCCCGCCCTTGAAAAGGAATCTATGCAAACGAAACTTCCTTCCAATGTCGGCTTATAATATATATAATAGTAGAAAGCGTCTGAAGCCGCACTGTCCGAAGAAAAAGTCCATTCGTAATTCACAGAAGCACAATCTGTAGAAATCGACACCGTTGGAACTTCCGGGGGGACATCATCTACCGGGGTCGCACACACCTGTTGGGAACGATTATACAGCGGTCCGATCGTATCGGGCAGCCAATAATAGCCTTCGGCAGAGACATAATAACAGTAGTTTTTCCCATTTTCCAAATGTGAATCCAAATAGGATGTCTCCTCGGTTGCCGCAACAGAATCCCATTGATGGCCATTCTCATCAAACCTATAAACAGTATAGAGAACATTCGTCCACGGTTGCTGAACATTCCAAGCAAGGGCAACGCTTCGATCGGATGGCACGGCAGAAAGGAATATCGAAGTGGCGGGATCCGATTTTTCAATAATCGTATCTTCATTCAGGAATTGAATTTGATACGTATAGTATGTAGAATGCGTGTTCAAATCGTGATCCATATAATCTATCGTATCTGAGACTGCGGGCATAGGATTAACATTCAGCAACTCCTGAGTACCAACCGCCGATGATTTACGATAAAGATTGTAGAAATATGGAGGAGGATAGGCGGCGGAATCAATTTCAAAAGGACGGATCCAACGTACTTTGAGCGCGCCGTTGGACGAATCCGTAGTGACAACATCCGCATTGATAATCAAAGGGGCATCACACGCGATATGCACGCAAGCTTCATCTGAAACATAGCTTTCCGCACCATCGGGGAAGAGAGCCACTACGCGGTAACAATAATCATTTGCGTGATATAGCGGCAACACCGAGCCATCATCCACAAACGAAGTGTCGTTCCAGGAAGTTGTGGAGCCGATCCACTGATAGCCTTCTCCTTCCGGCATACCTGTTTCGCAATACTCGGGTTCAAAAGGATTGCTCCCTGTTCTACGATAGACATCATAGCCCACGGCATTGGCACAACTATCAGGAGACCAGAACAATTCCACCGTATTTCCCGCCGGTGATGCCTGTAAGTTCTCTGGCTTGGGCGCCACCACTCGGATATGGAGGGTCTTAAAGGAGACCAATTCCACGTGAGGACCATTATCCATCGCTTTAAATAGAACTTCGTATGGAGTTTTCTTCACGTGTGAACACTGGGTGTTCCACACGAAATTAGTGATATACGGCACGCTATCCGTAATCGTCATAAACTGAGCCGGGGAATCTTCCACATACAGAGGTTCGCCCGTTGCGGACAGAGTTGCCAACGTCGAGGTACTATCCCTGACTTCCACCGGGACACGAAGACTTGTTCCTGCCAAAACGCACGTGTCCTCCACGATAATGACAGGCGGTTTGTTGTTACACGCCGCAATGGTGATTTGCATATCGCGCACCATACTGCTGATCATAATGCCGTTTCGCCACTCCTGGATCAGAATGGCGATATTGTATTCGCCCGCCATAGTTGGCGAATCCCAAATCAAGTCGCCCGTATGGGGATCTATAGTCAATGAATTGGACGCATACGGCAACTGGTATCCTGGAATATCTTCTCCGTTATATCCGCGGCAATCAATCAAACTATAGGAAAGGCTGTCGCCATCCGCATCATACGCACCGGGATTATGGTAATATATAACGTTCGTACATCCGTTATCAATAGGTGCCGTCATCAACTGCGGAGAGGAGTTCCCTCCTATAAATGGATTGATGACAATAATGGTTTCAATGAAAAACGGGACTTCGACAGAGCTTGGAATATTCACAATACCCGCATTTCTATTGGGATCTTCAAAAGTAACGTGGAAAGTTCCAGAAGCGGAAAAAGTGTGTTGCATCACATAGACATTCTTGCTGATGTCGTTTTCCATATTGATTTTCTGGAAGCGTTCAATAATGGATGACGTGCCGTCGCCCCAAAAGACTTCTATTTCCGGCCTATCCGCCGGGCTAGGCGTATAAGTGTAGGTTGTAATTGTAAATTCGTACGTCAGCCCTGACACATATTGGTAGCTGATTTCGCCGGCACGCTGATGCGTGGCATACGCCGTGGCACTCCCCAGCAACAGGCAAAAAGCTATCAGCAAACGCAATATGTATTTTCGAATCCTCATCATTTACAATTCCGACACTTGATTATCTTTCAATTGATAACGGCTTCCACTTTCAGGACACGTGGCGAAACCTTCACCATCGAATTCCAACGTGTGACCTAAGGCACTCACCCACCCTATCTGGGTTGCGGGATTTCCGACGACCAGCGCATAATCCGGTACGGATTTAGTGACCACCGCACCCGCGCCAATCAAGGCATAACGGCCGATATTGTTGCCGCAGACAATGGTCGCATTGGCACCTATCGTGGCACCTTTCCGAACAACCGTCTTTTTAAATTCAGCCTTGCGATTTACAAAGCTGCGCGGATTCAACACATTAGTGAAAACCATTGACGGGCCCAAAAACACATCATCTTCACAAACGACACCGTCATAGAGAGAAACATTGTTCTGTACTTTGACATTGTCACCCAGTTTCACACCGGATGCGACAAACACATTCTGTCCTATATTGCAATTCTTTCCGATATTACAATACGACATAATATGTGTGAAATGCCAGACCTTGGTTTCGTCTCCAATTCGGCAATCGGCATCAACAACAGCAGTCGGGTGAATATATACAGACATTCTATTTCTTATTTATTGATTAATACATTAGCAATGTGGCGAATCTGCTCTTCAGATAATTCTGTGTGCATCGGCAGGGAAAGGACCCTTTTCGACAAAGTTTCAGATACTGGGAAATCTCCCTTCTTATAACCCAGATGGTGATAAGCATTCTGCAAATGGATGGGCATCGGGTAATAAATTGCACACGGAATATTTTCCTCTTTCAAATTTTCCATCATAGCGGAACGCCTATTTTCCTCAACCTGAATTGTATATTGATGGAAAACATGTGTGCAAAAAGAGGATTCTGCGGGAATGACGAACTCCGTGTTTGACAAATATGCGGAATAGAGGGTTGCCGCCTTCCGACGGGCGGAAATATATTCATCAAGATGTTTCAGCTTCACTCTCAAGATAGCGGCTTGGAGAGCGTCCAAACGGGAATTTATACCAATACATTCATAATAGTAGCGGTCGCGCATACCGTGATTGGCCATCATTTTGATTTTTTCGGCAAGAGACTCATCCTGCGTGAAGACCGCGCCGCCATCGCCAAAACATCCTAAATTTTTCGATGGAAAAAAGGATGTGCAGCCAATCGTTCCCATCGTGCCGGCCTGCTTGACGGTGTCATCCGAAAAATGGACTTTCGCACCTATGGATTGGCAGGCATCTTCCACTACATATATATTATGTTGGCGGGCAATTTTCAAGATTCGCTCCATATCGGCACATTGTCCAAACAAATGGACGGGGAGAATGACCTTGGTGCGTGAGGTGACCGCCTGTTCCAGCTGTTCCACATTCATATTAAAGGTATCTGGACAGACATCTACAAAAACCGGTTTTAGGCCAAGGGCGACGACAACTTCTACCGTAGAGACGAAAGTAAACGGAACGGTAATGACTTCATCACCCGGTTGGAGGTCTAGAGCCATCAGCGCAAGGCGCAGTGCATCGGTCCCATTGGCGCAAGTAATTACGCGATGGGAACCTGTATAATGAGCCAGCTCGTTTTGAAAATCGGTCACTTCCGGACCATTAATAAAGCGAGCCGATTCCGTCACCGACCTCATTGCCGCATCAATTTCGTCTTTGATTTTCAAGTATTGTCCTTGAAGATCAACCATTTGAATCTGTTTCATCTCTACAAAAAAAGAATGCAAAGGTATTAAAAAAATCAATTCTTATATAATAAAAATTTCACATTGCCGATATTCCCACTATAGAAGTGGCGGCTTTGAAAATTCCCCATTCATGGCATAGGCGCAGATAGGAAAATTTATGTATGTTTGCCGCCTCGATATTCAAACACAATTATTTCATTAAAATACTAACATTATGTCTATTATTAAACCATTTAGAGGCTTACGTCCTCCCAAAGAAATTGTTGAACAATTAGCATCCCGTCCTTATGACGTGCTTAACACAGAAGAAGCTCGCAAAGAATGCGAAGGCAATCCTTACAGTTTGTTGCACGTGACGAAGGCTGAAATCGACCTTCCGGAAGGCATTATGGACACCGATCCCGAAGTTTATTTGCAAGTTGTCAAGAATTTCAATTCCTTCAAAGATTATGGTTGGTTGGTTCGCGACGAGCAAGAAAATCTGTATGTTTATGCTCAAAGTATGAACCCTACAGACAAAGATGCTAAATGGCAATATGGTATTGTTGCTTGTGCCTATAGTGAAGACTACGTGAACAAGGTCATCAAGAAACACGAATTGACCCGTAAGGACAAAGAAGAAGACCGTATGCGCCACGTACGCATCACCAATGCCAACGTCGAACCGGTATTTTTCGCATATCCCGCCATCGCGCGCATTGACGAAATCGTTGCTTCTGTAACCAGCAAGGCTCCTGTCTATGACTTCATCGCCAAAGAAGACGGCTTCGGCCACAGATTCTGGGTTATCGACGACCGCAAACTCATTGACGAGTTGGTTGAAATCTTCGACAAACAAGTTCCCGCTATGTACATCGCCGACGGTCACCACCGTAGTGCTGCTGCCGCATTGGTTGGCCAAGAAAAGAAAGAGCACAATCCCAACCACACCGGCAAAGAGGAATACAACTACTTTATGACTGTAATCTTCCCCGACAACCAGTTGAATGTCATTGACTACAACCGCGTAGTGAAAGATTTGAACGGTCTCAGCAAAGAAGACTTCCTCAAAGCATTGAACGACGCATACACTGTTGAAGATATGGGAACTGAAATCTACACGCCCGCAAAACTTCACGAACACAGTATGTACTTGGATGGTCATTGGTACAAGATGACGGCCAAAGCCGGCAAGTACGACGACAACGATCCTATCGGTGTTTTGGACGTTAAAATCCTGAGCGACCACGTTTTGGACAAAATCCTCGGCATCAAGGACCTTCGTACAGACAAACGTATTGACTTCGTAGGCGGTATTCGCGGTTTGGGCGAACTCAAACGTCGCGTTGACAACGGCGAAATGAAAGTCGCTTTCGCGCTCTATCCTGTTTCCATGCAACAGATTATCGATATCGCCGACACAGGCAACATTATGCCTCCTAAGACCACCTGGTTCGAACCGAAACTTCGTTCCGGTCTTGTCATTCACGAATTAGCATAATTCTTTATACGATGTTCAAGGTTCCTGTATTGCTCATACTTTACAATAGGATTGAAGAGACCCATAATGTCTTTCAAGTTCTTAAGACCATCCAGCCGACAGAGCTTTATGTTGCCGGTGACGGATGCAAAAAAGACAATATGACGGATCGCGCGCGCACCTACCAGACGCGCTCCGTCATTCAACCCGCGTGGCCCTGCCAACTACACACCTTTTGGCAAGACGAGCATCTCGGAAAATCCGAAATGATGTATCGTGCCATGCAGTGGTTTTTCGAACAGGAAGAAGAAGGCGTCATCCTTTTGGAAGACTCCGTCCCCAGTTACGACTTCTTTCCCTATTGTGAAGAATTGTTGAGTCGATACAGGAACAATGAACATATTTTCAGTATCGGAGGCACTTATCTCAGACACAGAAGCCGCAAAAGATACAACAAACGTCTCCGCAAAGGAGGCTCCTCCTATTTTTTCTCAGCATACGGAACATCCTGGGGGTTTGCCACTTGGAAAAACCGCTGGCAGGATTTCACTTTGTCAATGGACCAATACAGCTCGGAAAATTTCCAAAAAATAACGGCGCCCTACCAAATGACGAAGAAACAACGTATCTACTGGATTCAACGTTTCAACATTTTAAAAAAATACAATGTTCCTTATTGGGACTACCAGATAAACCTACACATCTGGTCGCATCAGGGGCTCTGCATCACCCCCTATTTGAACCTCGTCACCAATATTGGTTTCAAAAAACAGGCAAAACGGAAGGTTAGACATTTGAAGAAAAACGCCTACCCCATTATGCCGCTTTCTCATCCGGAAGAACAAAATCAGAATTTCAAAGAGGACCGCTATATGTTCAAACACATATATAAAAGAGCCTTCCTATACCTCTTCAGAGATTGGCTGCAGAAGATTCTTCCAGGCAAAAACGAATAAAAAAATAAAGGTCTTTTCTCATATCAAAAAAAGTGTATTTTTGCAGCCTTAAAAAAATAACGAAAGAAATTATGGCAAATAACGAAACTTTAGGCAGCAAAAAAACTGAACAAGAAGAAGTTAGCGAGAATTTCGTAACCAAAACACTCGCTTTTTTCAACAAATACAAAAACATCATTTATGGTGTAATTATCGGATTGATTGTCGTCGTTGTGGCAATCATCCTCTTCAATCGTTTCTATCTTCAAAAGAAGAATGGCGAAGCTTCCGCTGAAATGACATACCCTATCAGCATGCTTATGGCTGGTGATTCAGCATCTTTGAATCTCGCTTTGGAAGGCAATGACGAAAACGACGGTTTCCTTTCCATCGCCAACGGTTACAAACTCACCAAGACATCCAACACAGCTAAATATTATGCTGGTCTTTGCTACCTCAAACTTGGTCAAAAAGACGAAGCTATGGATTTCCTCAAGAAATTCAAGAAAAGAGATGACGTTATGTGGTATGGTTGCCAAAATCTGATTGGTGACCTCTACGATGACCAAGGCGATGAAGCTACCGCTATCAAATATTATCAAAAGGCTGCTAAAGGCAAAGATCCCTATTTCGCACCTATCGCCCTCTTCAAATTGGCTCAAATGTACGAAAGACAAGACAAATGGGATGAGGCCGTTTCCACATACAAACAAATTGAAGACAACTTCAACGCCGAATATGTGAAGATGAGCATCGCTCAATATGCTGAAAGAGCAAAATCTAAAACATCCAAATAAAAATAATGACAGAAAAAAAGAAGAATTTATCCGAATTCACTCCTTTTAAATTTAATTCTGCTCAAAATATTAGAATCGGTATTGTGGTCAGTGAATGGAACGACCACATTACCGATTCTCTTTTAAAAGGAGCTCAAGAATCCTTATTGGAACAAGGTGTTCCAAGCCAAAACATATTCGTCGAACACGTACCGGGCAGTTACGAGCTCCCAAGCGGCGCTGATATGATGTTGAATTTCCATTCCGAACTGGATGCCGTAATTTGTATCGGATGCATCATCCAAGGCGAAACCCGCCATTTCGACTTCATCGCGCAAGCCGTTGCCCAAGGTATTATGAGCGTCAGCCTCAAGCACGGCAAGCCCGTGATTTTCAGTGTCCTAACGACCAACAATATGCAGCAGGCCGAAGATCGCGCTGGAGGGAAATACGGCAACAAGGGCGTAGAAGGTGCTATCAGCTGCCTGAAAATGCTCTCCTTGAAATCCAATTTGTCTAACCCTAATCAATAGAACTATGAGAGTGGTTTTTATGGGCACACCGGTATTCGCAGTCACCATTCTCGACCACATCATCCGGGAAGGCCACGATGTAGCCGCAGTCGTAACGACTTCAGACAAACCGGCAGGACGCGGACAACATCTTAAATGTTCTGAGGTCAAACTCTACGCTTTAGAGCACAACCTGCCTGTTCTCCAACCCGAGCGAATGAAGGACGAGAACTTCGTAGCCCAACTTCAGGAGCTACACGCTGACGTATTTGTGGTAGTAGCCTTTCGTATGCTTCCGCAAGTCGTATATACGATACCTCCAAAAGGCACATTCAACGTACACGCATCCCTCCTTCCTCAATATCGCGGCGCAGCCCCCATCCAATGGGCTATCATAAACGGCGAAGAAAAGACTGGCGTCACCACCTTCTTCTTAGATGAACATACCGACACCGGCGCCATTATCCGACAAAGCGAAGTTGAAATCTTGCATTCGGACAATGGTGGAACCCTTCACGACAAACTAATGTACGCCGGGGCGGAAATAGCTATCAACACACTCGCAGACATCGAAAACGGCAATCCGCACACCGTTCCCCAAAGCAGCAACGAACATATCAAACCTGCTCCGAAAATCTTCAAGGAGGATATGCTCATCAATTGGGACGACACGGTCGAAAATATTTACAATAAAATACGAGGGCTTTCCCCTTATCCTACAGCTTTTAGCAGAATACGCCAACTGGACAACAATGGTCAGGAGACGGGAAAAGTTATAGGAATTAAAATATACCAGGCCTCCGTCACAAATATCCAAAGTGTCTCAAAACCGGGCCATATTCGCATAGAAAACAACAAAAAAATGATGATTTCGACCCGAAATTTTGATATTTCAATTGAAAATCTGCAATTTGAAGGAAAAAAGCGTATGCCGACAGAAGATTTTCTTTCAGGATTTAGAAATAACAATTACACAGATTATTTATTTTAGTGTAATATTTAATTGTAAACGATTTCTGATTTTAAAGAAATTCGTTTTTTATTCACATACAATCAAAAAAAACGGCAAACCTATTGATTTTCAACAAAATCCTCTAAATTTGCTGCTCGTTTTCAAAAAACATTAACCCTTTAAATTTTATCAGTATGAATAAAAGTGAATTAATCGATGCAATGGCTGAAAAAGCCGGTTTAACAAAAGTTCAAGCTAAAAACGCTTTGGACGCTTTTATGTGCACCACTAGCGAAACACTCAAAAAAGGCGACAAAATTTCCTTAATCGGATTTGGCACTTTCGAAATTAAAAATCGTCCTGCAAGAACAGGTATCAACCCTGCAACGAAAAAAGCCATCAACATCCCTGCGAAGAATGTTGTTAAATTCAAAGTTGGTGCTAAATTAGCTGAAATCTAATAGACCATCACATATTCATAAGAAAGCCCTGCATAAGGGCTTTCTTTATTTATATACAATTATGAAGGAAATTACAGACCCCGTACACAGACAAAAACTCATAGAACATCTTTCCCAATTTGTAACGGAGGAGAGGAAATCCCGTATTCTCGAAGTTCTACACAACCGGACAAGGCACATAACCGTCGTGTTGGAAGACCTGTACCAGACGCAAAACATCAGCGCCGTTATGCGCACCTGCGACTGCTACGGCATACAGGACGCCTACATCGTCGAGAACCGCAACGAGTTTGAAGTCCACAAAGACATCAGTATGGGTGCCGACAAGTGGCTTACCCTTCACCAATATCCTCATTCAGAGCACAATATGAAGCAGTGCATTGAAGATCTCCACGCCAAAGGATACACCGTCGTGGCCACACTGCCGGATGAGAAGAAAACAACTATCCAAGATCTCCCCATCAACCAGAAAACAGCCTTCCTTTTCGGCACAGAATTAACGGGGCTGTCCGAAGAAGCCGTCCAACACGCAGACTGCAACGCGCTGATTCCAATGTACGGATTCACGGAAAGTTTCAACATTTCCAACTCCGCCGCCATCATCTTATCCAACTTTTCGGAACGGATACGCCATTCCGACGTACAATGGCAACTGACAGAAGAAGAGAAACAGGAACTTTATTTCGAATGGCTGCAAAAAAGCCTTCGCGATCCGGATGCGATGATCAATCATTTTTTGGCGAATCAGCAATAGCCAGTTCCTTACGCCAATTATAAAAGCCCAACACGGCCACCACGGTATATATACCATATAATATGGCAGTAGGGTACAATCCTTTCCACACATAAAGAGCCACAGAGACTACTTCCACCACAATCCAGAAGAGCCACTGTTCTATGTATTTATGTGCTAACAGCCACATTGCCACAATGCTCAAGGCCGTTGTGAAAGCATCTCCTGCTGGAGCCACGCTGTCCGTGCAAAAAGCCAGTATGCAATAGATGCCCACCCACAGCAATACGGATATCAGCAAAGAAACCCGTAATTTCTTACGAGGGCAATGTGATATGGGCAATAAGTCAGAAGCCTCACCTTCCTGATTCGAACGATGACGCAACCAAACGAAAAGGCCGTACATATTTGCACCAATATAATACAGATTAATGGCTGCATCCGCGTAGAATTTTCCATTGAAAAAAATCACCACATAAAACAAAGACATTAAAATCCCCACCGGCCAAAGCCAGAAGTTCGCCTTGTATTCCAATAATACATAGACAATTCCGATAATCGCGCCAATGATTTCCAAAGTACCCATCATCATATCTTTAAGAGGGCGCAAATATCGTAAAAATCAAAAGAAACAAAATATTGTCATTCTGATTTTTTATGTACATTTGCCGCCCTAAAAAATAAAATTATGGCTCAAATAGATTACGAAGGAAAAACCTATGAATTAGACGGCGATGGTTTCATGCTGAAACCGGAAGAATGGACTGAAGGTCTTGCCGCTGAAATCGCCAAAGTTGATGGAATCAACGAATTAACGGAGAATCATTGGAAGATTTTACACTGCATTCGCGAAAATTACGAAGAAAAAGGCATAGCCCCTATGGTTCGCGTCATCTGCAAAACTTCCGGTTTGAAGCTCAAAGAAATTTATGAGCTTTTCCCATTAGGTCCTGCCAGAGGAGCCTGCCGCGTAGCCGGCCTGCCCAAACCTGAAGGTTGCGTATAACATTTAATATCAAAAACATGTTAGTTATTCAATATCTCGCAATCGCAGCTGCGATTGTTTGTGTGTTCAGTCTGCTGACCTTTTTCCTGAAAATCGTACGGCTCGGGAATCCGAAAGACCTTTCCGAGAAAAGCGGCAGCACATCCAAAGGCATCGCCTATTCCAACACAACGGCTATGTTACCGCAGAACAAGGAATCCGCCTATCTTCACATTCCCGGATACGCTGCCGGCATGCTCTTCCACATTGGAACTTTCGTCAGCCTGTTACTCTTTGTCTTGTCCTTTTTCCCATTTTTCAACAAATGGATAGCCGGACCCGACAAAATACACTTGATTATACCCGTTTTCTTAATCGTCACCTGCTCCTGCGGATATATATTGTTGCTCCGTAGGTTTTTTTCCAAAGACTTGAAACCTCTTTCCAATCCGGACGATTACATTTCCAACATTATGACTTCCACCTTCCAACTGATGACATTGCTGTACTTATTCATGCCCGCTTACTCCTGCGTGCATACTATATATTATATTATGTGCATCTTATTGTTTCTTTATCTTCCTCTTGGAAAATTAAGACACGTGGTATTCTATTTTGCAGCAAGATATCATTTGGGCTTTTTCTACGGATGGCGTAATGTATGGCCTAAAAACGAAAAATAAAAGCGAACACTTATGAAATTAGACTTTCTGGGCGCTACCGAAGAGGTGACTGGTAGCAAATTCATGCTCACCACAAAAAAAGGGAAAAAAATTCTGCTCGATTGCGGAATGTACCAAGGTAAAGGTCTGGAAACAGACAAAATGAACCGTGACCTCGGGTTCGATCCCAAAGAAGTGGACTTTCTGCTGCTTTCTCACGCGCACATCGACCACTCCGGCCTTATTCCCTATATTTTCAAACTCGGATTCAGAGGCAAAGTATTCTGCACCCCGGCCACACGTGACCTCTGCGCCATAATGTTGGCGGACTCAGGACGAATCCAAGAGGCTGATGCCAAGCAGTTCAACAAAAAGAAAGAGCGCCTGGACAAAGAGCCCATTGAGCCGATCTACACGGAAAAGGACGCTGCAGAATGTATGTCCCAGTTTGTCAGCATTCCGCGCGAACTCAAATTCTTCATCACGGAAGATGTCTCTATCGAATTTTTCGAGACAGGGCACATGTTAGGCAGCAGCGCCATCTTCATCACCTTCAAGGAAGGGAGAAAGACCAGAACGCTTTGCTACACAGGAGATGTCGGCAGATACGACAAACGAATCCTGCCCAACCCCATCGCATTTCCGCCTGCAGACTACATCATTACGGAATCCACCTACGGCGACAGGCTGCATTCCACTTTGGATGATGCCGACCGCCAGCTGATGCTTGTAGTAAAGGACGCCTGCACCAAACGATTGGGCAAGCTCCTGATTCCGTCCTTCGCAATCGGCAGGACACAGGAAATCGTCTATACGCTGCATCGTCTGAAACAAGCCGGCGATTTGCCTGACATTGAAATATTTGTAGATAGCCCGTTAGCCTGCTCTGCTACAAATATTTACCGTCTGCACGACGAGAACTTCAACGCCGAAATGCGTCAATTTATGGAGAACACCAAGGATCCTTTCGGTTTTGACAACCTCACCTACGTAAGAACGGTGGATGATTCTAAGAAGCTCAACACATACAACCGTCCGTGCATCATCATTTCCGCATCCGGGATGATGGAAGCCGGCCGTATCAAACATCATCTGGCCAACAACATTGAAGACCCCAAGACGACCATCCTCTGCGTCGGCTATTGTTCACCAACAACCTTGGGTGCCAAAATCATGCGCGGCGACCCCATCGTTTCCATCTTCGGCGAGCTGCACAAGGTGAAAGCGCATCTGGAACGCATCGATGCCTACTCTGGACACGCAGACTACAAGGAACTCATCCAATACTTGTCCTGCCAAAAAGGCAACAAACGACTCAAAAAAATCTTCATCGTCCACGGTGAAGGAGAAGTTCGCGATGCCTACGCAAAACATTTGAAAGACGCAGGTTTCAAACAAGCCTACGTGCCGAGTTTCCTTGAAAGCCAAGAACTTATCTAACAACAATATTGGAGGAACAGACTTTGAAAATTTTAGTAACCGGAGCCAACGGCCAACTTGGGCACTGCATTCAAGACCTTTCGCAGACAGAGGCCTACCGTCAACACGAATATGTTTTCACAGACATTGAAGAGCTCGACATCTGCAACTTAACCGCCATTGAGGATTTCGTAACGAAGATCCAGCCCGATGTCATCATCAATGCTGCAGCCTATACGGCTGTCGATAAAGCGGAAGACGACATTGAAAAAGCATATCTGCTCAACCGCGACGCCGTGGCCAACCTCGCAAAAGTCGCTCAAACACATAACATATACTTAGCACATATATCCACCGACTACGTATTTTCGGGCGAAGACTGCCATCCATATACTACTGACGCCCCGGCAAATCCTAAATCTATATACGGGAGATCCAAAGCTGAAGGTGAAAAGGCCATCTTAGAGAGTGGCTGCAACGCCACCATCATCCGCACATCCTGGCTGTATTCCGAATACGGACACAACTTTGTCAAGACAATGCTGAAGTTGGGAAAAGAAAGAGAGGTGTTGAATGTCGTGTTTGACCAAATAGGCGGGCCCACATACGCCGGCGACTTGGCCAATGCCGTATTCAAATCCATTACATATAATATTAATAAGCCTGGCGTGCAAATTTACCATTACGCGAATGAGGGTACGACAAGTTGGTTCGACTTCACGAAAGCCATTATGGAAATTGCCGGAATTGGATGTAAAATCAATGCCATTTTCACATCAGAATATCCCGCCAAAGCGCCAAGACCTGCCTATTCTGTGTTTGATTTGAGCAAGATAAAGAAAGAGATGGGATTGGAAATCCCCTATTGGAGAGAGAGTTTGAAACTGATTATCAATAAATTACAGCAATAAATATTTTTTTAATCAAAAGATGTGGAAGATTAAAAAAATAATGTATTTTTGCCCGCTCAAATAAACGAAACGAATCGTTCTTTGTTTTAGACGCAAAAAGCCGTTGTAGCTCAGTGGTAGAGTACATCCTTGGTAAGGATGGGGTCATGAGTTCAACTCTCATCAACGGCTCAATTAGAAAACAATTCAATTTAAAAATATTAATCATAAATTATAGAAAAAATGGCAAAAGAGAAATTTGAACGTACCAAACCCCACGTAAACGTGGGTACAATCGGTCACATTGACCATGGTAAAACAACTTTGACAGCCGCTATCACAACAGTATTGGCTGACCAAGGTCTTTCTGAATTGAGATCTTTCGATTCTATCGATAATGCTCCTGAAGAAAAAGAGCGTGGTATTACAATTAACACCGCTCACATTGAATATCAAACAGCTGAACGTCACTATGCACACGTTGACTGTCCGGGTCACGCCGACTATGTAAAGAACATGGTAACTGGTGCTGCTCAAATGGATGGCGCTATCCTCGTTGTTGCTGCTACCGATGGTCCGATGCCTCAAACTCGTGAACACATCTTGTTGGCAAAACAGGTTGGTGTACCTAGAATGGTTGTTTTCATGAACAAAGTTGACTTGGTTGACGACCCTGAGTTGTTAGACCTCGTTGAAATGGAAATTCGTGACCTCCTTTCCTTCTACGGTTTCGACGGTGACAACACACCGGTTATCCGCGGTTCTGCTCTCGGCGGCTTGAACCTCGAACCGAAATGGGTTGAAAAGGTTATGGAACTTATGAACGCTGTTGACACTTGGATTCCACTTCCTCCTCGTGACGTAGATAAAGACTTCCTCATGCCTGTTGAAGACGTATTCTCCATCACTGGTCGTGGTACCGTTGCTACAGGTCGTATCGAAACTGGTATCATCCACACTTCTGACCCTGTTGATATCATCGGTATGGGTCCTGAAAAACTTAAATCAGTCGTTGCTGGTGTCGAAATGTTCCGTAAGATCCTCGACGAAGGTGAAGCTGGTGATAACGTAGGTTTGTTGCTCCGTGGTATTGATAAAGATGAAATCCGCCGTGGTATGGTTATCGCAAAACCGGGTTCCATTCATCCTCACAAAC
>JAZRYT010000086.1:0-13477 GCA_045600905.1 Bacteroidales bacterium
AGAGGAAATTCTTTTATTTTATTGTTCCCGCCCGTCACCTTGGGTGCTCGGTTGGGGTTCTCTTGCCTGATATTCTCGTTTTTGCCAATCTCCTCCGACTATTTCTTCTTTCTTGGTATGTATTTATAGAGGAAAGATACATTAAAATCTTCACTTCATTCGATTCAACACTATAAGATATGAAGAATGGGATATTCATAACTCTTAATGATAATTGTTACTTTTTTTTCTTTGTTTTCTCAAAAAAAATCGTATTTTCGTGCTTTCTTTGCTAAAAGTACAAAGAACTGAATGATAGACAATTAGAAGAAATCAAAATTACATAAAATGACAGAAGAAGAAAACTTAGGAGAAAAAATCGTTCAAGTCGATATTGAGAATCAGATGAAAACGGCCTACATAGATTATTCTATGTCCGTAATTGTCTCTCGTGCTCTGCCAGATGTGCGCGACGGTTTGAAACCCGTTCAACGTCGTATCATCTATGCAATGTGGGACAACAATATCGTTTCTACTCAACCATATAAGAAGTCGGCCAGAATCGTGGGCGAAGTGCCCGGTAAATATCATCCGCACGGCGATACCGCTGTGTATGACGCTATGGTGCGTATGGCCCAGCCTTGGTCCTTGCGCTATCCGTTCATCGATGGTCAGGGTAACTTCGGTTCCGTTGACGGCGACAGCCCCGCAGCTATGCGTTACACGGAAGCCCGCCTCCGCAAGTCTGCTGAAGATATGGTCGCCGATATCGAGAAGGATACAGTCGATATGACACTCAACTTCGATGACTCTATCCCCGAACCGACGGTCCTTCCTTCTAAAATTCCGAATCTCCTGGTGAATGGTTCCGCCGGTATCGCCGTCGGTATGGCCACCAATATGGCTCCTCACAATTTGAGCGCGGTCTGCGACGGTATCTGCGCCTATATCGACAACAACGACATCTCCATCGAGGAACTTATGCACTACATCAAGGCTCCCGATTTTCCGTCCGGTTGTATGATTTACGGATACCAGGGCGTGAAAGAGGCCTTTATGACCGGTCGCGGCCGTATCGTAATGCGCGGCCACGCCGAATTTGAAATCGATAAGACCAAAAACCGCATCATCGTAACATCCCTGCCGTATCAGGTCAATCCTTCCGATATGATTAAGCATACTGCAGAATTGGTGAAGGAAGATAAAATTGCCGGTATTACCAATATTGAGAACCTCTCCAACAAGAGAAATGGTACGCGCATCGTTTACGACCTCCGCCGTGATGTCGTTCCAGAAGTGGTTTTGAACAAGCTGTATCAAATGACCGCCCTCCAATCTTCTTTCAGCGTCAATAACGTGGCCTTGGTCAATGGCCGCCCGATGACGCTGAACCTCAAAGACCTGATTGTGGAATACGTCAAACACCGCCACGATGTGGTGATTCGCCGCGCTCGCTTCGACCTTAAAAAAGCACAAGCCCGTGCCCACATCCTCGAAGGCTTCCTCAAAGCATTGGATATCATTGACGAGGTCATCGCCCTCATCCGTGCGTCTCACACCGTTCAAGATGCGCAAAACGGCTTGATGGAAAAATGGGACTTCACGGAAATCCAAGCTAAGGCCATCGTCGAAATGCGACTCAGACAACTTACCGGTCTGGAAAGAGAAAAACTCCAAAACGAATACGACGACCTCTTGAAACTCATTGCTTATCTGCAGGAAGTCCTTGCTGACGAACATCTCCGTATGGAAATCATCAAGACCGAACTTCAGGAGATGAAGAACAAGTATGGCGACAACCGCCTTTCTCCTATCGAATATAACTCTTCCGAATTTAGAGTGGAAGATACGATTGCTGATGAAGAAGTTGCCATTACCGTTTCACATCTTGGCTATATCAAACGTACGCCATTGGCTGAATACAAAGTCCAGAACCGTGGCGGCAAAGGCTCTCGTGGCGGCAGCTCCCGCGAAGAGGACTTTATCGAGCATCTCTATATGGCTACCAACCACAATTACCTGCTCTTCTTTACGGAGAAGGGTAAGTGCTTCTGGTTGCGTGTGTTTGAAATTCCAGAAGGCGTTAAGACTTCCAAAGGCCGTGCCATTCAGAACATCCTCCAAATTGAGGAAGGCGACAAGGTCTGCGCTATCGTTAATTTGAAGAGCATTTCTGATCCGGATTATATCAACAACCATTTCATCATTCTTTGTACAGAGAAGGGTATCATCAAAAAAACCAGTATAGACGCATACTCGCATCCGCGTAAGAAAGGTATCATAGCCATCAATGTCCGCGAGGGAGACAAACTCTTGGCAGCTCGTTTCACGGACGGCAACAGCGAAATTATGATGGCTCTCCATTCCGGTCGCGCTATCCGTTTCAAGGAGAATGAAGAACTCCGTTCATTGGGTAGAACGGCTTCCGGCGTCCGCGGCGTTTCATTGGAAGACGACAATGACCGCGTAATCGGTATGCTCGCTATCGACAACCAGCAAAGCAATGTGCTGATTGTTTCAGAAACCGGTTTCGGTAAACGCTCGCTCCTTGAAGATTATCGTATCACACACCGTGGCGGTAAGGGTGTCAGCACCATCAAGATTACGGAAAAGACTGGCAAGTTGATTGCTATCAAGGACGTTACCGATGAAGACGACTTGATGATTATCAACCGTTCTGGTATCGCTATCCGTCTGCACGTCGATACACTTCGTATTTTGGGTAGAAACACCCAAGGCGTCAAGTTGATAGACCTTCGTAAAAATGATATCATCGCAGCTGTATGCGTGGTTCCTCGTCAGGAAGATGAAGAAGAAGAAAATGCTGAAGAAATCGCGCCTGTAGAAGATGTTCCTAATGATAATACGGAGGAAACGTTAAACTCCGATGAAAATACCGAGTCTTAGGTCTGTATTTTTTCGTGTTATGAAACGTATATTTATATTTCTTATAGTTTGTGCGTGCTTTATTAGCCTGTCAGCGCAAAAGGCATCTTTGACAAAAGCCTACAATTTTTTTTACGATAAGGACTTTGTAAAGGCCAAAGAGGCTATAGATCTCTGTACGCAGGATGAAAAACTTTCTGGTAAAGCTCAAACTTGGCTTTATAAGGGTAACATCTGCTATTTCCTGGCCAATGATGAGTATGGCGCCAAACAAAAAGATCCGCAATATCAGATTCTTTTTCCAGATGCCCCGGTAGAGGCTTATGATGCTTTTCTGAAATCTAAAGAAATCAATTCCAATGCGGAAGCAATGGATATGTTTTCAGCGCAGGAGGCACTCAAACAACTTTATCCGTTCTTACTAGTGCGTGGCGTTGACCAACTGATTGCCAAAGATTATGCGGGAGCCAAAAGCACACTCGAAAAGGGAATCGCATCATACGAAATGGACAAACCTCAATATCCGATGAATGGTGACCTATATTATTATTATGCCTACACATTGGAAGCTATGGGTGACAAGTCTGATTTGAGACCCTATTATCAAAAGGCCATTGAGGACGGCTCTAAAGTTCCATACGTCTATATTCGTTTGTTGGAATCCTATAAAAAGGAGAACAATCAGAAGATGGCCAAACAGACAATGGAAATGGCCAAATCAAAACTGCCCAACGACGTGAGTGTTAAAATTGCTGAAATCGACTACTATTATTGGTTGGGTGACAGCACAATGGCAAAATCTTTGCTAAGCAGCATTTCCGTTAATGGCTTGAGTAATTCAGACGAATTGGTGAATGTCTCCAATTTCTTTATTAAGGATAAACGTTATAAGGAATCAGTCAAATTACTTGAAAAAGCCGAGGTTCTTTCTCCGAATAACTTCGTGGTTCTGTATAATCTGGGTGTCTGCTATTATAATCTTTCAGAAGAATCTTTCAACCAGTATAATCAGTTGGCATTGAGCAACCCGAATAGTGGCGAAGCTGCCAATTTCAAGGAAGAGTCCAATAAGAATATGGCCAAAGCAGCCTCCTATTTTGAAAAGGCTAGATTGTTGGAACCTCGTGATTTAAGCCTGTTGAATACTTTAAAAGCGATATATGCTCGTCAACAGTCTCCTAAATATGATGAAATCGACAAATTAATCAAAGAAATAGAAAAATAATTTATTAATCACCTTTAATTTTAGAAGAAATGAAAAAGTTAACAGTTCTCTTAGCCGCTCTTTTAATGGGTACGACTATGTTTGCACAAACCTGCGTTGATGATGCATGGCAGTGCTTGAGACAAAACCAGGCCCCTAAAGCCAAAAAATTCATTGAGAGTTGTTTGGAAGCTTATCCAGACAATGCCCAAGTTTGGTTGATGAAAGCCAATGTGTTTATGAAACTCTATGATTCCGATCAACAGAAGAAGAAAGCTGATCCGAATTACACGCCGCGTTTTTCGGACGCTCTTACTATTGCCAACGAAGCTTTTGTGAAAGCTTTGCAACTTGATCCCCAAGTCCAACCTAAAACGGGCATGTTAGGTGCAAAAGAAGGTCAGAGATTGTGCGCTCAGCCTTTTTACGAAATGGGTGTTGAAGCTTTAAAGAAAGGCGACGACCAAAAAGCTCTTGAAAATTTCACTATTGCAGCTAAAAACTATGAATTGGCCAATATTTCTACTAATGCTGCCTATTCCTATATGCAGTTGGGATTTCTCTATAGAGATAATCTGAAAGACAATGAAAATGCTGCAACAATGTTCACTAAAGCTACAAAGAGCAAAAAGGAATATCGCGATGCGTACATTGAATTGTATTATACATATTTAAATGTAAATGATACTGTTCATTGCGGTGAAGTTGTCACAAAAGCTATGAAGAACGTGGCAGCTGAAGATCAAGCTTCTGCCGGTTTTATGGAAATGTTGATGAACTATTATTCTATGACGAATCAGGGCGAAAAATTGTTGGCACTTTGTGACTCCGCTGTCGCTAGCAATCCGAACGATATCAATATGATTGCCAACTGCGCTAACTATTTGAGTAACTTCAAATCCTTTGAAAAAGCTGAACAAATTTTGAAAGATGCTCTTCTTAAGAGTCCGAACGATTTCAAATTGAACGAACAGATGGGTTATCGTTATTACGAGGAAATGTATTTCATTGACGAAAAAGCTGGTGCACTTATCAAAGAAAAGAAATATAATGAAGCTATCGCCTTGAGAAACTCTGATGAAATGAAAACCGCTACTGAAAAGGCTTACGAATGGTGCCAAAAAGCATACGACATCAATTCAGACAATTTGGATAACAACAGACATCTCCGCGAAGTGATGGTCAAATTGCAAAAACCGGTTCCTCAGGAATTGAATGACAAAATTAATGCACGTATGCACTAGAATTTTAATATGCACAATAAAAGGTCCAAGGGAACCTTGGACCTTTTATTGTGCCATAAAAAACCGGATTCTTTTGGGAATCCGGTTTTTTAATATTTAGGAGATGAGGAATTATTCAACTTCCCAAGTATCTCCGCTGTTAAGGAGGTCATCCACGCATTTGTATTTGCCGTTGGCCATTTGTTCGTCCATTTGGTCTTCGTACAATTGTGTGTAGGATGTCTTCTTCACATTGCGGATAACACCGATAGCAACAGGAAGATTGCCGCTCATACGAGCCAACATCATGTGGATGCCAGTGTCTTCAGTTGTTTCATCGTGAATCATAATGTCATCGATGGTGATGCCGTTTTCGCCGATGGTGACAGCTTCGAGGCAACGTCCGTTGAAACGGATACCTTTGTTCTTTTCTTTACCGAAAATCATAGGCTTGCCGTGTTCGAGGATGATGGTCTTGTCGTCTCGAACGGCTTTGTCGGTGATGGCTGCGTGTGTCTTGTCGTTGAAGATCATACAGTTTTGGAGAACTTCCACCACGCTGGTGCCGTCGTGTTGTGCGGCTCGCGTCATAATGTCTGTGGTGAGCGGAGGCAGGCAGTCCAATGCGCGTGCAAAGAAAGTGCCTTGTGCACCCATCACGAGTTCGCCCGGATTGAACGGATAGTCAATCGTGCCGTAAGGTGAGGTCTTGGTCACTTGGCCGAACTTGGTGGTAGGGCTGTATTGACCTTTGGTAAGACCGTAGATTTCGTTGTTGAAGATGGTAATGTTGAGATCTTGGTTACGACGTACGGCGTGAATGAGGTGGTTGCCACCGATAGCCATAGAGTCACCATCGCCCATATTCACCCATACGGAAAGAGTTGGATTGGCCAACTTCACGCCTGTTGCGATAGCGCAGGCACGTCCGTGGATGCTGTGGAATCCGTAAGTGTTCACATAATAAGGAATACGTGAGGAACATCCGATACCGGATACCATACAGATATTCTCTTTCTTATGGTTGGTTTTGGGAAATGTGTTCAGAAGGGAGGTGAGGATTGCGTGGTCACCGCAGCCCGGACACCATTTTACCATTTGATCGCTGGTGAAATCAGCTTTTGTATATTCTCGATCCGCTTTTGGAACAAAATGTCTTTCTGCCATAATACTTATTTTTAAAGTGTTGTGTTAATGAATTTATTTGGCAAGTAATCTTTCAAATTCGGCTTTCAGTTCGCCAACTTCGAATGGAAGACCCATGATCTTGTTGTATTGGGTCATTGTGCATTCTGGGAACTGAGTGCGGAGATAACCTGCGAACTGGCCGTTGTTGAGCTCGCAAACGACGATTTTCTTGTATTTGCGAAGAATGTCGCCAGTATTCTTTGGCAGCGGGCAAATGTAGTTGAAATGAGTGTAAGCCACTTTCTTGCCTTCGTTGTTCATCTCTTCTACTGCCAGTGTGAGGGCTCCGGATGTGCCACCCCAACCGATGACGAGAAGGTCTGCGTCAGGATTGCCGCTGACTTCTTGTTCGGGAATGTAGTTGGCTACGCGGTTGACCTTTTCCTGACGGTTATGAACCATCAAAGCGTGGTTCTCAGGATCGGTGCTGAGCGGACCGTCCGGACATTTTTCTAGACCACCAACGCGGTGGCTGAGGCCTTCCATTCCGGGGAGAGCCCATTCGCGAGCGAATTTCTCGGCATCGCGGCGGAACGGACGATAGTTCGGATCGTTCGGAGTTGCCAATCTCGGTGTGATGCTCGGAAGATCTGCAGTCTTTGGAATGCGGAAGAGCTGAGAGCCATTGCCAAGATAACCGTCGGTGAGCAAGATGACAGGTGTCATGTGCTCGAGGGCGATTTTGGCAGCGTTGTATGCCCAGTAGAAGCAGTTTGCGCTGGAAGAAGCGGCTACTACTACGAGGGGAGCCTCACCGTTACGGCCGTAAAGAGCCTGGTTGAGGTCGGATTGTTCTGTCTTGGTAGGAAGACCGGTAGAAGGACCACCACGTTGTACATCTACAACGACGAGAGGAAGTTCAACCATACAGGCCAAACCGAGAGCTTCACTCTTCAGGGAGAGGCCGGGACCAGAAGTGGAGGTGCAGGCCAATGCGCCAGCGTATGATGCGCCGATAGCGGAGCAAATGCCGGCGATTTCGTCTTCAGCTTGGAAAACGCGTGCACCTAAGGATTTGTGCTTTGCCAACTCGACCATTACGTCCGTAGCAGGTGTGATGGGGTAGGAACCCAAAAACAGTCTGCGGCCGGAACGCTCGGAAGCTGCCAACAAACCCCAAGCGGTAGCCACATTGCCCGTGATGTTGCGATAACGGCCTTTCGGCATTTCAGCGTGTGCCACTTCAAAAATGTGGGAGTGCATAACTTCCAATTTGTCTGCATATTCGTATCCCTCCGTGAGGACGGCTTTGTTCAATTTGACAACATCGGGCTTTTTGGCGAATTTGCGCTCAAGATAGGCGAAAGTCTGTTCCAAAGTCTTGTGGGTGGCGTAGAAGATGATACCCAAAGCGAACATATTGCGGCATTTGTCGTATGTCTTCTTGTCTGCGCCAAGCTCGGTGCCGATGCGTTGTGTGAAAGAGGTCACAGGAGCCTTGATGATGGTGTAGGCACGTTCGAGTTCGTCTGTGAACGGATTGTCCGTGTAACCGGCTTTTTCCATAGCTTCATCGGTGAAGGTGTCAATGTCAACGATGACGGTAGCACCCTTCTTCGCCCATTTGAGGTTGGATTTGAATGATGCGGGGTTCATAGCTACGAGGATGTCGCATTTGTCACCAGAACTGTAGATGTTTTTGCCAACGTGGACTTGGTAACCGGATACACCGGCAATAGTGTTGTGCGGAGCTCTAATCTCTGCAGGATAGTCCGGGAATGTGGCAATGTCGTTGCCTGTAAGGGCAGAAGCATCTGAAAACAGCGTGCCGGAAAGCTGCATGCCGTCTCCAGAGTCACCTGCGAAGCGCACGACGAGGTCTTCTCTGTTTTGAATTTGTTTTTCTGTTGTCATAAACAATATTTTTAAATTTAATTATTTGATATTCAAGTGTTTTTATATTTTTGTCAAGCTTTTTGATGTTTAAAACAAAACGGCCGCAAAAGTAATAAAAAATGTTATTTTTGCGGCCACTTAAGGAAAATAAATATGAAGAAAGTACAAGCTAAGAGCGTGGACTGGCTGGAGGGTTTTGGACAGTCTAAAAATTACGATATCTTTTTTATAAAATCCTCGGAACAACCCATCCGATTAGCCCATACTTTATCTGCACTTTTCCACAATCCTTTTGCCTTTTTGGATGATGTCGCACCGTTAATGGATGAACCAAATAGAACTTTCCCGTTGTTCTTTTCGATGCTTAATGTGAGCAATGGGGCCAATTTGGTGGTTATGCCCAATCGCATTACGATACCAGCGCAAGATCTGGGCAAAAGCTCGAACCCTCTCTTGGGCGGCTTTTTATTTGATGACGATTTCTATCTTTTTAACAAACAGGGAAATACGACATTTTATTGCAGTTGCGCCGATTACGACTATGTCGTGTTACTCTATTGTGATAAAAATTTCGAGGCCGCTGAAGAGGTAGAGTCCGTGTTGAAAGCTAAGTCTTCTTTTAGAGTGGTTAAAGCTTCCAATCTGTTGCAATTGAACAGTACGAAAACCATTGATAAAAAACGAGTTGACTTTCTCCAACGTTTGTTCGTGGATGTCGAAATCCTCGTGGGGGAATTTTTGGAGAATATGCTGACTCGAAAAATGAACGGGGTGACGGAAATCCCATCTGACAATTATACGGTTCGGCGTTTCGAGATGAGTAAAACGTCGCTGTTGCCCATATTGTCAAGCCCTTTGATGAGACGAGAGAACATCTAAAGTAGGAACGGATGGATCGTCTCACTCCCGAACAGCGCAAGCTTTGTATGCGTCACAATAAAAGTAAGAACACTTCCATTGAGGTGCTCTTGGGGCGTGCCCTGTGGCAGCGCGGACTTCGTTATCGCAAACACGCGAAATGGGTGCCCGGACATCCCGATTTTTGCTATATAGGGAAGAAGGTCGCAGTGTTTTGCGATGGGGAATTTTGGCACGGACGTGACTGGACAGAGGCCAAGCGGCGTCTCAAAAGCAATCGGGAGTTTTGGATTGCCAAAATCGAACGCAACCGGCAGCGCGATTGCGAAATCACAGAAAAGCTCGAGCGAGACGGTTGGACCGTGCTCCGCTTTTGGGAAAGTGACATTCGCAAACATCTTGACGATTGCGTGGATAGGGTAGAAGCTGCTCTCAACGGGGTCCGCGTCGCTCGAGGTTATCAGCAAGAGGAAAATTGGCGGGAGTGGCTTGTCGCTGAGGATGACATAGAGTATAATTAGAGGCGAATCTATTCGAATCACTAGCATTATTTATACGCTTCAGATTCGCTCGGATTAGCTTCCCAAACAGAAACATACTCTGCAACCTCAAGCAAAAGCTGTTTTTATTCGTTTCAGATTCGCTCAGATTAGCTTCCCGATCATCCCTTGACCAACATCATCTTATTGGTGCTTGGGTTGAATTGATAGCGTTCTGCGTGCAGATAACCTTCTTCCCCGAAGTTGATGATGATGCCGAAATGTTTCTGCGTGATGCGCATATAGTTGAATAACTGCGCTCGATGCTCGGGGAGTAATTCCGATACGGCTTTGATTTCCACGAGGATGTCGTTGTAACAAACAAAGTCGGCACGATATTTTTTCACAAGCTCTTGATCGTGGAAGTACATAGATAGAAGTGCTTCACTTTCCCAAACAATCCCCATTTCGTCAAATACTATTGCTAGGCACTCTTGATAAATGGCCTCTGCGTAACCAAAACCTAATTCATTGTAAAGTGTCATCGCAGCACCAACAATTCGGTACATTCTTTTTCTTTGTAGTTCAGTGTTCTTCATGATTTAATTTATTTTACAGAAACAAACTCTGCGAACCTCAAGCAAATGCTGGATTTATTCGCTTCAGATTCGCTCGGATTTGCTTTCCAAACGTAACAAACTGTGTGAGAGTCACAAGCAAAAGCTATTTTTATTCGCTTCAGATTCGCACAGATTTGCTTCCAACCAAAAACCGCGGCAAAGATAAAATATTTTTCTATATGTTAATTTCTTTTGTAAACTTAACGTGATGTTGTTTAAAAAGATGTTGTGATGTAAAAGATTTTTTATTGTTGATATCGGTGAAAAAAAAATTACATTGCGGCTGCTATTATTGTTTTACGTGAAAATTGTTACTTGTTGATAATTAATGCTTTAATAATACGATGAATAAACCTCATTACCACGTAGTTGCTGCGATTATCCGAAATCAGGGAGAAATTCTCTGTATGCAGCGCCCCAAAGGCAAACACGAATATACCTCCTTCCGCTGGGAATTTCCGGGCGGCAAGGTCGAACCCGGCGAAAGCGAACAGCAAGCCCTCAAACGCGAACTGCAGGAGGAAATGGATTATACTGTCAAGATTCGCGAGCACTACTTGACCCTCACGCACGACTATCCCGATATTACCGTCACCCTCTCGTTCTGGTTCTGCGATGCCGCCGACCGCACCTTCAATCGCAAAGAACACCTCGGCCACCGCTGGCTCCGGCACGACCAACTGCCCACCCTCCAGTGGACCGACGCCGATGCAGATGTTATAGAGAAACTTGCTGGAGATGGGAAACTATGAGTTCCAAGTTTATTCACTTCGTTATGTTCTCCTTGCTGCTCAGTAAGGCCAAACATGTTGTGTCTTTATTTTCGCTTGCTGCGTCGAAACAAGTTTCAAGTTTCATCAACTTAATATCTTAACTCCTTTCAGATCATTGCTCACTGTTCACATATTCGCACATTAACCCATTATTGCATAATCATCATGAAAAAATCCTCCGCTCTCATTTTTGCCCTGGCCGTAATGGCTTGTGGTTGTGCCAGCAAACCCAAAGTGCTGGTCGTCTATTATTCCCAAACCGGCAATACCAAAGCCGTGGCTGAAGAGATTCAGCATCAGCTCGGTGCCGACATTGTCGAACTCAAAGTGCAGGATCCGTATCCGGACGATTTTATGGAAACCGTTGTCCGTGGCAAGATGGAAATCGACAGTAACCGCTATCCGGCCTTGGTCAACGACAAATTGGATGTCTCCCAATACGATATGGTCTTCATCGGCTATCCCGTCTGGTTTGGCACGTATGCGCCGCCGATTACTACGTTCCTGCGCGCCAACGACTTGAGTGGCAAGACCATCGTGCCGTTCGCCACTTTTGGCAGCGGCGGACTGCGCAGCAGCAGCGACGACCTTCGCAAGGCCTGTCCTAATGCGACGGTGAAACCCGGTTTTGGCATTCGTGCTATGCGTATGGATGCGCTCAAGGACGAGCTGACGTACTTCTTGGTGCAAAATGATTATATAAAGGGAGACAAAATCAAAGAGCCGGAATATTCTGATATGCGCGAACTTACTGATGCCGACCGTGCGGTCTTCCAAGAGGCTGCCGGCGACTACAAGATGGTGAAGCCGCAGCCGGTTTCCGTGGCCACACGCAATTTCCGCGGCATTCAGTATCATTTTCGCTGCAACGCGCCCGGCCCCGACGGCAGTGTCGGCCCGATGGATGTCTATGTCACCCAACCCGAAAGCGGCAAGGCCTTCTTCACGCTGATGGAGAGGTGATAGCCATTAGCTATTCAGCTCTTAGAACTTTGAGTGTTGACTTTGGCGTTGATAGTTAAACTTGCAACCTTTGCCTATAAGTGCGGCCTTTGATTTTCGGAGAAACTCGCTTGAAATTTGAAGCCTGAAACTTGAAACCTGAAACATGTAGCTTGTTGCCCCTTTGATGATTTTTAAATTTTTGTTTCTGAATTTTAAACTTTTTTTGTGTAAATTTGCGGCCTTGAAATTTTTGAGGGGAAAGAATGGTGCAGAAGAAATATACTTTCATCGATTTGTTCGCAAGGCGCGGATGCGGGTGAAATTGACCAGGAGAATGAATTAAAAAACAAGTTGCAAAGAACATAACATAATATGAAAACAATGGATGAACCTACGTTTGTAAATAGAGATAGAATGGTTTCCGACAAGAATTATGTTGCATGGTTGTCGGATGTAAAGACACGCTTTCGCGCGGCGCAGGCCAAGGCGATAGTGCGGGTCAATACCGCTATGCTTGAGTTCTATTGGAGCATAGGAAGAGACCTCATCGAAATGCACCTTGAAGAAAATTGGGGCAAGGGCATAGTCAAGCAATTCGCTTTGGATATGAGAAATGCTTTCCCTGATGAAACAGGATTCTCGGAAACCAACGTTAAGTATATGCACAGATGGTATAGCTTTTATAGTCAATGCTTTGCAATTGGCCACCAGGTTGGTGACCAAATAACGCTTGCAATTGGTCAGCAGCTTGCTGACCAATTAGGACTTGCAATTAGTCAGCAACCTGCTGGCCAATTAGAAATGCCAAATCTTTTCGGCAGAGTTCCGTGGTTTCATCACATATTGATAATATCCAAAGTGTCTTCGTTAGAAGAGGCACTTTTCTATATCAACAAGACCATTGAAGGCAATTGGAGCCGCTGTACGCTCGATGACAACATCCGGCACGACCTATATTCTCACTCCGCCAAAGCCCTCACCAATTTTGCCGACAAGCTTCCTGTAGTGCAAGGACAATTGGCACAGGAGATGCTAAAGGACCCCCATTCGTTTGAATTTCTGACAATGAAGAGCGGGTATGACGAAAAAGAGTTGGAGGACGCTTTGATAGCCAACATAACAAGGTCCCTTTTGGATTTTGGGGAAGGATTTGCGTTTGTCGGTCGCCAGAAGGAGCTGCGTATGCCCGATGGAACTTCATTTTTCCCGGATTTGATATTCTATCATATTCCGCAGAAGCGCTATGTGGTCATTGATTTGAAAGCAGTGAAGTTTGTGCCTGAGTTTGCTGGCAACCTAAAATCCGCAGAAAGAAAATTTGCTGATTCAAAAAGTTAAAGTTACAATCAGCGCCCGTGAGCGAGGTCGTTGCCTCAGGCGTGAGAGGCTCCGAGATGTCTTTTTTGAGGTGTCGTGGCACGGATTCCCCACCCGGCGTGGTCGGGGACGGCGTTTTCCAAGAAGGTTGTACGGTCAGAGTCTCAAT
>JAZRYT010000087.1:0-11373 GCA_045600905.1 Bacteroidales bacterium
GACGTGTCACACGGAAGGGCTCCCCATCACGAAACAGGTCACTCCTCACAAATCTCTTTAAAGGGCGATGCGACCCATCGGCAAAAACCGTACCGGTGAAACAGACCAAAGGAATGAACATCAAAGCCAGAAGAAGAGCAAGAAGTGCCTTTCCATCCCTATTTTCACGATTCTCATCATCATCTCGATGCGACAACAACCAAACGAAAAACGCAAAGGTGACACAGCCATTATAACGGTCCAACACCGATTCCGTCAAAAAGACGAATGCGAAAACCAAGGAGAAAGGAAGCGCAAAAGTTCGTTTATCGCAGGAAGCACTCCATGGAATCGCGACCAGCAAGGCAACCAGGAGCAACAATCCGAAAACACCTGTTTGAAGCCAATGGTTCAAATATTCGTTGTGAGGGCCATATTGTTGCGCGGCGCCCTCCAAAAAATCGGCCGACAAATACTTCTCCACCAACTTGCCTGTCACATTATTCAGACCATGGCCCGCCAAAGGCTTTTCGCATCCCAACTCATAGGCGGCAGGCCAAATTTGGGCCCGGGGATCGCACTTCAAAGATTCGATGAATTCGCCACTTTTTACCATATCCTTGGTGCGGGAAGGCAACACGGCGAAGGCAGAACCCAATAAGAGAAGAGCCCCAAGCAAAAGCAACACCACCCGCCTATTCCCGCGCATTAACCAGAAGAGGGCAAAGCCCATCCAGAGTAGAATAGCCGCTAACGTGATGATGCGGGAGTTGTTCAACAAGAGGAAGATCAGCGAGAAGAGCAAATAGAATACGACCACCAAGACCCAACGCTTCGTCACTCGTTCTTTGCCAGCCAAATAAAAAATCGCGGCATAAGAGAGCAAGATATTGATACCCGAATAGGTGCGGTGGACGATTAAGTTGCACACCTCCGTGAAATATCGGAGGAGGTGGCGATGCAGTTCAATATCCTCACCGATCCAATATTTACAGACTACCACAAAAAAGGAATAGGCGATGAAAACCATATTGCCCAAGATAAAAAAGCGAAGCATCGCCGAGAAATCGACCGACTCGTCGTCCAACAATGCGAACAGGGGGAGAATCAAGAGAGAGAGTTTCGGACCGAAAGCACGCTGGAAAACCAGCCGAGGATCGTCCGCCCAAAGGGCACTCAACACCCCAAAAAAGAACAAAACAACAAGCAATAAGCATGGGAAGTAACGTCGCTCCTTAGGTGCGGAGAAAAGAGGTTTATGTGCGATGGAATCGTCTATTTTCCTTCCCAAGAAGAGGAAACCCCATAGGGTGAAGACCCAAACGGAGAGATTGTTCGGGAAGGCGATGGAGAAGGCGAAAAAATAGCTCATCCACCCATACAACTTGTCAATATATTTCCGGACCGCGATCATCTGCTTTTACACATACCATCTATTTAACTCAATCTTTCCTCTTTTCGTATGCAATACCACACAATAAATCCCGAAATAAGGATTTCCAACGCCTCCGCCACAATCCAAGCGTAGGCGGCACCCCTTCCGCCAAATTGCGGAATCCACCAGAAATTCAAGGCGACGCAAGCCACCCCGACCGTCAGTCCCACCCAAGGCGCATAATGTTGGAATCCCAAGCCATACAAACCTTGTACCGTAAACATACTGGCGATAATCACCAAGGCAGGGATAATGGACATCACCCTTAAAAGCGGGATGGAATCGATGAATTTATCTCCCAAAAGGATCTCCACCATCCAAGGCGCAAGCAGATAGGTAAGCAGAGAGACCACCACCGCAAAGAGGAAGACAACTCCGATCATCTGTTTGTAAAAGCGCCAACCAGCGGTAAAAGACTCCGCCATCTTTTGGCTGATTGAGGGGAATATAGCCATGTGGATAGGCATACTGGAAACCATCATGATCGCACTGATGATCTTATAGGCGCCCGAATAGATGCCCACCTCATAGTTCTCGCTGAAAAGGCCTAAAATCGTCAAATTGGCCAAAGTGTAAAGGGTGGCGAAGAGGGAATTCAGAAAGACAGGGAAGCCCAACCTGAACTGCTCGTCGCGCGCCGGCTTCATCGCATCAAGGTCGGGATGTTGGATCTCTCCCACCCGAATCGCATAGAGAAAGGCGACGATTCCCATCAAAAGATAGGCCACAGAGGGCATCGCGGCATAAATAAGGTAATCTTCCGGTGCGGAGACCAAGAGGACCGGAATACCCAATCCCAATACCTTGATGAAGAAATTCAGCAACGCGATCGTGCCCATACGTTCCATTCCCTGGAAAAACCATGTAGGGAAAAGGAGATAACCCAAGTTGATGGTAAATAGGGAGAAATAGAGCATGGGGTCCTGGCTCATCCTACCATAACAGGAGGTAAGGAGGCAGAACAGACAGAACGCGATAAACAAGAGAATGAGTTTAGCCGAAATGACCGACCAAAAGATAGAGGAGAGACGGGCTTTGTCGTCACGATGGATCGCTATCTGACGGGTAGCGGAATAATCGAAACCATAATTCACAAGAATAGTAAAATACTGGACAATTCCCTGCGCATAGGTCACATTACCAAAGGATTCAACGCCTAACGCCCTCACAATAAACGGGATAACCAATATAGGCACCAAGCAATTCACCCCTTGGAGAAGTCCCAAGGAGAGAAAGTTGGAGAGAATCCTATGGTTAATTCCTAACTTATTCATATCACACAAAAATACAAAAAAAGGCAGACAATCCACACGCACCTCATACAACGGTAATACCTACCAATTTGGTAGGGGGAAAGAATATCCTTATATTTGCATCAAAATTCACATTCGCTTTCAAAAGCATAATATGCTGTCTTATAAATTTATGAAGCCGTTTATCAATCGATGGACCATCTTTTCGCTACTTTTTGGAACGGGACTCGTCGTCTTCGCCCAAAGCGCACATATCCAAGGCACTGTCGTGGATGAGGAGGGGCTACCTCTACCCGGTGCGGATGTATATTGGATGGAGGGAAAGAGTGGAACAATTACCGATGAAAAGGGGAATTTCGACCTTGAACCAGAAGGGAACCTCCGAAAAATCGTAGTCAGCTTCATCGGTTACCAAAACGATACGGTGACCGCCACACCCAACACGCATGTGAAGGTGAAACTATCGGCGGCGCTCGAATTGGATGAGGTGAAAGTCTCCGCCAAGAAGACGCTCTATGTGCTCAACTCTCGCGTAGATGTGGTACAGACGCAAAAGATGAATGAAGGAGAGCTGCGACGTGCCGCTTGCTGTAACCTTGGAGAGAGTTTCGTGAACAACCCATCCGTCGACGTATCCTACTCCGATGCGGCGACGGGCGCTAAACAGATCCGTCTGCTCGGACTCTCCGGCAGCTATGTGCAGATGCTGACCGAGAAGGTCCCCAATTTCAGAGGACTGGCCTCTCCCTTTGGCCTCAATTTCATTCCTGGTCCCTGGATGGAGAGCATCCAAGTATCGAAGGGAATCGCCTCTGTGGCAGATGGTTTCGAAGCCCTGACTGGACAGATCAACGTGGAGTATAAAAAGCCCATTTCATCGGACCAATTATCCGTCAACCTATTCGGTAGCAGCGCACGCAGATTGGAGGGGAACATAGACGCCGCCTTCAAAATAAACGATACACTCTCCACCATGCTCTTCGCCCACTACGAGAACGACACGAAGGAGCACGATATGGGAGGCGACGATTTTTTGGACCAACCCAAGGTGCAGCAGGTAAACCTCTTCAACCGTTGGTACTACCGCACAGACAAACTCATTTCGCAAGTAGGTGCCAAATACATCTACGAAGATCGAAAGTCGGGAGAGACGAAGCAGTATCGTGAAAAAACAGAGAACCCCTATGAAATCGGCATCACCACCCATCGAGGCGAACTATTCACCAAGAATGGCATTATGTACGATGACAAAGGGAACAGCTCACTGGGCATCATCGTGGCGGGATCCTACCACGACCAAAAGGCCTCCTACGGCAGGGCAAAATACGATGCCAGCCAAGGGAACCTCTACGCCAACATCATCTACGAGACAGAACTTCATCCCGCCCACGCCGTAAAAGGTGGTGCCAGCTTCAACGGCGATTGGTTTCACGAATCCATCGATAAAACCGAGGCAGACGCCAACGAATTCATTCCCGGCATCTTCGCCGAATATACCTTTAAATGGCAGCAGAAATTTGTGGCGATGGTTGGTGTCAGAGGGGATTATCATCCGACGGAAAAGTTCTTCGTCACACCTCGTCTCCACCTCAAGTATGATCCCTGCGAATGGGTATATTTCCGCGGTTCCATCGGAAAAGGTTCCCGCACAACACGCGTCTTGGGAGAGAATAGTTACCTAATGGCCAGCAGTCGTAAGATCCTCATCGATGAGCAACTGAAAAGAGAGTCGGCTTGGAACTACGGCATCAGCGCCAACGCCTTTATCCCGACGGGTAAAAAACGGAAGATTTCGGTCATCACCGAGTGGTATTATACCCATTTCACCCACCAAGTAATCGCCGATTTGGATAGCGACCCGCACCAAGTACACTTCACCAACCTGGATGGACGCTCCTATTCCAGCACCTTCCAAGCGGAGGTAAATTACGAATTTTTCCGCGGTTTCACCGTGACTGCCGCCCACCGCATCACCGACGTGAAGCAGACCATCAACGGAAGATTAAGGGAGAAACCGCTCACCAGCAGGTTCAAGACCCTCCTGACGGTGATGTACCAGACGCCGCTCAAAAAGTGGCAATTCGATGTCACCGGACAACTCAACGGCGGCGGCAGAATGCCGGATCCAGACCCCGATCAACCACTTTGGGAGAGAAGATACAAACCCTTCCCACTCCTAAGCGGACAAGTGACGCGGAGATTCAAACACTGGTCAATCTATGCCGGAGCGGAGAACATCCTCAATTTCACACAAGAACACCCTATCATCGACGCGGAGAATCCGTGGGGAGAGCACTTCGACGCCTCCATGGTGTGGGGTCCTGTCCACGGCCGGAAATTCTATGCGGGACTTCGTTGGAGCCTTCCGCAAAAGGATTGACTCCGAATCTTGCGAAACAGATAGTTTTTTAATACCTTGCCGACGAATTAATAGCCGACAAATCAATAATTTTACAAACAATTAAAACGCAATATATATGAAGAATTTATTTCGTACCATCGCCATTTCAGCGCTGCTTTTGAGCGCCGTCAACGTCTTTGCGGGCAAAGATGATAAAGAGAGCGTGACCTTCAACGTCGCGATGAAGTGCCACAAGTGCCAAGCTAAAATCGAGAACAACATCGCCTATGAGAAGGGCGTTACCGACCTATCCGTCAACCTTGAGGAGAAGAAGGTGACCGTCACCTACAAGAAGAAATCCACCGACGTGGAGAAACTCAAAGAGGCTTTCAAGAAGTTAGGCTACGAGGTAACTGTGGTAGAGGAAGAGAAGAAGGAATAAATATAGACTAACAGATTAGCGATCATAGCGTTTGCCGCTATTTACATGAAAAAAGAAATGCCGAATAATTTTGTAACCACACAAAGCGACGATTTATACATAGCTGTTTCTTCTGTTTTGAAGAATGCAAGACAGACAGCATATCGCGCTGTAAATTTCACAATGGTGACATCTTACTGGGAAATTGGTCGCTTGATAACTGAAGATGAATTGAAGTGGGAACGTGCCGAATATGGCAAGCAGGTTCTGAAAAAACTATCGCAAAGACTTTCTGATGAATTTGGAAAAGGATTTGACGAAAGCAATCTGAGGTATATGAGATTGTTTTTCAAGGCATTCCCAATTTGTGACACACTGCGTCACGAATTGAGTTGGAGCCACTATCGTAGATTGCTTAGTATCGATAATGAAAAAGCGAGATTGTGGTACATGAACGAGGCTGCCAATGAAGTTTGGTCCACACGACAACTTGATAGACAAATTTCCACACTGTATTATGAACGGTTGTTGTCCAGTGCAAAAAAGGAGTCTGTCAAAGAAGAAGCCCAAAAGAATCTTTCACAGGTTACACCACTGGAATTTATTCGAGACCCATACGTCTTGGACTTTCTCAATCTGAAGGATTATCCATCTCTGCATGAATCTGACATAGAAAGTTCTCTGATTACACATCTCCAAGATTTCTTGATGGAATTAGGGAAGGGGTTCTGTTTCGTTGCTCGTCAAAAAAGAATGCGTTATGAAGATGAGGATTTTTATGTGGATTTGGTGTTTTACAACAGCATATTGAAATGCTATGTATTGATTGACTTAAAGTTAGGAAAACTGACACATGGTGATGTCGGACAAATGGATAGTTATATACGCATGTTTGATGAATTAACCAAGTTGCCCGATGATAATCCTACAATTGGATTGATTTTATGTTCGGAAAAGAACGAGGCAATTGTCAAATATTCAGTATTAAATGATGCGAAACAACTATTTGCATCAAAATATAAACTAACTTTACCTTCCGAGGAAGAGTTGAAACTCGAAATCGAAAGAGAAAGACTAAAATTAGAAAAATAAGTTTTACGAAATAGAAATAAATTTAAACTAACATATTATTAATCATAGCGTTTGCTATTTGCTTATATAAAAGATGTCCGAAAAAAAAGAGTTCATACAGAACAGGCAAGGTATCAAATACTTAGACCTTTTTGCTGGAGCGGGAGGTTTCAGCGAAGGTTTTATGCAGGCCTATACAGATGATAAATATTACGATTTTCGTTTGGCGAGTGATATAAACGAGAATTGTGAACTTACGCACCGTGTCCGCTACAACAAAATGTTGGGGCTTGATACCAAATTCCTTTGTCAGGATATTATGGATGACTCTTTTCTTCCAAATCTTTTGAAAGAGATTGGCAATCAGCAAATTGACGTTGTAACTGGAGGTCCTAGTTGTCAGTCTTTCAGCCTTGCTGGCAGAAGAAAAAAACTTGACAAGCGCGATGATCTGTTTTATCATTATTTAAAAGTAATCAAGGCTTTGCGTCCAAAGTATTTTGTGATGGAGAATGTGAAAGGCATTCTTACAAAAGATGAGGGAAGGATTAAGGATAGAATTTTGAGAGAAATACGTTCCATTGTGGATGATATGAAAATGAATCAATTGTTTGGTTTTATCGCTGATAACTTGAAACCGTTGATTCCCGATTCTCTATATACTTCTTTGCGTTTGCGAATGACTTTGGAAACGTCTGATTGTAATTGGGATCAAGTTTCTGAACTGTTCTTCAATAACATTGATTCTCAGTTGAAGGATGTAACTAAGAATCTTCCGTACAGTGTAAGCAAGAGTAACGACTCAGTAAATACGATTCGTCACGGACTTTTGTTGCTGAGAATGAAACCTCAGCGCGAGGCTATCAGAAAACAAGTTATCCAACTTAAAACTTCGGCACATATTGACAATGATACTTTTGTTGATAGTTATAATAGTATCATTGAGACAATTTCTGACGAACAGATTTTGGAGCAAATTCTTAATTCTATTGATGTAGTAGCAAAATTAGGGAATGCGGGAAACGAAGCAATTATTCTTAAAAAGTCTCTCGAAATTTTCACTTCGACATTTGACGAGTGTATCGATTATATTAGAGTGCAATTTAAGGGCAGACAAAACTTGTTGAATTATTTTGAAAATTTGATAAAAGAGATACGACTTTACAATATTGAAAAACCGATAGTCGTATTGTCGGCAAATTATGGAGTTCCTCAGAATCGTGAAAGGGTTTTGTTTATAGGTTGCAGAAATGATCAGGAATTGATTACGGAGATTCCCAATACTGTTACTGAAGAGCAGAAAGTCAAGGTTTACGAGGCTCTTTGGGATTTGGATATGGTTGGCAATGGAGAAACCGTTACTAACTACAAACCCTCTCAGCCAATCGAAGCGTATGATTCAGAGAAAAAAACAAGACTTGTTCAAGGAAAGCCTGATTTGCAGGGAAAGTTGTTTTCTGATTGGTCAAAGGAAGGTAGATTGAATCATAGATTTAATTTTGACATTCAACCATTTTACGTAATGGGAATGTCAGATTTGGAACAGCCAAGTAATTATAAGTATATGGAATTGTTCAATCATCAAACGAGTCTTCAAAATGATTCGGTTCGTGAGCGATTGAAAATAATCGCAAAGTACAATGATTACGATGAAGCCAAGGAAGAATTAAAAGAGGTTGGTTTGGAGTCGCAGAAACGCAATTATGTAGTTTTGAATCCTCTGGGACAAAGTCCAACAGTCTGCACAATGCCCGATGATTTTATTCATTATTCTGCGCATCGTCCAATGACAGTAAGGGAAATGGCGAGATTACAAAGTTTTGATGACTCTTTTGTTTTTCAAGGCAAACGACAAACTGGTGGCAATAATCGTCAGAAAGAGATTCCGCAATATACTTTGGTTGGTAATGCAGTTCCTCCTCTTATGGCAAGAGCAATTGCAAATACATTACTTGAACATATAAAATAGGACTTAAAAATTGAGAGTGACATGACAAATATGCGACCATTTAATGCTTTTGAGCAAAGGAATTTGAAGTATTTAGTCAATTTGGGGTTGAAATTTACTCAAGTTGAAATTACTTCTACTGGTTTGAAGAAAAGTATTCTTGACGCAACTGCGCCAATGAGGACGTTCTTTGTAGAAGAAGGGATTCATAATTATGAGGATCAACTACAAGGACCTGATTATAAGCATTTTTATTCTGGTCTTTTGTTTTCTGAAACTAGCTGTAGAGAAACTAAAATTTCTTTTTATAGACCTGTTACCAAACAAGGAGATCCACGATTGTGGATTTATGGATTGGGCGGTTTTACAGAAGCAAATGATATTCATATATTGTTTCATTATCAGAAGAACTTATGTGTCGCTAATTTAACCAAAATTGACTTCAAGAAGTGTTATGAATCTAGAATAATAACTCCTTTGCAAGAAGTTTTGGGTGATATTTCAAGGAAAGAAAGTGCTGTTGCCGAACAATTATTGAAAAAATTTAGAAAGGTCAGTAATCAGTGGCTTTTGTCAGAGGTTAAGGCAGATACTGGTATTGGACGTTCTATTGAGACCTATCTTGGTATAAAGATGAATAGTGATAAATCAGCCGATTATAAAGGAATAGAGATTAAAAGTCATCGAGACAAGCGTTCTTCAAAAAAGAATGTTCTCTTTACCCAAACACCTAATTGGGCATTGTCTAATTTGAAGTCAGGAAAAGAGATTGTAGCGAAATATGGTTATATGAAAAACGGTTTTAAAACCTACCAAAATACCGTTCAATGTACTCCGCCAAATAGTCAGGATTTGTTCTTGAATGTCAACCACTTTGAAGAATTACTGGAACTTCAAGCACAGAAATCTAAGGTAGAGGATGTTGCTGTTTGGGAGCTAATGAATCTTCATAATCGATTGATTACTAAACACCACGAAACTTTTTGGATTACGGTTGAGAATAGGACTGTTGGCAATAAAGAGTATTTCCGCTATAAGGAAATTGAACACACAAAGAATCCTGTCGTTAATCAGTTTGATGTTCTTCTTGAGCAGAATATGATAACAGTGGACTTGCTTCTCTGCCGTCCAAGTGGAAATGGAGATACTTATTCTTTCAAGATTAAGACAAAGGCAATGCCTTTGCTGTTTCCTGAGAGTGTGAAATATGTGATTTAAATGAAGTACATGAACTTCATATCTCCAATTATATATCAAGTGTATTAAACGATTTTAAACATCTCACAATCTCTACCATAGCAAATTTGGATAATGTCCTATTCTGGCATCGAAATCCGGAGAGAGGGCAGGGCTTCTTCATAAACGGGTTTATCAATCATTACCCTGACTTTATTATTCGAACAAAAAGCGGAAAAACCATTATGGTAGAAACCAAAGGCGATGATCGTGACAATTCCGATAGCCGTAATAAAATTGAGGTAGGAACTTACTGGGCAAATAAAGCGGGAGAAAATTATCGTTATTTTATGGTCTTCGATAAAATGGAGTTTGAAGGTGCTTATACATTAAGTGATTTCATTGAAATAATAAAAGAGCTGTAGGGGGTTATTCCACTCACATTTTTGATGTCAATAAATTGGTAAGAGAATATTTGTAACGAACCCTACTGAAAACTTTTGCACATTTTGGTAAAAGTTTTCAGTAGTTTTCCACCATCTCACTCATACCTCGCCCTTTCACCACCGACCAACTTCGGACGACAGTAAGCCGCCACCACATGCGCCACACCGATTTGGTTGGGCTTGGGATGAACCGGAACCGCCACATCTTTGAGATGCATACCGATCAGCGTGTCGCCGATGTCCAGTCCGGCGGAAGCCTTGATATGCTCCACCACCACAGGTGATGAGAAACTATGATACGCCGCCGTAGCGAACGATCCGCCGCCGTGCAACCAAGGCACCACCGAAACCGCCTCGTAACCATACTTCTCGGCGCAGGCCTCCTCAATCACCAACGAACGATTGAGATGTTCACAACATTGACAAGCCAAGAAAACACCTCGCTGGGAAAGAATCTCGTTGGCGGTCTGGAAGATCGTTTTTCCAATCTCCTCACTGGAATTTTTGCCAATGACACCTCCCGCCACCTCACTGGAAGAGCAACCAATCACAAATATCGAGCCTCTCTTCATCGGATGTTCATCCAAAAGCGACGTGATGATCCGACGGGTCTGCTCCGCTATATTTTTCAATTCACTATTTAACTCCATAACTATCATTTTCAAAATGCAAAGGCAAAGATAGTGTGAATTTCAAGAATTAACAATGCGAAAAACGGGCGACCCGCTTCTCAGCAAGCCGCCCGAACATGAATGCAAACAAAACACAGAATTCTACCTGTTTGAATATAATGGTAAATACATGACTCATTTAAAGAACAAACAAAACAGGCGCGATTTTCTCTTCGTTAAGGTCTCTACCATAGTTTGTAAGCGTGTATTAATCTAATGTTATTATTATAGGGTATCTTCATTATCAACCTTTTACTATTAACCTTTATTCTTATCATTTTTATTCATTTCTTGTGTTATTTTGACGCAAAGTAAATAGTTATTTTCGAAACTACCAAATATTTTGCGTATTTTTTACATTTTTATTTTAAAAAAGCAATGACGCAAGAGAAAAACTGCACTATGTATTAGGACAAAAACATTATTTAACCCCTATAAATCAATGATTTTTGGGGAGTCCAATCTTTTTTCGTACCTTTGCATATATTTTTAGAAGGAGGATCGATTTTCCTCCATAAATCGCCGCATGAGAGCGGACACAATTATTTTATGGCAACATTTAGAGAATTAGGATTAAGCGAAGAGATCCTACGCGGAATCGAAGAGTTGGGCTTTGTAGAGCCAATGCCGAT
>JAZRYT010000088.1:0-29334 GCA_045600905.1 Bacteroidales bacterium
TGTTTCCCAGCGTGTTGTCTATGAGGTTGGAGAGTCCCGCCTTGCGGAATGCGTCTATTGTTGAAAAAATTCCGCCGAAAGTTCCGATTTTTCCGAAATTAAGTTGTATTTTTGCCGCCATATCACCCGTTTTTAGGTTTCACAGCACAAAAATAGGTGAAATTATTGAGAAATGCAAGTCGTTGCTAAGTTATTTATTAACAACGGCTTGTCATTTTTCAACAGTTAAAAATTGAGATTAATCTGCGGAAATAAGGCGTTATAGAATTAAAAGTATTGGCACTTCCTAATTCTGAATGGGTATAAATCTGTTCAGACATACTATACTTATAATAGGGACGAATAGGAATATATTGATTCCCCGTTCCATTACCAATAACGACATCACCTCCCACCAGGCAACCGGTGGAGAATGAACCTTCAGCAGGTTGTGAGGTAGAACCAGAATTACTGCAAATAGCGGAAACCTTTACATTATACGTAGTTTGCGGTCCCAAACCACTGATGAGACAGGAAGTTGCGCCAGTGACATTGATGGAAGTCCAGTCACTGTAGCCTGCTTCAGCATATTCAACGATATAGTCGGTAACATCTTCGGCTTGAGGGGCCGTCCAATTTACGCGAACAGTAGAACCGGTGATTTCAGAGAACAGCACTCCTGTAGGAGCGGGACAGCTGGGAGCCAAATCAACTTGGAAATTATCCACCAATAAGTAATATTGATAGTCGGAGCAATAATTGATGGCGATGTATTTGGCATCAGCAGGAATTGCTAAATCCGAATATGTCTGCCAACCGTCAGTAGGCAGAACCGTTATAGTTTCACTCCAAGTGAAGATATCGAGGTTGTTAGTAGTGGTAGAATAACCCACTTTGAAAGATTCTGCACCATACGGTGAGGGTGCCCTATAGTCAAAGGAAACCATTTTAGCACCTGAAGTAATGGGAAGTTCCGGAGTGACGATATATTGGTTGTAGTTCTCATTCATAGCTTCTTCGAAGGATCTAAACAACAAAGAATATGTTCCATCTGTCGCATAACCAGCTCCAAAAGCCAACGCAATGCCATTTTCAGCATTAGCGGACAAAACGGTCCAGCAGGCAAGATCCTCACCTGACTCGAAACTTTGGCTGTAAGGCAGCGCGCTAATCGAACAATCCAAACAAGTACCTGATAAGTCAACGGAAGCCGTTGCTGTACCTGAGGACAAAACAAGCGTACCGGTGGCATCACCAGTGACGGTAGGAGCAAATCTAACATACAACTGGCCGCCCGTTGCAGGCAACGTGGCGGAAGTTGAAAAAGTAGTATTGTCTGCGGACACTTCAAAAGGTGCCGTCACGGAAGCGGAAATAGGATCTGTCAATTGAAAACCATTTACATAGACAATGGCAGAAGAGGTCCCATTGAGTAAAATCATAGGAAATACAATGCTGCTTGGTGAAGCAGCCAATATCGGTGATGAAACGGAAGTGGTGACTTCAATATCATCCAAATTCAAGAAGTATTGGTCCGTCACGTTGAAATGTCTGAATGCGATATAGATGGTTTGGCCATCGTAAGCGGAAAGGTCAACCGTATGCTGTACCCAAGGTGATTGACCACGGGAAGAAGTTTGGCCTATCGTCTCTTCAAAAAGAGGCGTGGTTCCAAAAGCTGCAATTGTAGGTGTGGTTGTTGATACATAAACAGCATAGTGTTCTGCTGCATACACGGAATCCTGACCGCAAACCCAGAAAGAGAGAGAGCTGTTGGTTCCCTCCAAAGTTATAGCAGAAGAGACCAACCAGTTGTCAGGAGTCAGTGGACCTGCTGTGTTGTCATAGGACTGGGAAAAGGCAAATCCGGTACCGCTGTGCCCAGAAGCTTCACTGAGCACACCAGTTGAAGAACGCCAATTGTAGCCGTCTCCGTCATTGTCAATGAGCGTCCATCCTGAAAGCGTCGAACCTTCAAAACCCTCTTGAAAAACGACGAAAGGCGTTTGTGCTTTTGCCATAACAAACAAAAGCATCATCGTCAAAAAAGTCAATACTTTTTTCATAACAGATAAAATTGGTTAATAAATATGTTAATTGTGTGATAGCCAAATAAATAAAATAAAATGGGAGTAACTAATAGTAATATAAAGTACAATATAGTAAGGGTAATAAATAGAAGCTGCAAAAATACATTTATTTCATTTTTTAGGCAAAAAAATCGCTGCTGGATTTTTCAGCAGCGATTTGCATTTATGAATGGTTAAATTATTTTGCGAGGAAAGGATAACCGTAATCAGTAGCGGGAACGTAAGTTTCCTTGATACAGCGTGCACTAATCCAACGTACGAGGTTGAGGATACTTCCGGCTTTGTCGTTTGTACCGGAAGCACGGGCACCGCCAAACGGTTGGCAACCCACGACAGCGCCTGTCGGTTTGTCATTGATGTAGAAGTTACCGGCGCAGTGACGAAGGATTTGTTCTGCCTTTTCAATTGCATAACGGTCTTGGGAGAAGATGGAACCTGTAAGGGCATAAGGAGAAGTTTCATCGCAAACATGCAACATTTCTTCAAATTTGTCATCTTCATATACATAAACCGTAATAACGGGTCCGAAGATTTCTTCACGAATGGATTCGTAATCAGTGGTTTTAGCCACGATGATGGTAGGTTCTACGAAATAGCCGACGGACTTGTCGTAGTGGCCACCCAATGCGATTTCAGCATCCTTGGATTCTTTAGCTCTATCAATGTAACCAGCAATATTGTCGAAAGATTTTTCATCGATGACGGCATTTATGAAATTGGAGAAGTCACGGACATCACCCATTTTCACTGTTGTCATCATTTCTTTGATGTGGTTCAACGTTTCATCCCACAAAGATTTGGGAACGTAAGCGCGGGAAGCGGCTGAACATTTCTGGCCCTGATATTCGAAAGCGCCACGGAGAATAGCCACTGCCAATTCGCGAGCGCGAGCAGTCTTGTGTGCGAAGATGAAGTCCTTACCACCGGTTTCGCCGACAATCTTCGGATAAGTGTTGTAAATATCGATGTTTTCACCGATAAGTTTCCAGAAATTCTTGAATGTAGCGGTACTACCTGTGAAGTGAATACCAGCCAAGTGCGGAGATTTGAAGGCCACGTCACTGATGACGGAGCCACTACCCGGCAGGAAGTTGATAACGCCGTCTGGAATACCTGCTTCGTGGAACAGTTTCATCAAATAGTAGTTGGAGAGGATAGCCGTAGTAGAAGGTTTCCAGATGGTAACATTACCCATCAATACAGGGGCGATGTTCAAGTTCAAAGCGATGGAAGTGAAGTTGAACGGAGTGATGGCATAGACGAAACCTTCCATACCGCGATACTCGTTGCGGTTTATGGTAGCGTGGTCGGAGATAGGTTGCTGTGCGTAGAGTTGGGAAGCGAAATAGGTATTGAAACGCAAGAAGTCGATTGCTTCGCAAGGGCAGTCGATTTCAGCCTGCATCGGGCTTTTGCCCTGACCAAGCATACAGGCTGCATTCAGAATGTATCTGTATTTGGTAGCCAAAAGTTCACCAGCCTTCATCATAATGGAAGCTCTTTGAATCCAGGGCATTTCTTCCCAATCCTTTTTAGCTGCCATAGCTGCATCGATGGCCATTTGAACCTCTTTCTTTCCAACTTTGTGGTAGTTGGCCAAAACGTGGGCGTGCTCGGTTGGCATAACGACCTTGCCCATATCACCTGTTTTCACTTCCTTACCGCCGATAATCGGGCAAATCTCAATGACTTGGTTATATTGTCTCTCCAATTCATCTTGTAAGAGCTTTCTTTCAGGTGTGCCTGGTGCGTAAGAATACACCGGTTCGTTTTTAGGTTCTCTGAATGCGTAATTTGCGTTGTTCATAGAATTTTTCTTTTATTGTTTATAATTATGTTTATAAGGGTCTTGTGTATTAAAAGTGCGGGGAGATTACGAGTTCTGCTGTTAGGAAAGCATTAATACAGTTTTTGAACATCGGCTTTCAAAACGGCCATAGCCTGATAGACAACAGGTTTTTCTGCTGCCGCTGCTAAGAGCGCTTCCGCGAAAGCCAAAGAATCACTTGTTGGTGGAAACGTTTCTGCCACCGCGTTGATGATGTCGATAATGTCGTCTTTGGCTCCACTAATCTGATTCCATACCGGAGTGGAAATATAGATTTGTTGGGAGAGGTTGTGCTCATATTCCGAACGGATGGCTGTCAGCAGCAGGTTCTGTTCCTGCGCCACATTGAGTCCCGTACTATGGATGCGCATCACCAACTGGTTGGGTTCAATACGTTCCAAAAACAACGCCATACGCTCGTATGCCTGCAAACGCAACGGAAGTACGATGCCTTTAACTGTTTTGCCGTTGTCTAATGACTGCATCTTCAGACTGCGTTCCATCATCATTTTTGTGACAACCACAATGGCTGCCAACAACAAGCAGGCAACAATGATTACTGTAAGATTCATTTGTTTTAATTTTTATCATTGAAAAATGTAGAGACGCGATAATATCTGAGACGCGATAATATCGCGTCTCTACGAGGGGGTTAGCCGCAATAGAAGTATTCCTGAACCATTTGTGTCATAATGTCAGGATTTTTTTCTATTTCCTTGCGGATTTTCTGATCTTTGAAAGATTTCAACTGTTTAACAATATCGTCAATCATTTCGCTGTTGAAAACACCGTGTTTTTCGAAAATTGCGCGGTGGGCGCTGAGTTCGTCTGCTGATTCCCAGCAAGATGCAGGAAGTTGTGCGAGACTTTCCACGAGTTGCTTGTTTTCCGGACGGTGGATGTCCACGTCAACGTATGTTTTCTGAGCAAAATCAAGTGCGCCTTCCATTTCGAAGCCGTGACGGGCAGCACAAACCAAACCTGCTAACAACAGATAGATGTCTGCGGAACCATCCGGACAACGGAACTCAACCGTTTGTTTTTGTGAACGGTCTTTCTTAACAGCTTTCTCCAACGGATTGAGGTCAGCCACGATGTCATTCTTGTGGGTCCAGCCCAGCGGTACGCGCACGAGGACAGAACGGTTACGGTCGCCCCAGCATACGGAGGTGGGAGCTTCCTGATGAGGAACCAAACGGAAATAGGATGTCGGGTTCGTGTTGCCGAAAGCGGTCAAGGAACCTGCGCAGGTCATATAGCCGGCGATTGCGGTTTGTGCAATGGAGTTCAGCTTGCCCTTCGTAACATATTGGTTTTTGCCTTCTGCATTAACAATACAAGTGTGGATGTGCAAACCGCTACCAGCCTTACCAGCTGTGATTTTCGGTGAGAACGTCACATCCAAACCATATTGGTAAGCCAAATTGCGGATAATCCATTTTGCCAAAACCAATTGATTAGCGGCATCTTGAACGTCCGTAACCAGGAATTCTATTTCGTTTTGTTCGTAAATCTTGCCATCTTGTGTGAAATTGCCCACTTCGGAGTGACCGTATTTGATGAGACCGCCGGCGCGTGCAATTTGGTACATACATTCGGCACGGAAAGTTTCAAATTTGGTAAACGGAGCACTTTCGTGGTATCCGCGCTGATCAGGAATGGTGTAAAGTTCTTCTGCATCACCAATGACGTAATATTCCAATTCGCCCATTGCCTGGAAATACAGACCTGTAACATCTGTGAAGGCCTTGCAGGCTTTGCGAAGGATGTATTCCGGAGAATTTTCCAACGGTTGGCCATCCTTATTATAATAAGAACAAAGGAAGGAAACTGTCGGGATTTCTGCAAACGGATTCAAGAATGCCGTACAAAAACGCGGAATAACATACAAGTCGGAAGAACCGGCGTGAATGAAGGCGGGAAAAATGTTTGAACCATCTACACGCTCGCCATTGGAAAGAATCTGATCCAGGTATTCATAGCTGTGCAAAACAAAACCAAGAGTTTTCATTCTGCCGTCGCCAGCTACATAATGAAAATTGACCATTCTGATTTCATTTTCTACGACATACTTAATGATGTCAGCTTTTGTAAATTCCTTCGGGCTTTTTTTCAAGTAGTTAACCAAAGGATTCATACTCATTGTAGTTGTGTCTTTCATATATTTATTTTTTTTATTGATTGCTTTTTAAGGGGGCGCAAATGTACAAAAAAATATGACGAACTGAAATGTGATAATACAATAATGCGGTAATGTGATAATGTGAAAATGTGATAATGAGCTACGCCGTCAATCATTAAACTTTGAACCTGAAACTTTGAGCGGACGCAATGAATTGCGTCCCTACATTCTGGAACTACCTCACCACAATCTTCTTCGCGCACTTCTTATCCACGCATACCAAATAGACGCCGGCGGTACTGACTGTGAAGTCCTGGGTATCGTCTGCGTTGGCGATTTGGGCTATAACGCGGCCGTTGATGTCATACAGCGTGACAGTGTGACCTTCTGCTCCACGGACAAAGATTTGTCTGCCGTTGGAATAAACGGCATACTCCATCGCATCAGCTTCAACATCTTCAATTGCAGTCGTGGTGTCTGAAGCTATATAGTATATGGTGTTCAACTGTGGGGTGCCATTCATTGTGCCACTTGTTCCACTGAACATATTCGTCAATGAACCGCTTCCAGTCTCGGTGGCGGGGATAAGCCATTGTTTGCCCGGAGCTGCTTCGTTTACTATCAGGGAGGTGCAATCTTTGAACATCTCATAATAGCATCTGTATTTCAGCGTGGTGGCTGGCAGGGTTGGCACTGTGGTCAGGGAAGTGCAACCACTGAACATATCATAATAGCAAGAGCGAGCCAAAGTAGTAGCCGGCAGGGCTGGTGCTATTGCCAAGGAGGTGCAACCTTCGAACATGTGCGTATAGCAACGGTCTTCCAAAGTGGTGGCTGGCAGGGCTGGGGCTTCGGCCAGGGATGTGCATCCTTTGAACATAGAATAATAGCAAAATGGTGCCAGTGTGGTAGCGGGCAAAGATGGTGCTTCGATCAGAGAAGTGCATCCTTTGAACATCGCATAATAGCAGGAATCTGCCAAAGTGGTGGCAGGCAGGGCTGGTGCTTCAATCAACGAACTGCAATCATAGAACATACCATAGCAGCAATGGTCGGCCAGTGTGGTGGCCGACAGGGCTGATGCTGTCGTCAACGAGGTGCATTCTTTGAACATACAACCGCAGCTATACTCAGCCATAGTGGTGGCTGAGATAGTGGATGCCGTCGTCAACGAACTGCAACCACTGAACATATGCGCATAGCAGGAATCTGCCAAAGTGATGGCAGGCAGGGCTGGTGCTTCGGTCAGGGAGGTGCATTGGTCGAACATTGCATAATAGCATTTTTTTGCCAGTGCGGTGGCAGGCAGGGCTGGTGCTTCTGTCAACGAACTGCAATTATAGAACATAGCGTAGCAGCAATTGTCGGCCATAGTGGTGGCTGGCAGGGCTGGTGCTTCTGTCAATGAGGTGCAACCTCTGAACATATACGCATAGCAATTGTCGGCCATAGTGGTGGCTGGCAGGGCTGGTGCTTCTGTCAATGAAGTGCAGCCCTGGAACATACGGCAATAGCAAGAGTCTGCCAAAATAGTGGCGGGCAAAGCCGGCGCTTCAGTCAGGGAGGTGCAACCATAGAACATACCGTGATAGCATTTTTTTTCCATTGTGGTAGCGGGCAGAGTCGGTACCGTTGTCAAGGAGGAGCAACCTTTGAACATACCGTCATAGCAATTTGCTGCCAAAATAGTGGCAGGCAGCGATGGTGCTTCGGTTAACGAACTGCATTCATAGAACATACAATAACAGCATTTTTTGGCCAATGTGGTGGCCGACATAGAGGGTGCCGTCGTCAGGGCTGTGCAGCCCCAGAACATAGAATTACAGCTAGATTCTGCCATAGTGGTGGCCGACAAGGATGATGCCGTTGTTAGAGAAGTGCAATCATAGAACATCGCATAATAGCAATGGTCTGTTAAAATAGTGGCTGGCAGGGCTGGTGCTTCGGTCAAAGAGGTGCAAACAGAGAACATATAGGCATAGCAAGAGTCTGCCAGAGTGGTGGCGGGCAACGTTGGTGCCTCGGTCAAAGAGTTGCACCTAACGAACATATAAGCATAGCAACAATCCGACAAAGTGGTGGCTGGTAAAGATGGTGCCGTAGTTAGAGAGGTGCAATCGTAGAACATGCTAGCATAGCAATAGTCTGCCAGAGTGGTGGCGGGCAGGGCTGGCGCTTCGGTCAGGGAGGTGCAACCGTGGAACATTTGACGATAACAATTCTCCGCCAGAGTGGTAGCGGGCAAGGAGGGAGCTGTCGTCAAGGATGTACAACCGTCGAACATCACACTATAGCAATAGTCGGCCAGCGTGGTGGCGGGCAGGGCTGACGCTTCGGTCAATGAGGTGCATCCGTGGAACATTTGACCATAGCAATAGTCTGCCAAAGTAGTGGCCGGCAAAGTTGGTGACGTGGTCAAGGAGGCACAACCGTCGAACATAGCGGCAAAGGCATACGGTTGAAGCGGCAGATCCGGACAATTCGGACCATAGAGGGACATTATGTTACCAGAGCCTTCTACGGTGCCTCCGTTGGTATTTGTAAAATCAAAGTGTGAATGGACAGCGCTATTTGCAAACGCAACGGCACTATCCTGATTACTCACCGCCCTGAAATAAACCGACTGATCGGCGCTGAGTGCCACTTCCTGATTCGAAGTATAGGCATTCCAGCTCATTCCGTCTGTTGAATACTGGATGGCGTGGGTGGCGTTCTTAATGTCAAATTTTACCGTCACACTTCCATTTCTTGCCGTAAAACAAAGCGGCGAATTATTTTGGGCATACAGATGGGTTGAAGACATCAACGATGCCACCGCAACTGCCAAGAAAGCAACAAATCTTGGCAAAAAAGAGTATAATTTTTTCATACTTAATAAAAATTTTTTGGCCACAAAAATACTACTTTATTTGGGGACAAAAAAAGGATCTTAACATCCTGTTTGATTGACAGTTGTCATTATTATATTGCTTCCATATTAGGCAAAAAGCATCAAAAAAAAAAGTTTTTGCCCAATATTCAAAAAAAAATATCACCGTACAGACGGGGCACCGCACCGTCTCACTAATCACATCACCGTACAGACGGTGCGGTGCACCGTCTCTACTATCGTTTGACAATGCGCTTGGTTACAACACCATTTTCAGTGGAAACACGTAATAAGTAAACGCCGGCAGCATATCGGCTAAGGTCAACCTCAACCGTACTGCCATTGGCAGATATCGTGCTCAGCAATTTGCCATACACATCATAGACGACAACAGTGTTCATTATTGATTGTCCATTGTAAATTGTAAATTGTCCATCGGTCGGGTTCGGATAGACGGAAACCGTGGTTTCCGTGTACTCATCCACACCGACATTCTTCGTACTAACTGTTATCGTTTCTGAACTTTCAGATTCGGTTTCGTCACAAATCGAGGTTACCAAAATATCGTACGATGTAAGGCCTTCCAATCCTGTGAGCGTATATGGATTTGTCGTTATCGTCAGAGTGTTCCAAGTGGCTGCATCGTGTATGCGGAAATGGATTTTCCAAGTGTTTGCCGTTCCGTTCTCGGTCCACGACAACGTAACGTCGTGGTTGTTGATTTCCGTAGCAACAAGGTTGCTCGGTGCGTCACAGGGTTCCACCATTTCCTCCGTAATAAAGGTAACCGCGCTTGTCCAGTCGGAGAAGTTGTCCTCTTCGCAGGCAGCCTGCACGCGCACCTGATAGATGGTGTTCGGAAGGAGTCCCGCAATTGTGTATGACGTTGTATTTACAGCAATAGAACTGCTCCAATCGGAGGCAGAAGCTTGCTTATACTGGAGGTTCCAAGCGGTTTCTACGCCGCCTGCCATCCAGGAAACTGCTGCCGTATCTGTGGAAACGGACGAAACTGTCAAACCCATCGGCATCTGGCAGTCCGGGATGTAATCAACTTTAATGTCATCTAAGCACAGATAGTAGTTGTTATTCGTTCCGTCCGCGAACTTGAACGCAAGATGAGCCGATGAAACCGTGTCGGGGATGTCAGAAAGGGCGCGCACCACTTCCGTCATAGCCATCATTTTAGGATAATCTTGCAAAACAACAAAGGTGTTGGCATCATTAGGAGCCGTCATATAGCCCAATGAAAGCGTACCATTGGCGGCGGAGGTACCTTCGTTTATATATTTAAATGAAATCTGCAAATCCTGAAGATTTTCCGTAAAATCGGGCAATACCGCATACAACGGCGTCGTGTTACTGGATTTCAGCATAAGGCAGTTTCCAGAAGCGCCGCCGGGCGAAAAGGCGGTGATGAAAGCCATCGGGTAAGTGATGCGGGAATAACTTCTATTGAGGAACGACCAACAATTGGGCAGTTCATCTTCAATAGGGTAATTCATCGGCGGCATATTCGTAGATGTGATGGTGCTATAGGCATTGAAATCCTCATAGTACGGGATTGGCGACACCGTACCGCAGGAAGTTCTGGCCATCAGGACTGCCTGCTGGCTTTCCTCACCATCACAATCAGAACGGACATAAAAATCGTATGCCGTGTTGGTTGTCAGTCCGTCAATAGTAAAAGTGGTGGAAGTGGACGTTACCGAGGTTCCCGTTCCAGGCGTGAAGCCCGTCGGGCCATATTCAATCATCCAAGCGGAGGCCATTCCTATTTCCGTCCAAGACAAGGTGATGGAGGTCTCGGTTGCTTGAGAAACTACCAAATCAATCGGTTTCGGACAGGATGGAATTTGGTCAACCACAATATTATCCACATAAATCTGATTATAGCCGGAGGAAAGTTTGGGAGCCATCAATGCGATAAAGCCACCTGAACCAAAATAGTTGTTGAAATATACCGTAAACTCCTCATAAATAGACTCATTTGGTTCAATGGTATCAACTGGCACTAATGAATTTCTGTCTGCGGGATTGGTCATCACGCCGACAATCAAAGAGGCCGTTTCCAAAGAGAAAATCCGTCTGGCCTGCAAAGTCATCTGCAAAGTATTTATGGGATACAAGGCATTTGAGATTTGCGGGAGCACGGCGATTTGGTCATCGTATTCGCTCGTTGAGTTGGTGTAGAAGCGCAAGGCATTGATGCCGGAATAGGCATAGTTTGATCCTCCTTCGTAAATGATGGGATACCCCGAATAGGTTTGAGACGTTCCGTCATTATAATAGCTCCAACAGGAAGGCAGATTGTTGGTGGCGACAGCGGTAGTGTTGGCTCCCGCGTATGAATCGAAATTCTCGACGAAGGGCAGCTCGTCAACAGCATAGCAGGGCGCGGTAAATACCACAGCATTCGACCAAAGTGAATGTTCGTAACCACAATCGCTTCTGATATAAACATAATAGGTGGTGTTCGGAGTTAACGGATAGTAATGGATATACGGTGACTGAATAGATTCCGGTGTACCATCGTTAGGATCGGCGGTGGCAGAAGTCATCACCACATACTGCCAAGCGGAGATGGATGCATTGGATGAAAATTCAATCTCGACCGAACTGTTGTTCAAACTCGTAACGTGGGCGTCATACGGGGCACCGCAAGATTTTCCTACAATTTGAATGGAATCCACCACAGCGGCGGGATTTCCACCAGTGGCGTTGTCATTGCGCCATACAAAATAAAGACGCTTAGTCTGCCCTGTATAGGAGCCGTTTAAATCAATGTGGAAATGTTGCCACGTCGTCTGCTGGTTCAATCGGACCTCATCCAATTGCACAAGACCTTGTGGAACATTTAAAACGCCCGAGTTATTAGCCTCCACGTATGTCACATCTCCAAGATAGACGTGCAGATAATCATACGTCGATTCTCCGTTGGCCTTCCAATTGAAGGACAAGTCGTATGCGGTAGAATTTTCGTCGAACGCGATATCGCGATAAGCCCAAGTCACGGAAGAGGCATTGTGTGCGTAGGCAGCCGTTGTTCCCGTGTTAGAAACATACAGCACATTGTCTGTATAACCGGTAGGCGTTCCGATATGCCATTGGTTTTTGGCATTGCCGTTTTGGAAATTCCAATGCCCGTTTTCATTGTCGTCAGAAAAGTCACAGAAATAGGGTGTCTGGGCAGGAACCTGAGCGGTAGAAAAATGACCATTCGTCCAATAGCTGTAACCTTCGCCATTAGCGCACACTGTACGCAAATAGACGGTGTAGTCTTCTGCCGGCGATAAGGAAGTGACTGTATAACTGTTGGTGTTGACTTGCGTGATTCCCGTAAAATCAGGCTCAGTGGTAGAAGCGGGGACCACTAGAATCTCCCAAGAGCCTTCGCCCGGCATATCTGACCAAGACAAATCAACGGACGTGGTAGTGACGTTAGTCGCCGTTATATCGGTTGGCGATGCGCAACCCGGGATAAAGTCTATTTCCAAATCATCGATATAGCCGTAGGCAAAAGTCTGAAGGTATTCGTTCTTAAAGGCAATGTAGCGGCCGGTGCCGGTGTAATTGGAGAAATCGACGATTTTTTCTATCCACTCCGTTGGCGTGGAGGCCGGCGCAATCGTGCTGACCGCGACGAAGGTGTTGACATCTGTCGGATCAGTCATCACGCCCACCTGTATTCTGTCAGCCGCACTATTTGCTCTGTACATAAAGGTTGCACGTAGAGAACTAACGGGCACCGAAGCATCAACAGACGGCAAAATGGCCACATTGTACGTGCCTGCCGTACTAGTGTAGAAATAGAGTGAATTGGGCGCAGAATAATTCGTCGTATTCACACAAGGTCTGTCCAAAACGTAAGTGTTAAGCCTATACCAACATTCTGGAAAATAGTAATCGTAAGAGGCCACATTGTACGAGTCGAAATTATTGCTATACGGTATAGAAAGTGTTTCGGCACAACGCGTTTTGAAACTGTAAGACCACCAGGTGCTGCTATCAGAAGCGGAGCAAGAAGCCCTGACGAAAACATCGTATTTTGTGTCAGGCATCAGTCCTGTGAGGTTAATTGTCGGTGTGTCGGAGACACGTTGTGCAGTCTCGCTTGCAGGATTGGCAATGGAACCGGACAGGCCATATACCACGTCCCAGTCGGTTTCATCGCCACCGGCTGTCCAAAACAGACTGGCCGTTGTGGCGGTAAGCGTGGCGTTGGTGGTGTGGATATTGGTCACGTGCGGACAAGTCGGTATCACGTCTATGGCAATGTCATCCACGTGTACTTCGCTGGCAGCCCCGGCGGGTATTCTGAATGCCACATATTTTCCGTCGCCCGTATAGGAACTGGTGTTTACCTCGACAATTTCCCAATTCGAGGTGCTTGACGGAGTGACGGCGGGGCCGATTCTGACAAAGGTGCTGTAATCGTTCGGATCCGTCATAATGCCCACCTCAATTTTAGATTCGGCGTTAGTTTTGTAGGCATAAAAGCTAATCAGCAGATTGTCCATCAGCACGGCATCATCAAAACGCGGTGTGGCCAAATAGGAGTAATAGGCAATCGAGCCGTGAAAATAGACGGCATAATGTCCTGAATGATGATAAGTTGTAGAAGTATAAGGATAATCTATGGAAGAGTGATTCGTATTGCGTGTCCAACAGGGCAGCATATCACCGGAGCCGGAGCCGGGTGCGCTTTCAAAATCTTCTATGAAAGGAAGCGTGGCCGCAAGACAATGGGTGACCGCTGATACGACAGTCCAACTGCTGGTTTCATCATTCCCACAATCGGATTTCAAACGAATCGTATATGATTCACCTGGGTAAAGACCATAAATAGTATAAGGTGCACTCGTCACCGTGCCCTCAGATGTCCAATTGACATTATCCGTGCTGTACTCCAAAATCCAGGAAAACTCGGCATTGCCGGGTGCCCAATCTATCGTAATGGTCTGATCTGTGGTTTCCACAACGCGCACGTTTGGCGCGATACAGAACATCGTAGAGTCACATTCCTCACCGAAAATCACATTGTTACGATAACTGGTAACATTATAGGAAAGACCGCTCGGCGCAGTGGTCGTGCTGTATTGATCCACATCTCCGTACCACAAGTGGGAAGTTCCTGACGGAACCTGATGCGTATAGGTGGCATTGCCGGAACCATATTCCGTGTTTTCATCTATGACAATCAAAACCAAATTGTCAGTTCCATTGTATTGAAAAGGCGTGGTAAAGTCAAACCTGTTCCAGCCCACCCCATAATGATGGTTCCCAGCAAAACAAAGTTGTGCGGAATCCGCCGGAATCCAGTCGGCCGAAGTATTCAATGACGTATGCATTAAATAGATTTTGTAATTCCTCTGCCAGAAAACGGTGGACATATTGAAAGAAACAGAATTGATGGTAGCAGGGCCATTCATTTCAGAAGCTAAGAAAATCTGTTGGCAATAGGAGTTTTTGTAAAAAGAATTTGTCGGGAAGTTATTGTTAAAAGTGGTAACTGCGGTACTTTCCCCAATTTGCACGTCACCTCCGGCCAAACATTTTGTACTGAAAGTCAAGTTTGCGGTGTCGGCCGATTCTTGGGCGCAATTAGAGAAAACCCTGACCTCGTACGAAGTCAACGGTAACAACCCGTCAATAAAGCAGTTGGTGTCAGAAGAAAATTTCAACTGCCAATTGTTTTGTCCGGCCACCGTGTATTCCACGGAATAGTCTAACGCACCATACAGGGCAGATTTCCAAGAGACCAAAGCGGAAGTGCCAGCAATCTGGCTGACGACAACATCCCGCGGAGAAGAACAGAGCGGAGCCGTGCTAAACGTCTGGCAATTGGTCCAAATACTAGTGCCACTGCCACAATCGGAACGCACATAGACATCGTATTGAGTATCGGGCAAAAGATTGTAAACCGTGTATGGATGCGTGCCCGCGTATTCCACCGTGCCCGTGGACACGTTATCACCGTGGGGCACCACCACCACCTGCCAGTCTGTTTCCGAATCACCCGGCTGCCAGTCCACCTCAACGCTGTTGTCTGTGAAGCTGTTGATGGTGACATTCGTCGGTTTTATACAGGTGGAAATTTCGGAAAGCACAATGTCGTCAATGTATCCGTAATTGTAACCCGAAGAGGGACGCGGCACCATAATGGCAATGTAACTGCCTGTTCCGGTGTAATTTGAAAAGTCAACGGATTTTGTCACATAGTTCAAAGCACCGATTTGAACAGTGACCGTATCCACCGGCGTGAAAGTCGTGCGGTCGGTCGGGTTGGTGAGCACGCCGACAACGATTTTAAAAGGATAGGACGTCGTGTTTTGTCGGGCTTCAAATTCCAAAAGCAGATTGCTGATGGCATACCGAGAGGTGTCAATTTCCGGCAGCACCGCGTACTGGTTATCATACGTGCCAGCTGTCTTATAAGTATAAAAACGCAAAGCATTGTAGCCGGAATTTGCGTTTGTGGTAGTATTATGGATGATGGGATATCCCGAATAATCTGCCGAGGTGGCCGCGTTGATGTAGTGCCAGCAATCCGGCAGATTGTTTACAGACTGGGCAGTAATAGTAACACCGTTGTACGATTCAAAATTCTCATAAAAAGGCAGATTATCAAGTGGATTGCATAAATAAAAATCAAGATTGGTCCAGCCGCTTTTCTCGAAGCCGCAATTGGAACGGACGTATGCGAAATATCTATGGGAAGAGCCGAGATTTGAAATCGTGCAAAATGTATCAGACACTGACATCGTGGGGATCGTCCATTCATTTGGGTACTCAGGCTCATCAGTAACATAGACATCCCAAGAAGAGGCCGTTCCGCGTGGCGACCAAGACAAATTCACAGCGTTGGCGGAGACAATGTCAACAGCGAAATTGGATGGTTTCAAACAACCGTTAGAAGGGGCGAAATGATAGTATCTATAGGGTCCTGGCCATATACACAACGGTATTGACGAAGACTGTCCGGATGTGTAATATGTAGCGATATGGTTTCTATCCACCATAATCAAATCATCAGCTCCGGAAGCCATACCAATCTGCCGAACCACATTGGGCATAATGAATGGTGAGGGGCCATAAACCACCTGGATTTCGCCAGTGGTCTCATAAAACTGGACCTGCCAAACCAATGCCGCCGGTCTGGATACGGAAAGATAAGTGGAAAGTGAAAATTCTACAACCCCCACTCGGTTTGGCGCCGTGCCTACCACTTCGTAGCATACGTATCCTGAAGGCAACATATATCCGTCGCATCCCAAAAAATTGATTTTCGGACAATTGGCAGAGATGTTGGTGGTGTTGAACGGATAAGTGTAGTTCAAAGCGCCCGCCAAGCGTCCCAAGCTGATGCTTCCGTCTGTATTAACGGAAAAATCAGTGTAGTCAGTTCCGGCAAAATTAAAGGTAAATCCAAAATCCTGCAAAGGAGAAAAACTTCCATCCGCACCCGTGCCGGGGTCAATCAGTGACGTGTTGAGAGGTATGGGAATCCATTTGGAATTGTCTGTGCCCGTAGTAAAAATATAATCTTCTAAAGATTGAGCGAAAACATTGATGGAGAATAAACTTAGTATAATGAGCAGTAATGAGCATAGATTTTTTTGCATAGACATATTTCTGAGGACTTCTGTTTTAACCTTTGGGGTGCCAACACTTAAAATTTTGAGAAGTCCTTAACCAAAATCCAAAGCAATTGGCGCGGCGAAGATATGAATTTTATCCTATCCCACAATTTGTCTTGAGGTGGATTTTTAAAAGCCAGTAGATAAAGAAAAAATAGAGATGCTTGGTGACATCTCTCTTTCTTTAAAGAATACTCCGTCCTTCCCAATAGGTTTCGCCCGTGCAGACCACCAAGTCCGCGCGGCGGCATTTTTCCTCTTGGGGCATTTGTTTGGAAATACGTTGTAGGATTTCCTCTCGCGACAACTCCGGATTGCGCGAAAGGACACGGCGAATGCGCAATTCCAAAGGCGCGTCCGCCACAATGATTTTGTCGAAATAGGAGGTGAGATTGCCTTCAAAAACAATGGCGGTTTCCATCATCACCGTATTGGACGGCTGTTGGGCGACCCACTGTTCAAACTGCCGCATCACCCAGGGATGGATCATCGCATTGAGTTTTTGCAGTTTGGCTTCATCGCCGAAGACAATCCGCGAAACCTGACGCAGATTCACCTTCCCGTCAGGAAACAAAATCTCTGTGCCAAATTCTTGACACAGAGATTGTACAAAGTTTTTATCTTGATAGATTTTTTTTGCTTCGTCATCGGCATAAAATACTGGAATTCCCATCTCCACAAAATGTCTCGAGAGATAGGTCTTCCCTGTTCCTATGCCGCCTGTTAAAGCTATTTTATACATTTTAATGCACATAAAAGGTTATCACTTCCGGTGCTTCCACAGCCACCAATTCCGAACCGAAGTTGTGGTGCGACAAAAAATCACGCATATCACGATTGGTGAAGGAATACACCGTGACTTTGTTCTTCGTCTTAATCAAATCGGCAACAGAGATATAGAGCACTTTGTTCTTGTCAGAAAAGGGTTTCATCAAGTAATTCAAACCTTTCTGATTGAAAGTCAAGGTTATAACCGAGTCTGACACCGTAACCGACTTTTTGCCCTCCGGCAAATTATAGCATTGAATTTTATAATCCTGCGTCACCCTATAGTCCTTAGAGAAGGTAACCACCAGCCAACCGGCCACAGCGATAGCCAGGCAGACCAAAAAGGCAAATGGCGGCAGCTTTATTTTCGGTTTTTCTATTGACATAGCTATGATATTCTTCTATGTGACAAACTTCTAAATATCCATCAATTTTTCTGCTCACAGAACACTGTTCACAGTTCACTGCTTACTATCTGTTCTCGTTTTTCTTTGCTTTCAGTTGAGCGTCATCAATAGAAACAGCAGCCTTTTCGATTTCAATACATACATCGTTGGCGATTTCAATCACGAAAGTGGAATCCTTGATTTCCTTGATTTTGCCGTGAATACCACCAATCGTTGTAATTTTGTCGCCTCTTTCCAAACTCTGTCTGAACTCTTCCACCTGTTTTTGTTTTTTCTGTTGCGGACGAATCATAAAGAAATAGAAAATTAAGATGATGGCAAGGATGAAAATAAGCGTTGAAGCGCCACCACCTTTGGAAGCTGCCGCAGGAGCAGCCTGCAATAATGTGAAAAGATAATTCATAGTCTAATATTTAAATGATTAATAATATGTTATTCTGGTACAGACACATTGGCTGTGATGGTAATGATATTTTCTACCGGATAGGTATTGGCACCCACCAAAATACGTTTGGTGACTTTGCCCTTTTGGTTTTTGGAATCAAAAGTGACCGTGATTTCACCAGACTCGCCCGGGCGGATCGGAGCTTTGGGAGGGGTGGATGTCGTACATCCGCAGGTAGCCTCTGAGGAATAGATAATCAGATTGGACTTGCCGGTGTTTTTAAATTTGAACGCATACGTCAGGCGCTCGCCTTGGATGACATCGCCAAAATCATAGTTTTTGGTTTCAAAAGTAATGACAGGTAATTTGTCGGATTCCTTTTTGGACAAACCTTTGGCTGTTTGGGGACAATGAACGTCAGAGACTTTGAAATCTCCTTCTTCTGCCGGTTTCCGATGGCAGGAACAAAGCACAAAAGCGCTAATAATCAACAATATAACAATATTTTTTCGCATAATCTTAATTTTGAAACAATCCTCTTCCTGTTTTATTCAATTTGCCTTGGTCACGCAAATCCACAATCAATCTGTCGAGCACGCCGTTGACAAAAATCTTACTCTTATCCGAAGAATACATTTTTGACAAATCAATGTATTCATTAAGAGTGACTTTTATTGGAATATTGGGGAATTCCAAAAGCTCACACAACGCCATCTTCATCAAAAGGACATCCATACCTATGATACGGTCAAGCTCCCAGTTTTGGAGTTTGGATTCTATCAAATCCTCGTATTCGGCATCGTGTTCCAATGTTTTTACAAAGAGCTGGCGACAGAAACTTTCATCGTCTTTAGGGTTTTTGAACAGCGTAATAATCTTGCAATTGTCACCTTTGCTTTGTTTGAACTCGGTGATATTTTTGTACAACATAGCCAGAGCTTCCTCATAGTCGTCCAGCCAGTTGGGATCTTTTTCACCGAAGAACCAGCGCGTGTGCTCATCCGTAGCAATAACATTGATCAATATGGCCAGCACCAATTTCTTATCTTCGTCATAGCTTCTCTCCTGATTGGCCATATAGGTTTTATACTCATCCATTTCTTCGATGTTATGGAACATCTTCACAATGAAATCCGTATCATTGGACCAATCAATGTGGTGTTTTGGGAAAAGTACCTTCAACGTGACGTTGTCTTCAATTTGTCCGATTACGGCATTATCGACAAATTTCGTATTAGGATTCAAATCTTCAAAAGTAGGATTGTGTTTGCCTTTCAAATCCTCCATTTTGTTGCGTCTGTAGTACACGACTTCCGGGAGAATGGAGAAGAACCACAAGAAAAGCGAATAGCAGTTTTTAACCGTTTGTACCAGCTCTGCCTCTGCAGCGGGGACAGTCTCAAAAGGTTTCATACTATAGGCATACAATGCCTGCATCGTTTTGATTCTGAGATATCTTCGACTTATCATATTATTTCATGAGTTAAATTAATATAGTGTGATGAGTAGTTGCAGGCGCTGCTATTTCAACGTAAAGGAGCTTTCTCCCAACAATTGGTCATCCGTGAATATTTGAACGACATATCTACCCTTTACGGCTTTATCGTCAGACATCAAATCCCAAGACAGGGATACGTTCTGTGATTTGTTGTTGTAGTTGACAACCTTTTTGGCCGTGTATTGGAGGCGTTGGCCATCGTGTACAAAGGAGTAGGTGTCGGAGGAACCCGGTGTGATGACCTTACCGGAAGGAACGGAGACACGGCAATACACGTTGACGGGGCCGGCTTCGATGAGGGAGTTTTCACCCAAAACGAAAGAGGTCTTGATACGTTTCACGCGAGAAGCCTTGTCAGTAACCTCCTCTTCGCCTTTTCTACTTACATTATAGCCGGCACTATGAATGCTATATGCTTTATAAACGGCTGCGCCACTGATTTTTGCGGAAAGTGCGTCGTTGGATTTCTGAATGTTGGCCTTATCCTGACGCTCTTGTTCCAAATCGGCTCTGACCTGTGTGTTTTCAGTCTTCAATGCCTGATTTTCCTGATAGAGCTTATCCATCTCTTTGACATATTCTTGGGAGATGTTTTGCAAACGAGCCAATTGTTTTTTAATCTTTTTATAATCGGCTTGAGAATTGATAAGCTGCTCGATTTCAGCTGCGTGAGCCATGATAATACTGTCCTTTTCGCTCAATTGGTCGGAAAGTGTGCCGTATTGTTCTTTAATTTTTTGATGTTCTGCCAACAGGGAATCCAACTCGCTTTGGAGTTCGTTATTGGCTTCTTCCGTCTTAATGAATTCCTTGTTCATTGTCGGTTTGGCAAAAAATCCATAATAAAGAGTGGTGGCGAAAAACACGCCGGCGAGAACGCCTAAGATAATCACCCATTTTTTCAACGGGTTCGTTTCATTTTGAGGATTTTGATTGTTTGAATAAGAACTTGTCGTTTCCATATTTTTGATTTTTATATTTTCGAAAGAGAGCTATATTAACGTGATTCTGAAAAAAAATTGTTTGTCGAAATTATTTTACCAAAAGATATTTGGCCAAATCTTTCGGCACGTAAAAAGTTTGATTTTTCGGGAAATAAATTATGACCGAATTGAGTTCGTGTTTTTGTTTGTTAACGGTAATGATATTCGTGTAACTATCTGCTACAAGCGAATTTTTCTTGTTTTTTACGGTTAGGCGATATTGGTTTGGAGCCAAACTGTCAATCGCACACTGGTAACCGGCAAACACTTCGCGATAGTCGGCAAAATTGGCCGCCGTCAGCTTGTCCAAATCATCATCGGCCAAACCGAGTTGCTGTCTCATATACTGATGAATTTCCACATTGGTATGCACGCCGGTCAGTTCTCTGCCTTCAGGGTGATACATAGCATAGAAGACGTTTTCGCCCGTATGCCCGAAAGTGGTGAAGCCCATTCCTGTTCGTCCATAGACAATTTGCGACAGCATCCTAACTAGGGAGAGGTTGTTTTGGCGCAATTCCTTGGGTTGTGAAGATTTGTCATTATCGGAAGCCAATTGCAGATATGCCATTTCAGCCGGTTGGATGTCAATATTGAAATATTGTTGGAACAATGCCGGCCATTCCGTTGTATCCGCATTTTTCAGTTTAGAGGACATCGTACTCAACGAAAGGGTAAAGTCGTCCAGCGGTTGCATAATCTGCTGAAGAGAAAGTTGATCGTAACCGTGATTGATTTTTGCACTGCCGAGGGTCATCGCGCTGGTGCCGTGGTCGGGAAGGACTACAACCAACGTGTGTTGGTCTTTTTGGGCGAAGTCAAAGGCCACTTTGCAAGCTTTATCGAAGGCCAGAAAATCTGTAATCACGGTTTTGGCGTCATTATCGTGCGCCGCCCAGTCCACCTTGCTGCCTTCTACCATCAGGAAGAAACCGTCCTCGTCTGCAGTAAGCAAATCAATGGCCTTTTGGGTCATTTCTGCCAAAGAGGGGGTGATTTTCTGGTCACGTTCCATTTCGTATGGCATAGAAGCGGGATTGAACAAAGCCCACATCGGCGCTTTCTGACAAGCGCGCATACCCTGATAATCATCAAGGTAGATGCCATAACCTTTATCTTTCAGATAATTTTGTTCGGTTTCCTTTAAGAAAGAGACACCGCCGCCAATCACGACATCCACATTGTTATGAACCATTTGGGGGGCAATCATATCATCATTACGACGGTCATAGGTATGAGAAGCACAATCGGCAGGAGTGGCTTGCGTAAATTCACAGGTAAAAACCAAACCCGTTGATTTGTTTTTCAATTGTTTCGAGGCTTCGAGCAAAGTTGCCAGCGGCTGATAGGCGCGTGTGGCATCCACGGGCACCAAATCGTGGTCGGTTTTGACGGGATACGTGGAAACAAAGCCCTTCTGCGTCGGATAGCCGGTCATATAGCAGGAAGTCGTAGGTGCGGAATCGCCAATCGGAGCATCAGAGGAATTGGTACGCACCAAACCTTTGATGAATGCATCCAGATTCAACGTGTTTTGGGAAGGATTTTGATAGATTTGATACCAACGTGCCACAGAGAGTACACTTGTGGATGTCCCGTCAGGTATCATCAATATGACGTTCTTAATGGGATTTTGTTGGGCAAACGACCCTAACAATATCAGTAACAAGAAGTTGAAAAGAACGAATTTCTTCATATAGGCATTTTTGTAAAAGACCGCAAAAATACATTATTTACATTCACTTTGACAAACTATTTTTTATAATTTTGCCGCCAAAACATAAGGATTTTCATTCAAACGGGAACATCACAAAGCTCCCGATATTTTATGATGATGTTTTTATTAAGATTGAAGTAAATTATCATCTTGATAGTGTAACTAACTGATTCAATATGCGTTTATATAAGATACCGATTCTACTGATTTTGTTTTCTGCTATGATGTCCGGATGTCATTTCTCTAACAAGAACACTGTGGAATCCAAATCGGGAAATGCAAGCGATAGTTCACGGACAGCCTTGTCGGACACCATCCCATATATGACGATAGACGTCGAAGATTTGAAGCGCCCCTCCGATTTACTGGAAACGTCACCATACGACAGTGTGATTGTTGGAATCTTTCGGGAATTTATTCGTGACGAAAAACTCATTTCTCACAATGACTGTAAAACGCCGATGGTCCCGATGCCCCATCCTTTTTTTGACGGGATGCACACGGCATACGCGGAGCACCGTCCGTTTGTGTTTTCTCCTGATGCGGTGTGGCTCCTTATCTGTCAGGGATTTACGCGCCACGTGGATGCGCACGCCGAACAATTACGCAAAAAATTTGTCGATTTTCAGGGAAAGAAGATTCTGCAAATACAGACGAATAGCCAAGACATCCGCAATTGTCCGTGGGCTAAGTACGTTCCGGAGTTCACCCGACAAATCGGCCAATATGTCGGCAAGGAACTGGCAGAAGTGCTCGCGTGCAATTTCAGCACCTCTTCCGATATCACACGACTCGCCTCCCAAATCACGATTATGGCGTCAATGAAACACTATTTCAGCTACAGTATGGTTGAAATTTGCGGCATACCGACTGTGGTTTTGGAAGGAACACCGCAGGATTGGCAAAAGGTACTGGACAAAGCGCGTGCCTTACGCAAATACGACCTTGCGTGGTGGATTGACGAAATTGAGCCGATTCTTCAGAAGATTGTCAAGGCCTCTGAAGGAGAAGTAGATAGGCAGTTTTGGAAAGGTATGTTCAAACAGCACAATTTGGAACACTCAATATGTGGCGACCCATACGTGATGGCTGACGGCTGGATTGTGAAGTTTTATCCCTATATTATGGAAAATGGAAAGATTGTGCGAAGCAATCTGCGCCATATCATCGACTTTGGCGATAAAATTCCTATGGAGTTGGTTTGGGCACCGGTTTCCTACACGGATATTGCGGGCACAACTACCGACATTTCCCTGCAGGCCGGTTTCGTGGGACTTTCACAAGATAGTGTCACAATGGCACTCCGTCCGGAAATAGGTTGGTTTGTATCAAAGAAATCGAACAAATAAAAACGGAATTGTTTTCTAAAAAAATGTACGTTTGCGGCTTTCGCAAATAAATTATATCTTATTGATTATCAACGATAAATTACTATGGGTTTTTTCGTAAGCGAACAAATGACCACTCCTCCTGCGCAATTTCAAACGGAAACGCAGCAGCACATCTATGAAACTTTACAGCAACTGGGCATCAATTTCAAGCGTGTAGATACTGATGACGGCACAACGATGGAGGACTGTGTTTTCATTTCGGAAGGGCTGCAATGTCCTGTGGTGAAGACCATTTTCCTGTGCAATCGCCAACAGACCAAATTCTATCTATACGTTACAACAGGCGACAAGCCGTTTGTGACCAAGGACTTCTGCGGGGCATTGAACATTCCGCGCGTTTCGTTCACGCCCACGGAAATGTTGTGGGAGAAGCTCGGCACGCGCATCGGGGCCACCACTATCCTAAGCTTAATTAACGACCCTGAGCACCTCATCACACTCGCCATCGACAAGGAAGTTGCCGACCGCGACGAGTACGCCTGCACCGACGGCACCACCACCTGCTTTATGAAAATCAAAATGCAGGACCTTTTCGGAAAATATCTGAAACACACAGGGCATCAGGCTATTGTGATATGATGGGTTAGGGGGAAAGGTTTCAAGTTTCAGGTTTCAGGTAATCACATTTCTACCTATCTACTTATCTACCCATCTACCCATCTACCTAATCTACATTACCGCATTATCGCATTAACACATTAACACATTATCGCATTAATTCTATGAACAATTTCCTTTGTAAGACTTTCGGATTCGACAACGGCCAGCACAGTGTCAAAACTGAGATTTTGGCTGGTGTTACCACATTTTTGACGATGGCCTACATTTTGGCCGTCAACCCTTCCATTTTCAGTGCGTTGGCTGATTTGGGAATGGACACGAGTGCCACGTTCACGGCAACGGCCTTAGCTGCTGTGGTCGGCACCTTGGTGATGGCCATCTATGCCAAAAAACCGTTTGCCTTAGCGCCTGGAATGGGGTTGAACACTTTTTTTGTGTTCACCGTCTGCCTCGGAATGGGCTACAGTTGGCAGTTCGCCCTCACCGCCATTTTCATAGAAGGCATTATCTTTATTATTTTTACTGTTACTAAAGTACGTGACTGGATTGTCAATTCCATACCTGAATCTTTAAAACGGGCTATTGGCGCGGGTATAGGTCTGTACATAGCCTTCATCGGTTTGAAAAACGCCGGCTTTGTCGTTGGCGATAGCGCTTCGTTAGTCACGTTGGGCAATTTATACTCCAAGGAATGTGCTCTTTTCATCATAGGCCTGATAATTACCAGCGCCTTAGTGATTTGGAAAGTCAAGGGCGGCATTTTGTGGGGCATCTTGGCAACAACCGCCATTGGTATTCCTATGGGTATTACCAAATTTGGAGGGATAGTTTCCCTACCACCTTCCATAAGTCCTATTTTCTGCAAATTCGAGTGGGGACAAATGCTGAGCTGGGATATGTTCGTGGTGGTTTTCACCTTCCTTTTCATCGACATTTTCGACACGCTCGGCACGGTGGTCGGGGTTGCCGTGAAAGCCGATATGATAGATGAGAACGGCAAAATTGACCGCGTCGATAGAATCTTTATGGCGGATGCCGTGGCCACCACCGTGGGCGCGTGCTTAGGTACCAACACCACGACTACGTATATTGAAAGTTCCACCGGCATCGCAGAAGGCGGTCGCACGGGGCTGACTGCTTTCACCACAGCCGTCTGCTTCGCGTTGGCACTGCTGTTCGCTCCCCTATTCCTGGCCATTCCCGCAGCTGCCACCAGCCCCGTATTGGTTATCGTCGGACTCTTTATGTTATCGCCCATTCGCGACATCGACTTCGACGACTACTCGGAATCCATCCCCGCGTTCCTGACTCTGATTCTGATTCCTTTGGCTGACAGCATCTCAAGAGGCATCCTGTTCGGTATGGTCTCCTACGTCATCTTGAACACCATTACGGGAAAAGTCAAGAAAATCAGCATTACAATGTGGGTGCTATTCGTCATCTTCCTATTGAAGTTCTTTATTAAATAATTCAAGTTTCGCAAGTTGCTTTTATCTAGTATCTTGTTGGACTTTCAAATTGACGTTTCCTGTAAGTTGTTTTGAATTTGCACATATTTTCAAAATAGATTTTAATACAGATTTTCCATTGTATTTTAAGGAGTCTGAAAGACGACAACCGAAAGATGCCGGATCGTCCGGCTATTTTGGATGGGATTTTCATTTTGATTATAAAACTTGCATGCGCGTCAAAGCAGAAAATCGCCAACATGCCAAATGATTTTGTGATAATCAACGGATTTTCACCATCACCAATTCGGGATGATTGTACAGTCTGGGCAGGCGCGTCGATTCTTTGGACAAGCCACGACTGACAATCATAATTCCCTTTCCGACAGGGAATTTACCAGAAGTGTATTTCGGAAGGAATCCTTGATATGGGGAATAGATTCCTTGTTTCAGGATATATGGCAATCTCCATTGACCGCCGTGCGCGTGCCCTGCCAATATGAGGTCGAAATCCCCTTAGTATTTCACAAACTCTATCTCGTAGGTTTGTCCCAACTCATCGAACAGTTGTTCCAGATAGGCCGTTAGCTTTTGCGAAAGCGACCCCACGCGCTCTTCCCATACGCTGAAGGGGACATCGAGGTTATCGGAGACAATCTTGAAGGAGTAGTACGGAATGCTGTAGATGTCGGCCACGGAGAACAGCGCGGACGACTCCATATCGAAGCATTGCGAATGGGCTTTAAGCGTGTCCAAGTAGGCGGGATTGAAGACATCGGGCGACACGAAGCAGTCGGAGGAGTAGAGCGTGGCGAGGGGCAGTTTCTGTGCAACGGGCACCTCGAAGTGCCGCGGGCGCATCTCAAAGTCGTTGAACATCGTGCCCGCCGAGATAATCTCGTTCACACTGACAATCGTATTGACGGGGAACTTGGGCGAACCCACGGTGCCGGCATTGACGATGACGAGGTCTTCGCTCTGGTGCTTGCGCGCGAAGGCGAGCATCGTGCGGGTGGCATTCTCACGCCCGATGCCCGTAAAATGGAAGCGGTCGGCCCAACTGCCCACTTCCTGCGGCACAGCAGCGAACAGCGCGATTCTCAACTTCGGCTTTTTGTGCCGCAACAACGCATCCACCTCGCCTGACGGCATATCTTCCGCATTGACAATTATCGTTGTATTGTTTTGAAAATTAACATCTTTATAGGAACCATCTTGTGCAAAGGCAAGCACGCTGGCCATTAAGACGATGATGAACGATAGTAGTATTTTTTTCATAGAATGTTCTTGATTTTTTTTCGCGGCGCGAAAATACAAAGAATAAATCTTTCAGGGAGGCTATTTCAGCTTTAAATTTCAAAATTTGATTTCTTCCAGTATTGATTAAGTTTTCAAATTGATGACTTTTTAAAGTTATTCTAAATCAAAATATATTTCTAGACATATTTTCCATTGGATTTTAAGGAGTCTGAAAGACGACAACCAAAAGATGCCGGATCGTCCGGCTACTTTGGATGGGATTCTCATTTTGATTATAAAACTTGCATACGTCAAAGCAGAAAATCGCCGATTCGCCAAATGAAAAATCGCCAATTCGCCAAATGAAAAATCGCCAATTCGCCAAATAATTTTTATAAAGCAGTGATAATTAATGAAAAAAGATTATTTTTGCGCACAAAATTTTTTGTATGAAAAACGAAGGATACAAGCAACGAATTGCTGATATTTTACTTCAAAGAAAACTAAAATCTGCCGCAGCTGTATTAGTGCAGGGTCCCAAATGGTGCGGAAAAACCACCACTTCAGAACAATTGGCTTCCAGTAGTTTATATATGGCAGATCCGGACACTATCAAGAAAAATCTGCTGATTGCGGAAACGAATGTGAAATCTTTGTTACAAGGAGACGTTCCCCGTCTTATAGATGAATGGCAGGAAGCACCGCAAATATGGGATGCCGTAAGATTTGATGCCGACCATAATTCCGGAATGGGCCGCTTTATCTTAACGGGAAGTGCCGTACCACAAAATTTGGACAAAATTCGTCACAGTGGTACGGGTAGAATAAGCCGACTGACGATGCGTCCAATGAGTCTTTTCGAATCCGGAGAATCCAATGGCAGTGTAAGTTTGGAGGCATTATTCGAAAATCCGGAGTCTCTATTTGCGGAAGCCGATTTGTCTTTGGATGATATCTCTTTCCTAATATGCCGTGGTGGATGGCCCTCCGCTACAAATCTAGAGAAAGAATACGCGCTCGATGCCGCTTTTTCGTATCATGATGCCGTTGTCAACACTGATATCTCACGGGTAGATAATACGCTGAGAGACCCTAATCGCGCGCATCGACTTATGCGTTCCTTAGCACGACATCAAGGTACTCAGACAGCAAATACATCCATTCGCGATGATATGAAAGTGAACGATACGGATACGCTGACGGAGGACACCGTAAGTTCCTATATCTCAGCCTTGAAAAAAATTTTTGTGATAGAAGATATGGGAGCTTGGAACCCCAATCTGCGCTCCAAATCGGCTATAAGATCTTCTGATACGCGCTATTTTGTGGATCCTTCGATTGCAGTAGCAGCCTTAGGTATCGGCCCTCACGACTTGCAAAATGATTTGAACACGCTCGGTCTGTTTTTCGAAACGATGGCAGTGAGAGATTTGCGGGTTTATACCGATGCCTTGGATGGTAATGTTTATCATTTTCGAGACAAGAATGGTTTGGAATGTGATGCCGTTATACACTTACGCAATGGTCATTATGGTTTAGTGGAAATCAAACTCGGTGGAGAAAAATTAATTGAAGAAGGGGCGAAATCGCTTCTGAAATTGGAAAAGAAAATCGACACAGACAAGATGTATGCGCCTTCTTTCAAAATGGTTTTGACCGCAGTAGGCAACATGGCATACCGATGCAAGGATGGCGTTTTCGTAGTTCCTATCGGCTGCTTAAAGCATTAGTTGGCTTTGATTTCAACACCTTTTTTATCGCACACGAATTCTCGTCCGTTCTTCTTCACCCGGAAATTATCTTCCTGATTGTTGTAGGCAATGATTTCAAAATGCTTGTCCACCCCGATGAGCGTGCGGCCGGATTTGTCTAAAGCCACCTCGTAAAACTTACCCTTTTCGGGCACCGTACAGACAAACACCCCTTTATCATACCTGACGTTGCTGAATTGCAGAGAAGTCAATGCCTTCCCACTTCCGTCAGCGATGCCGAAATTGAAGTTCTGGGATAACCGCGCCCACTGAAAACTATCGGCTTCTTGAATAAACTCCTTATAAACCTCTTCTTTACGATTGAAAATGATTTTGGTTTCGACTTCTAAGCCGTTTTCGTCACAAATATGTATTACATAATCACTTAACGGCAGGTTTACGAGCACGATGTGTCCGTCTTTCAAATTGGCGGTCTGCATTAACTCTCCATCAGCCCTGTACATTTTGGCCGTATAGCGTTGCAACTGCTGGTAGGAAATATCCTTCAAGCTCACATATAAAATAACGTGAGTTCGATATAATATAATTTATTAAAAATGAATAACATAACGATATTTTTTGTATATTTGCAGCGTCAAACCTCAAATACCTATCGCTATGTTATCCGACGGCAAAATTACAGAAATTTTTTGTATGG
>JAZRYT010000089.1:0-9991 GCA_045600905.1 Bacteroidales bacterium
GCGTCTCCAGCAACAAGATCATCCGATTTACCATACCTTACGGCAACGATATTCTCAGAATTGTCATTAATTGCTCTGAAAAGGATGTTTTCTGCCCAATCGCCTTGCTGTTTGTTCGTAATGAACTCCGAAGATGCCTGGGTGGGCATTGAAGCCTCACCACGTGGCTCATCAAAGTCGACAAGACCCGTGTGAATGGTGCTGCAAATTCGGTTTATGATGTCTTTATACTGTTCCATATCTATTGTTTCCTTATTTCCGCAGATTATTCTTGAATTTTGACTGTTGAAAAATGACAAGCCGTTGTTAATAAATAACTTAGCAACGACTTTCATTTCTCAATAATTTCACCTGTTTTTGTGCTGCGAAACCCAAAAACGGGTGATGTGGCGGCAAAAATACAACTTAATTTCAGAAAAATCGGAACTTTCGGCTGGATTTTTTCAACAAAAGACGCATTCCGCAAGGCGGGACTCTCCAACCTCATAGACAACACGCTGGGGAACAAGGGGATAAACACGAAGTACGCCTACTCCCACATTGTGGAGAACCTCATGTCAACCCACCTCTGCGGCGGGGAGTGCATCGAGGACCGCAACCTGTTGCGCAGGCCGGGGTGGTTAAATCCCGTCGCAGAAATTGTGATTGCGGCAGCACCCTTCATTACCATAAAGGACAGAAAATACAGCGCGCAACGTCTCTACGGAAAACAAAATCATTCACGGCAACAACCTTGGACGTTGATGGCGCTTTTGCCCAGCAAAAATAAACCGCACCTATGCCGAATAAAGGCACAGGCGCGGGAAAAGTGCAAGTATTGCTGTGTGTAACAAAGCAACTAGTCTAATCTTTCATAATCAAACCACGCCTTTGTCGCATAGGCACGTTCATAATCATAGCCATATCTATCCATATACATTGCTTTTATCTCTTTGGCTCCATTATAAAATGGATCTGAGCTGTGGTGGTCTAAGGTTACGATTATTTCCATTTCTGGAGTCAAGACCGTGTTGTTTGTTCTTTTGGTGGTTTTAGGAATGATTCTATAAACCTTACTCATAATAACATCACCCTATATCCGTGTCGGGCGCAACGTTTAGTTTTATCCTACTCTCTTGCCCGCTTTTCGGAACCGCGTTTTACTTCGCCCGCAAAAATAAACCACCCCTGTGCCAAAATGGGGCACAGGGGCGGAGAAAAGTGAAGGGGTTCCTTACAAAACTTAAAGAAATAATGTAGTATGAGAATGGACTATACGAATTTTAGCAGGTCGGCAAGTTGCAAGAAATAGTCGTTTGACCAGATTTCAAGTTCGTGATATTGATTACTTGAAATATAGGGTAAAACGTCTTGCTTGACATTCTCAATATTTGCAGTAGAGAGCTTGGAACGCAATTGCTCCATAAATTCTTCACGAGATACGTCTTGGTCACTGAACTCACGGATTCTGGCTTGAAGATGCTGAAAATCAAGAGGCACTTCGTTACGCACGTACCACTCGAAATCGAACCAATCGCGCCCTTTGATGCGATGTTGCCACGCGCGGTAAACGAGTGCGTGCATCTTGCCGGCAAACAAGTCCGGGAGGATGAAACAGCGGGCCATAAATGAATAGGGCTTGAGGAGCAGACGCTGTTCGGTGTTGAAAAGCAAGGGCGGGTCGGTATCAAGTTCTATCTTCACTTTAACCATCTTCTTGGTTTGGAACTTGATGTCGTATGTTTCGGTGTTTTCTTTCAAGAAAGCGGATTCAACCCGTCCAAAGGTCTTCTTTTCTTTCTTAACAATATCAATTTCAAAACCTGCCAGGTGGAACTCTTCTCGAATCGCATCAAAATAGTTTTCAAGATGGACATCGTCCCGTTTTTCGACCAGCGAGAAATCCATATCTTCGGAAAAGCGAGGAAGTCCGTGGAACATCCGCAGACAAGTTCCGCCGTAGAATGCGGCGTGTTCGAAAAAACCGCCACGATGCAGTCCGGCCAATGCAATTTTCTGGCAGACCTCCTGCTCGGCATTGGGCGTAGAACTTCCGTCATTGGAAGTATAACCGGCTAACATTGATTCGTAGGTTGTCATTGTTGTACGATTTTAATCAAATTGTTGAATATGGCGGACTTACGGCAAAATTTTGCACACTCGTCTATAATTTCGGCATTGAGTTGGTGGAGAATGTCCATATCAATGCGCATATCCTCTTCCAAATAGGCATACAGGGCCTTGAGAGACTTGTTGGGGACAAAGTTGTCGTATATAATAGTGTCACACAGGGCCTTTTCGCGACTGGCCATCAGAAATGCAACATTATCGTTTTCAACAATTTCCACGCCAACAGCAAAATATGAGGCAGGAACTTGCATATAGCTGAAGCGGCCCAGTGGCGTGTCGAAAGTGCGGGAACGCTTAGTGGTAACGGATGTCATCATAAAGACCTGCTCGGGAATCATTCCATAATATCGCAAAGCCCATTGAAGAGAAACGTATGACGGGCCGTAAAGGTGGTTGGCGCACAATCGCACATCGTTGTTTTTGTTGGTCAGTTCCGGATTAACCACAAACAAACCGCGTTTCAAACGTATCAGTTCGCCGTTTTTTTCCAGAGACTGTATCTTCTTTTCGGGCGAGGCAAAGTCGGTGAAACACGAGCGCAGTTCTGCTGTCGAGACAGGTATTCCTGCGAATTGGAGTAGAGGATTCTTCTGCATTTTTGAATGATAATTTGCGTGGCAAAAATACTAAAATTTGCATAGAAAAGGACGAAAAAATTCTTTTTCTGTGCAAATATTGGAAGAATTAAACCATATTGACATATCTCAGCAGCCATTCTCAAACGGTGACAAATTGTCACCACATCACTTCCCCGCAATCGGGTCGCCGCAGAAGGCGCGGCGCCGGCAGGTTTTGCAGTGGCTGCCCATCCACACAGCGTCGAACTGGCTCATCGCCTGCTGCACAATCACGGGGTCGTCGGTGAGGATGCCGGCCTCGAAGTTGCGGGTGTTTTCGCCCTTCATACCAATGCCCGCGCCGGTGAGGTTGGCGCTGCCGACATAGACTTCCTTGCCATCGAAGACGAACATCTTGAAGTGCACGCGCGGACAGAGTGCCCGTTCCATCCCGTTGATGAGCGACGGATACTTGTCGAAATCCTCACGGAACGCAGGTCCCGGTTCCTTGGCGTGGATGAGCCGAATACCAACGCCCCGGCGGACAAGCTGCGCCAACAATTTGAGGAACGGCATCTTCACACCGTTCTGCTCGATATACGCATCCTTGATATCGGCGGTGCCGATCCAAAGCGTGTGCTTCACGTCGGCGCAATGCGAGAGCACGCGGGCGTAGTGGGCGGAATTGGAGATGAGGGTGGTGGGCATAGCTGTTACTGTTCGGCAGGTTGCTCGCTGGTTTGGTCTGTGCATTGAGAGCACCTGTTTTCGTGTTCTTTGATTAAATCATTCAATTGTTTGATAAATTCAACAGAATCATCTATTCCTTCGGCCTTGAAACAGCAATAAATCTCCAATTCTTCCTTTTTATTTTGGTTTCTATAAGTATAGCCATTGGGATTCTTCGGATCTTGATTCATCAAATAGACATAGTTATTTTGATGCCATCTGAAAGTATGGTTGCAATAAGAAAAATCCACATCCCAGCCTTCAAAAAAACAATGGTCATTTATGTTATCCAATAGTGAAGTACACTGAATTTTCTCTTCGTTTATAAGTGCAGACAAGATTTCATTTCTTCTAAAATTCCCCCAATCAAAAGTTATAGCATTTTGCTCATATGGTTCATAGAAACCAAGCCTTCCATTACATCTGAATCTACCTCGGGGTCGTTTTTGGACCAAAGTCTCATATGGCAAATATTGCAGTAATTTCAATACAGGGTGCTCCTTGTTTTGTACTGGCAAAATATTTTTAATATCAACCAATATTTTATTGATAGCAGCACGCCACTCATCAGCGCACATTATCCATTTCCAAGTAGAGGCATTTGGGTTAAAAATTTGCTTATTGTATAATTGATTATCCCAATTTGCACATTGGATTACAAGAGATTTTATTAATTTGGTTTTGTATTTATCCTTCACGCCCTTTCCATCAAAATACTCCTGTGCATTCTTCCACTTCTTATCAAAATCATTCCAACTTTTCTCGTTTATCTCTCCATTTTCATCTCTGAACAAGAAACGGATGGCGCCTTTGAAGAAAGCGTAAGATTCGGCTTGAATGATGACATCTTCGGCTGGACCTTCCGAATTTTGATTTTTTATCTTTCGGATAATTTGTGCTGCTTTTTCAATTTCCTCTTTGAGTTGAGGGGGCGGATTTGTCCCTAAAACATCAGGTGATATCATAGCTTCATATAAAGTCTCATTCTTATCACGCAGCACTGCTAACATCTCGCAAAAGCTTATATAATTCTTTGCACCCGTTACATAATTTTCAGCCATATTCCATGCGAAACGCATCCAAGCATTTTTTTCTTTGTCATCTTTACCATCTGCAATCAAATACGACTGAATAACGGCAAGTTGCTTATATTCTTCAATTTTAACCTTATCGCTACCATTGAATTTCTCTCCTAAATCACAATTATTCCTATCCCAATAGGGCTGAATCAAATACTTATCCTTAGAAAATCCCATCAATACTTTGGCCATTGCCTCAAATGCGTTATTTCGCAATGCCGGTCTGATTTTCTCAAAATCAATATTTTGATTCTCCTTATATTCTGACAAAAGGTAATCAATCAACTCTTTAAATAATTGTTTTTTTCTGTTGCTAAAATCTTCATCAGATTCATTTTCCTCTCTATTCAATTTGTCATATACATCTTCTGCACTATAATTTATTTTGCAATAACCCGCAGAAAAACGACAGATGAATTGAGCAAATGCTTTGTCAATAGTATTATTCTCTTTGCTATTTTTCCAAAACCAGTTGGTCCAATCACGGTCAATATAATATTTCCATTTTTCACAAAAAGTGTTTCCAAAAATGTTTTTGTCAGACTGCATTTCATTACTGAAAGCATTATCGCAGTTTGGTTTCTTTTCGGCATCCTTCAGTGCTTCCAAAAGACCTTCGATATTGGCTTTCAAGTTCTCAAATGGGGTGAGGGGCTTGCCGCGAGAATTCATTTTCAAGTACAGATTTTCATCTAATCCGTGGGCCTGCATATCAAAAAAATAGAACTTAATATTGGTCAAGTCAGGAAAACAATTCAAGTCAGAAAAACAATTTTTCTCTTTATACAGATTATGTATGGCATCCAACATTCGCAACATACTATCAACAGTGGGGTCGTATTGCCAATAATCCATAAACCAATTGCAGATTTTCAGACTATATGACACGTCATCACTTTTCCCTCTATCTTTAATATCCCATTCTTTTTCTGCAATATTCTTCACGAAATCACGTGCTGCGCGACGATTATCGTAAGAGAATTTCTTGAGCAAACTTGCGCATGTCTCGCTTTCGCAATATTTTTGCGAGTCTTTTGTGTCAATGACTTTCACCTGATATAGCATAAGAAGCCAAAGTGTGGTGAGGCGTTGCTGTCCATCAACAGGGATGAACCAAACTTTATCATCTTTTTGTTTCGTAGTTCCAAAAACGAAATCAAGACTCTTTTCTTCTTTTGAATTATCAAACAAATAGTTCAAGAAGTCATTTCTCACAAGTTTTGCCTGTCCGTGGTCGGATTCTTCGCTACGACCTTGTGCATAGTCACGCTGGATTTTAGGAACAAGCACTCCTCCACTATACTCACTCAACAAGTTGTAAATGTTGAACGATTTAACTTCCTGTGGATTGCAAACGTGGCACAAATGCTCCATTGCCCAATCTTGTCTGCATTCAATGCAGTTATACAGATAGTCGTTATTCATTGGTTTGGCCTCCTTCCTTTGGCAGATATTTTTCTAATGTGTTCGACATATTATTAATGTATGCGCCACGGTCTTCCGCATTCCAGAAAACATGTTTGATAGATGAGGCAAGTTCTTCATTGCTTTCTTGTGAAGACGAAGATAATGTATAGCCCTTTGTGAATACCATCAATGTACAATTCGGAACAAAATATCCATCTGAAATATCTTTGAGGACATCGCCTTGTTTTTCCTCAAAATATTTATTTCCGATTTGTGTGTTTATATGTTCTGTCAGCAGAGTTAAATTCGGAAGAGTCATAATTGAGTCATCAAGTACTGCTATATATTTATCCAAAACATTCAAATCATCATTATTCAACTTTTCTTTAAACTTATCTCCATTTTTCAATGCCTTATCTGGTAAAATCTTCTGTATCAATTCCTCGTAGTCTTGTTTCATCTGAGCATTATTGGGTGAAATATGTTCCACATGCCATTTGCACAAATGGTAACTTGCAAACGAGAACTTTGATTTTGTCACCATTTTGTCTTTTCTCGCTTTTTTATCCGAATGGCTTTCTCCCTGATTATCCTTATCCGTTTGTGCATTTTGCAGATTTAGCGCAGCTATGTTGTGCATTAGTAGAATTCTATTTACTGCCCATTTCCTGTTTTCATAATGAAAATACTGAGGTTTTTTCAAATTATCCTCACTTGGATCAAAAACATCACCATTGTCATCAACAAGGCAGGCCTCTTTACAAAATTGTTTTAGCTGAGAGATAAACTCCTGCTTGTTCTCACATTGAATCGGATTTCCATCTTTATCACGCAAAAGACTTTTATGTAGTTTATATATATCGGAAAGACTTTTATGATTGACTGCCCTTAAATAACCAATCAAATTATAGACTTCGGCATCTGCAAACCAACCTTCGAGAGTGTGAAAATACTCTTGAACATTTTCCCAAATTTCTTTTGCTTTTTCAAACTGTTTATCAGCAGATAAACGGTTCGTTTCCTTATCATACGAAATACACCAATCGAAATAGAAAAAGGTCTTGTTCTTTCCAACAGCTTCGATTTCTTTTCGTTTACTGTCATCCATACCGTCTGTTTCAAACATCAAATCAAAAAGCAGTTCTATACAGGATGTCCTTCTGGGTTCATTACCTGCCAGAAAATACCAGAACTCAGGTTCTCGCATTTTGCGTTCTATCTGGTCGTATTCTTCCGCAATAATGTTTTGGCTTAATTCCTTTTCTGTATCACATCCTTTTGTGTTTTTCAGGAACAGAGCTTTTACAAGTTCGGCATTGGTCAATGGTATTTTGCCACTATTGAGATTGCGAAACATCAAATATTCATCTGCATTGGGAACACAATCTATATTATACCAGATAAATTTTGTGTGTTCAATAATGTTGCTCTTGATTTTATTTTCTTTATGTTTGCCAAACCATTCACTAATTACCTTATAATTTGATTTGAGGTAAAAAGTTTCTATATTATCATCCTCATTAATTTCTTTACTAATAATATCATTCCAAAAAACATCACCTCGTTCATAATTAATAGAATAAAGATTAGAATTATCTTCTTGCTTATCATTTAGCAAAAAGCACAGAATCAAATAAATCGTCGTCAGACGTTGCTGGCCATCAATGACACGCCATTTATCTTTAGAATCACCTTTTTTTACCACCAATGGTTGAAGACAATAAAAATCACCGTCTATGTTTTTGTCAAATTCGTTGATGTCATCCAACAGTTTTTCCACTTCAAGTTTTGTCCAACGATATCCTCTCTGATAACTTGGAATATAAAAAGAATACTTTTTCTTATCACAAAGCTCTTTTATTGATTTCAATTCAATATTGTTACCCATATATTTTTGATCTTAGTTAGTTTTCAATATTTTAATTCGTCTCTCTCCTTCTCCGTCTTTTCGCGAAGTCCGTAAAACAAAATTCAAAAGGAAACGACGCTGCAAATTTACACTTTTCTCCATTACCACTCTTCCATTTCCCCTCTGAAAACAGAGAACGCCGCGCGCGACTTTTCAGCACACGCGCAGCATTTCATCTACTTCGCAACGAAAGCGTAAACCTTGTTGCCGACGCATTTCGCCGTGCCGCCGAGTTTGCGAGCAGCGTTTTGCAATTCACTTAAAGAATTGTAAGTTTGGCTGTTGCCGTTGGGGAAATTTAAAGTGTACATCTTTTCTGCCCTATATCCGTGTCGGGCGCAACTTTTTGTAATGCCTACTCTGTTTCACGCTTTTCGGTGCCGCATTCGCCCCTTCACGTACCAGACGGAAGTGGCTTCGCCGGCAAAAATACGGCAATGGTGTGCCAAATGTGGGCATAGGCGCGGGTCGTTCTTCAAAATCACAAGAGGTTGAAACATTTCTTAATCATTTCCAGACTGTATTGCCTTCGTGTCTTTGTTCTCCTTTACTTCCAACGCCTTTTTGTCTTTCGCGTTTAGCGGTGAAATCACGCTTTTGCCGGTGCGGGCTTCGATGTTCTTCCGGGCATCGTTGGCCACGCTGCCGCCTTCAACCGCTATCTGTCGGCTTTCTTCAAAGGTTTCTGGCTCCCGCGATTTCGAGATGGCCGTGGTCGTAACCTCAGCCAACATATTCAGCACCAACTCCACGTTGGTCATATTGTCGCGCAGATTTTCCTTTTTCAGATTCTTGAATTGCTTGTACTGCTTTACCGAAAATCCGCTCCACGCCTTGGTCATCTCATTGGTGAGGATGGCGTACTCCTGTTCTTGCTCAATGCCACGAGACTTCCACTCGTCGGTCAGTTCCTTGCGCATTTCAATGGTTTGCAGGCGTTGGTTAATCCAACCTTCCGTGTAACCTTTGGCACGGTAGAAGTCCGCACCGCGCAAGATGGCTTTCTCCGGGTCGGCAATTTCATCCAATCGCTCGCTGCCCACCTGCGCCAACCACATCTTGAACGGCTCCGCCTTGGGCGATGGAATAGACTGGATGAGACGCAGAAGATTCGGCGTGCTTACCACATCGGTCATTCGCATTCGGCCATCTTCTGCAACCATTTTCAAACGGTTACAATTTGTAACCGTTTGGTTTCCTTCCTTCAACAGTCTGTTTTTCAACACCTTCCAATAATTACGTGCTCCTTGGTGATCAACCTGATCAGTCAACACTTCCACCACATCCACCACGGAGAAATACCATTCCTCCTCGTCTTCGTTCCAAACGGTGCGGATTCTCTTGCTCTCAAATAGTTTGATTTTGTTTTCCATCTGTTCGATTTTTAGTTAATAAATCTGTTTGTCAATACTTTATATCAAATTCGCCAGATTAACTCCTTGCAAATTTTCAGTCTGCAAATTTACTCTTTTCCCACAACTATTCGTTCGTCAGAATCTTTTTCAAACACATATTAGACCCTGTTTTTTCGCCCACAAAAATAAGCCGAAGGTATGTCGAAATGAGGCACAGGATATGTTTCTTTTCACCAAAGCGTTGTGGTTGAAAGCAAACCTCTCACTTGCAACCGTACTCGGCTTCAAACTTCTCCACCACTTCAAGAAGTTGGGTTGACAGATATTGCATTCTTGTCTGGGTTTCTTGGCATAAATCAGAGAAGCGTTTACATTCCCTTCCAAACACGGTGTTTGAGCCACAGTTTCAAAATGGGATCCGAAATATCCAAGCATTTCGGACGTATGTAATCAATAATGTCCCGTTCCATCAAGGATTTCTTCAGGCGTACGATGTTGGCAGAGGTACCATATCGGTACTTTTTTATCCTATCCTGACGGCTAAAGCCGTCGTGAACGCCATCCGCTATCGCGTGCAGGAAATTCATCTGAAATTCGGAAAGCGGTTCCGTGATTTGTATGTACAGCGATTCGTTCGCATCCAGTAGTCTTTGAATGGCGAAATTCAGGTCTTCCATCGTGGCCTCAACGTCCGTTCGGAGCCAAACAAACCAGGCTAGTTGCTGAACGTATGAAGAATAGCACTCTGTACAATCGCAGATTCTGGAACACAGCTCGGCAGAAATGGATTTGCCGCTTGAAGCAAACCGCTCTTGTATAAACGGAATCCAATCCGACGAACTGATT
>JAZRYT010000090.1:0-28206 GCA_045600905.1 Bacteroidales bacterium
AAAGTGGCTTCCTGATGCGGGTTTTCGCCGTAGCGCAGACTCTGTTTGCGGGTGAAGGTGAGGGAGATGTTCTCGGGCTCTTTTTCACCGGCCTGTTCGGTGAGGTAGGTGGAAATGTACGTGTCGTATTGGGCGGTGTGGCGGAAAACCTTGGCAGCCAGGCGGCGGCGGGTCTCGAACGTGGTGTCGCCGTTGGCGCGCACTTCAGCCAGCACGGTGTCGTAGTCGGCGGAATCCACAACCACGGTCACGAACTTGTGGTTCTTGGCGGCGCTGCGCAGCATGGTCGGGCCGCCGATGTCGATATTCTCGATAGCGTCTTCGTAGGAGACGCCGGGTTTTTCAATAGTCTGTTTGAAGGGGTAGAGGTTCACGACAATCATATCAATCGGTTCGATGCCGTTGTCGCGCATCTCCTGTTGGTGTTTCTCGTTGTCGCGGATAGCGAGCAGACCGCCGTGTACTTTGGGATGGAGGGTCTTCACGCGGCCGTCCATGATTTCCGGGAAGCCGGTAACCTCGCTGATGCCGATGGTTTGGAGACCGGCGGCATCGAGGGCCTTCTTCGTGCCGCCCGTGGAGATGATTTGGTAACCTAATTCAATGAGACCGGCGGCGAAAGGCACCACGCCGGTTTTGTCGCTTACGCTGATAATTGCTCTTTTCATATAAGGTGTTTTTTGTTGTCGAATGAAAATAAGAGGTCCCTCTTATTGAGGCGGCAAAGATAAAAAAAACGCAAAGATGATGAACCGGTTTTGTGCCTTCTGATTTTCGTTATGGGAGAAACAGATGGCGGATGCAATGAATTGCGTCCCTACAAAGCGGACTTGGCACGGCACTCCGTAGGGACGCGATTCATCGCGTCCGTGAAACGAGAGCGCCAAATAGGTTTTGCGTATTCTTATTTCGGTATAATAAAAATCTGAAAGAAAAAAACGAAAATTTTGTACCAGTTAGGGTGGAAAAGTGATTTTTTGCACTTTTGCGCTTTGTTTAACTCCTTAATTTGTGTGAATATGAATGAACAAGTACAAGAATTTTTAGAAGAACAAAAGAAAAAAGCGAAACAAGAGCGAGACAATCACCTTTGCAAACTTGGTCTATATGATTTAGAGAAATGTACAAAATCTTTCTGCTTCTCCTTGGAAAAATGAAGAAGATGCACGAAATTTTGGCTATTTATATAAAGATGAAAAGGGTTGGTTTAAGTTGATCGGTAAAAGATATGCCATCTCTGTTACTGATGAAGAATATGAAGAAATATGCAAAGTTTGTCCAATGCCTGTAAATAAAAAAGATGAATTTTCAGAAGCATTACTGGATAAAATTGACAGCATTAGGAAAATGGTAAAATTCTTTACTGTCCTTATGATTATTTCTTTGGTTCTGGCCTTTATTGGTGCAATAATTAGTCTATTTGCATGGCCGTTCACGCTTGTTTAGTTTAGTATCTTACGTTAAGAATCCTTTACACATATTCTTGAACTATCCCGTACAAATCGGATTCATAGATATTAAACCAACTATAATACCCCCTAAAACAAAATGTAGAAATTGGAGTGACGGGCTTAAAGCATATTTTTTACAAAATAGGGCTGGTTACGGCCTTCATCGTGCGTTCCACTAATTTCTCTAATTAAGACACATTAAGACAAATTTCACTTCATAATTAGGATAAAGGGTGAACAAGGAGCGTCAGCGCCCAATATGCATTTGTTGTTTGAAACTCTGTTGCTAGAACGTATGGCTGTCCATCACATCTATAAGGTAATCTCCATCATGATAGCGGCAAAGGTTAACTTTGATGCCGGTTCCGGAAACATTGGCGGCACCTTCCGGACTGTTTTCGACTGATTGATAAGCCTTTTTGAAAGATTTCTTGGCTCGGTGAAGTGCTGAGGACTCACTGCCGTAGAAACCAAACGCGGCGCTATGTGCTTTGTCGGCATCGTCTGACATCACCAGAAACATCGTAGGAAAGATGATGCATTCGTATCTGTCCTGCGCTACCATATAATCAGTACTGGAATCCAGTTGGATAAAAAACAACCACTCGACATCTTCTTGCGGTTTGCAGGAGGTGAAAAGGCCGGATAGGGCAAATATGCAGCTGATAACAGCAATAGAAAATACTCTCTTCATTTTGGCGTTTTTTTTTGTTGATGTTGATTAAGAAGCGGTAAAAATACAAAAAAATGAGGAGCAAATGTACTTTTTTCCCTATTTTCCTTCGATTAAAAATCAAATTTATATTTAACCGGCATAAAAAAACAATTTTTTATGTATGTTTGCGACTTTCAAAATCATTCTATAAAACCGGTACACATTATGACAAAAACGCTTTGTCTGCTCGCGATTGTCCTGTCCTCGTTGGGGATGGCAAGATGCCAAAATCGTTCTTCTGATGTTAGTGAATTGACTCAAAAGGCGGCCGAAGTCCCTATCATCGCACTTAATTCGTTGGAAATGCAGGAAGTGCCGGGTCTGACCTTTTTCGATCAGGACGATTGGAAGACTATGTCCATTGAAAACGGTGCGGTCAAAATGAAGAAAGAATTCAGCTATTGGGGCCAAATCGGCGAGGTTGACTCCATTCCGTTTTATCGAATCACTTTCGAGATGGATGGTCAAAGTTTAACCGTCGATAGTCTCCTCGGACTGGGGAAACCTTCTCTGTCCAAACATAGTGGGAAGTTGGTCGTTCCAGTCGTCCTAAAACAATACGACAGCTTTATTTTTGACGGCAAATTGGTTCTGATAGATTTCAGAGGCTATCGCGTGAACACCATAGATGTTTTGACAAATTCCTGTGCAGCCTGCCTGTCCGGCGATGTATGTTACTATTGTAGCTCTGGCAACATTGATTTGTATGCCTTCAATTTGTCCTCCGGTGAGAACCAACACATTGCTGTTCTCTCAGATGAGGAAGGAGGATATCCCGCCGTATTTTCGTTGGATAGGGATTCGGATGGGACCTTCACCCTGCAATATTATTCTGACTTTACCCATGATATTGAGGAACATAACCCAGGCAAAAAGGTGCAATTCCAACTATAATCAATCCAAAAAGATTGGTGCCGATTCCATGGCGGAGAAGGATATTCCGCCTTATTCCATAGCTGCAGGAAGGCACTGAACCACGACCTCTACAGAACGAGGATTTCCTCTTCGGAGGGACCGGTGAGCTTGGAAATGATCGGGATGTCGAATTTGCAGTCTTTGTTTTGTATCCTGCGTTAGAACGTCTTAATTACGAACTCGTCCCCTTCTTTTCTTTCCAAGATGTTGGAAGACAGATTATCAGCGCATTGTACTAAAGAGCACAACGGGCAGATTTCCTTGGCGGCATTGTAGTTGCCTTTGATGTCAGGACTTTGGAATGGCAAATCCCAGGCAGTCATGTGCCAACGGATGGCCATGATTTCATCATCGGTCAAATCAAAGCCCATACGAAGTACAACGATGACAGATTTTTCACCGTGACCTAACGGGAAATTGTTGTAATCGACTTCGAAACCCTCGTATTCTTCCCACACGCCGAAATTGTTTTTGCGTTTTTTGACACATTTCTTGTAGATGTCCGCCTTACAGACATCGTGCAGCAGCGTGGCGATAATCACGCTGTCCTTGGGCAGCTTGTCTGCAATTTCGGGGTCCAGGGCAATCATCTGTTCGCGGAGCATTAATCCCACTTTGCAGACATTGAGGGAGTGTTCGGCCAAGCCGCCTTCCTCGTTGAGATGGAATTTGGTGGATGCCGGTGCTTCAAAGAAGCCCAGCTCTTCCAAACATTCCACCACATCTTCGATATATTCGCGCTTTGTAGAAAGCAATAACTCTTTGATTTCCTTGCGGTTCTTTTCGGATGCTATCATAATATTATGTTCGGTTAAAATTACTATACTAATCCACGGATAAGTTGCTCTTCATCGCCCGGCAACAGATAAATCGGCGGGATTTCGATCATCGTATAAGCGCCCGGGCGGCTTTCGCGTTGGAGACGTACGGCGGCACGTGCGCAGGAAACGAGCACTTGTCCCGTGAGCGCGGGATTGTTGATTTCCATATTGAATTCAAAACGTTGATTATGGGTTTCGCCACTGACACCGGAGCGCACCAGGTTCACGCCGTGGGCAACATTGTTGAGGGCATCTACAGAAGGAACCTGTACCACGTGGGTCTCGTCGTGAACGAAATAGTCGTCGTGTAGGATGGCCTGTTCTACGGTTTTGAAGTCGGCACCGTCCTCCAATTCCACATAGACCATACGGCGATGGATGCTTGTGCCCAGCGGAATAGTCATAGAAAGCGCGTCCTTCACGCCGGCGATAGCCTTCACAGCCACAGTATGTCCCATACTGCGGCCCGGACCGAAGTTGGTATAGGTGATGCCTTTGGGAGCCATTGCCAGCAGCAGTGCGCGAACGACGGAATCGGACCCCGGGTCCCAACCGGCGGAAATGACACTCACGGCTTGCTTTTGCTTCGCAATGGGCATTAGTTTGGCACGGAGATCGTAAATCTGTCCGTGGATGTCGAAACTATCGACGGTGCAGATGCCGCGTTGGAGCATTTTCTCCGCAAAGTACGGAACTTCACGGGTGGGCGTACAGAGTGCAACCACATCCGCATCGATATTGTCATAATTGTCGTTATGATGATAAATGCCAGTCAGTTGCATATCCTCGGCAGCTGAAACTGCCTGTTCGACGGCTCGGCCGATGTTGCCGTATCCTATAATCGCTATCTTTGTTTGCATAATCGCTACTTTTTTTAAAAAAACGGCCGCAAAGGTACGAAAAAAATCAAAGTTGGGGTGGCTTTCGTTGACTTTGACATCGATTTTTGAAGACAGCGTTAAACCTTAACCTTATATGGATGCGTAGTATGCGTCCCTACATCTTGAAACGTGAAACCTGAAACTTAGAACTGTTTGCTGTCGATTTTCTGTTCTACACAATCATCAATTAATTTGTACATTTGCCGCCTCAATTTTCAACCCATCGATATGACCACATACAATTTTGACGAAATCATTGACAGACGCGGCACCAGCTGCGTGAAACATGATATGATAAAGGATGTCTTCGGCACCAACGATCTGCTCCCGATGTGGGTGGCGGATATGGATTTCAAGACCCCGGACTGCATTATGAATGCTGTGCGAGAAAGATGCCAGCACGAGGTTCTGGGTTATACATTTTCCTCCGAACATTATATTTGCGCCGTCATCAACTGGCTGCAGAAACATTATGGTATCGAAACCAAATGGAAGAATATGCACTTCATCCCGGGCATCGTGCAGGGAATCTCCTTTGTGCTGCAGACCTTTACAAATCCTGGCGACAAAGTGCTGATAACTACGCCCGTATATCCGCCGTTTATCAACGTCCCGCACCGCAGCGGACGAGTTTTTGTGAGCAGTCCGCTCAAGACGGAAGACGGCCGTTTCTACTTTGACTTCAACGACTTGGAAGAAAAGGCCAAAGGCTGCAAGGTGATGATACTCGCCAATCCACACAATCCCGGCGGAAGAGTGTGGAGCAAAGAAGAATTGCAACAGGTGGCAGCCATCTGCAAGCGTCAAAACGTACTGGTTATTTCCGATGAGATACACGCGGACCTCACTTTGCCGGGACACCGTCACACGTCCTTCTCCACTGTCTCCGATGAGGCATTACACAATTCCATCACCTTCATTGCTCCCAGCAAGACCTTCAATATGGCGGGATTGGCCTCCTCCGTCTGTTACGTTCCTGACCCGGACGTGAAGAAAAAGTTCTTTGCATTTTTGGATGCCAATGAGCTTTCCTTAGGCAGCCTGTTTGCCTACGTGGCCGCCGACGCCGCCTTTTCCCACGGTGACGAGTGGCGTCTGCAATTGTTGGATTATCTGCAGGGAAATGTGGATTTTGCAGAGCAATATCTTCGCGAAAATCTGCCGCAGGTCAAGATGATGCGCCCGGAGGCCTCCTTCCTGCTGTGGCTCGACTTTCGCGGATTGGGTATGGCGCATAACGATTTGGTGGATATGCTCATTCACAAAGCCAAAGTCGGATTCAATAGCGGTCTTGACTTCGGACCGGAGGGCGAAGGCTTTATGCGGATGAACATAGGTACCCCGCGCGCCAACATCAAAGAGGCGATTGATAGAATACGAAAGGCCTTATAGCTCTATTTCTCGAACAACTCCGTATATTCGAATTTGACGCTGTCGAAAAGGCCTTTGTCTGTGAGCTTTAATCTGGGAATTACAGTCAGCGCCATAAAGCTTAACAGCATAAACGGTTCATTCAAGGAACAGCCCAAACGGGGTGTGACAGCTTTGATTTTCTTGAATTGTCGGGCAACGATTTCACCCTCACACGGACTCATTAGGCCTGCAACTGGTAGTGGAAGGCTTTCGAAAGCAAACTGCCCGTTAACGTGCTCGCAAACGGAAATGCCACCTTTCATTTCTATCAGAAGATTGATTGTTGCGGCCAGAGCTTCATCATTCGTGCCTACAGCAATAATGTTGTGGTTGTCGTGTGCTATGGAGGAACCGATTGCACCATCTTTTAAACCAAAACCTCTAATAAATGCGACTCGAGGTCTGTCAAAGGAATAGCGATTATATACCACCAATTTCAGTACGTCATTTTCCACATCTGGCAAAACAAGGCCTTCTTTTGCCAAAGGCTCTACCATTTCCACATCAGTAAAGAGCGAGCCGTCGGTGGCCACCAGCACACGCATCTTTCCCTCTTGAAATGGGACACGAATGTCTTCAGGTTTAATAGGCCGGGCATTGAAATAATTGGGATATTCTGTTGGGGACGTGAGCTCCTCGTCTTCCTTATTTGAGTTATGCGAGGGATATTCTTCACCTGCGATATAGGTTTTTAGAATACGGACATCTTGCAAATTATCAATTACAACGAAATCGGCGGAATCACCTTTTTGCAGTAGGCCGCAAGGCATTTTGTAATGCTGGATGGGTGTCAGACAAGCGGCATTCAGCACATTCCACAAAGGATAGCCTGCCTTTAGTGCGCGTCTGACCGCATCATCGATATGGCCCTCCAACAAATCGTCAGGATTCTTGTCGTCGGTGCAGAACATTAACTGTGTGGAATATTCGTTTAACAGTGGTGCCAGCGAATTAAAGTTACGGGCCGCGCTGCCATCTCGAATTGCGATTTTCATACCTATTTCGAGCCGTTCTCTCGCGTCTTCGATTTTTGTACATTCGTGATCTGTGGAAATACCGTGGCTGGCATATTTTCGCAAGTCATCCCCTGTCACGCCGGGCGCATGACCGTCAATAGGCTTGCCCATCTTACGGGCATGTTCGATTTTGCGAAGTACCTCGGGGTCTTCGTAAATCACACCTGGATAATTCATCATTTCCGCCAAACCGTAAATTTCCGGATTTTGCAGTAGAAGGGCGATATCTTTCGATTCGATACGATGTCCTACCGTTTCAAAATTTGTGGCTGGCACACAGGAAGGAGCACAAAAACAGAAATGGAAGTTGGTCTTTCGAGCCGACTCAATCATAAATTCCACACCTTTCACCCCCAATACATTGCCTATTTCGTGCGGATCTGCCACCACGCCTACAGTTCCGTGTCGGGCAGCAATCTTGGCGAAATTCTCAGGTAACAGCATCGTACTTTCTATATGAACATGTGAGTCAATAAAACCAGGCATAACATATTGATCTTCCACGATGTGGCTTTTTTTAATGTTGCAAATCCGCCCGTGGTCAACCATTATTATACCGTCAAAAATCTGTTGATTCTTGACATCTACAATATGTCCGCTGATTTCTATCATATCCGTTCTGTAAAATGAGGCCGCGAAAGTACAAAAAACACTTTAATAAGCGTTTCGCTATAGAGATTTGAGGAAGTGCTTGTTTGTCAATTGTTTTGGTTTCTTCAATGGCTGGTCTCCAATATCTCCCGCTCGCAAATATCGTAAACGTAATCATCAAATGCGGAGGTCTTGGTTATCCAGAAGCTCTGATATTGCGGATGGTAAACGTATGTGTGACGACGCATACATTTCAAATTTTCGTCATATCTGCCCACTTCGTTATCCCAAATGTCAAGCAAACATTTGTCATTCAGACGTCTCCATCTTCCCTTGTGAGGCTTGCCTTCGTAGAGTGTGTAGTACGATTTGCTGCAGCCCAACGACTTGTAATACTCCTCACAACATATATTGATGTTTCGTGGATATATGTACTTTTTATATAATGTGACGGAATCAATGTTTTTATAAAAATCAATATAAACCTCTTTTTTTATCTTCCGTTTTGAATATTTGTAAATATTAACGTAACGATTACCACATTCACGATTCTCAATATAAGAATATGGAAATTCAACAAGAGGATCTCCAGTTATTACTATAGTATGTGATGGAGAATTAGGGCATTCGTATAAAATGGTATCCGTATAGATATCCCTTGCTATACGTGTCTCCTTGCAGTGCGGTTCCCCGTTCAGATAATCGATTTTAACTTCTTTAGTCCTTGCGCCCAATTCATCAAACCAAAAGTTTGTCACATTTTTGATTGCACCTTTGACGGGCATCCCCATACTGTCCTTCACCTCATAATGTGTTTCCTTGAGAAGCCGTAGATGACAAAATCCGCTATCGCTTGTCAAAAGCGCATGGGAATAATCTATCTGTGCCTCTAATCCAAAGGCAAGGACAAGGGCAAAAGTGACGAGTAGGAAGTGTTTGTTCATTTTAATAAACCCTGTGGAGATTCATCGTTGTAACGTAGTCCGTGCCGCTCCCATTTTCGATGGAAAGGGAATCTTTCGTTAGTTTCAACACGGTGTACATAACGGGAGCCATACCGGCAGCTTGGATAAAGCCCAACTGGTCGCCGTTCAAAGTCCAATGCATTTCGGTTTCATTAATGCCGTCTGTGGTTATCAAAGTACTGTCCTCTTTGAAAATGAGTTGGAAATTCTGACCATACATATTGGTCATATCCACGTGGTTGTAAGGTGTCTCCTGAAAGGCATTGTCAAGCTTCCAATGTCCAATGATGGAATATGTCACATCGGGTTCTTCAGGTTCCGGTTTGTCACAAGAGACGAGTGTCACACCTAAAAATAAAAACAAGCATAAGAGTAAGGAAAACGTGTTTTTTTTCATATTCATAAAATTTTGGTGATGTTAAATAAAATGTCTGTTTCGTTATGCAGCCGCGAAAATAGTGATTTTTTCAAAACCACAATTCTCCAACGGGAAAAATTTCTTCGCACCGAATGTCAGAAAGGATTTCACGTTGTTTGTAATTTTATTCATTTTCCAACAAATTTCATTTAATAAAATAGAAGGCGCAAATGTACATAATTTCCTTCTTTTGTGGCTTAAATAAAAAAATCCCGGCGTTTGCGCGTCGGGATTCTTTTTTATAGAGAAAGGTTGAATTATTCGAATGAAAGGATGGCTTTCTTGATAAGTTCGATAGCTTCGCGGAGTTCTTCTTCGGTGATAACCAATGGAGGAGCGAAACGGATGATGTGTTGGTGTGTCGGTTTGGCGAGCACGCCGAGTTCTTTCATCTTCAAGCAGACGTCCCAAGCTTCTTTGCCGTTGGTCGGTTGGATAATGATGGCGTTCAAGAGACCTTTACCACGAACTTGTTTGATAAGCGGGCTGTTGACTTTGCTCATTTCATCGCGGAAGATTTGTCCGAGATAAGCGGCGCGTTCAGCGAGCTTTTCTTCTTTGACGACTTCGAGGGCGGCGATACCTACGCGGCAAGCGATGGGGTTGCCACCGAATGTGGAGCCGTGTTCGCCCGGTTTGATGTTGAGCATGATGTCGTCGTCGCAAAGAACTGCGGAAACAGGCATTGTACCGCCGGAGAGGGCTTTGCCGAGGATGAGGATGTCGGGACGAACGCCTTCGTGGTCGCAAGCCAACATCTTACCTGTACGGGCAATACCGGTCTGAACTTCGTCAGCCATGAAGAGCACGTTGTGAGCCTTACAGAGGTCATAGCATTTTTTCAAATAACCGTCATCTGGTACGTAAACGCCAGCTTCACCTTGGATAGGTTCGACGAGGAAACCGCAAACCATAGGATCTTCGAGAGCCTTTGCCAATGCGTCAACATCGTTGTACGGGATTTTGATGAAGCCCGGAGTGAACGGACCAAATCCTTGGTAAGCGTCAGGGTCGATGGAAAGGGAGATGATGGTGATGGTACGACCGTGGAAGTTGCCGTCGCAAACGATGATTTTGGCTTGGTTCTCAGGAAGACCTTTCTTGTCATAACCCCAACGACGGGCGAGTTTCAAAGCTGTTTCGTCAGCTTCCGCACCGGAGTTCATCGGGAGGACTTTGTCGTAACCGAAGGTCTCAGTGACATATTTTTCATACGGTCCGAGGCAGTCATTGTAGAAAGCACGGGAAGTCAATGTCACCTTTTGACATTGGTCCATCATAGCGCCTATGATTTTCGGGTGGCAGTGGCCTTGGTTTACTGCGGAATATGCGGAAAGGAAGTCGAAATATTTCTTTCCTTCAACATCCCATACGAACGGACCCTTACCGCGAGCGATAACGACATCAAGGGGATGATAGTTGTGGGCGGCGTATTTGGCTTCCATTTCAATAGCCTGCTGGCTTGTTGTAATTTTTTCTACCATAAGTGATTATTTTTAGAGGTTGATGATTTCAAAAAACGGCCGCAAATATAAATTTTTTTTGTTATGGTCGTTATCCTAAAATGTGCATTTTTGAAGTTCGAACCATAAATATTTTTTTGTATTTTTGCCAACTTTTATTGATAATTATAAATACAATATTATATGAAGAAAATTTTCACCTTAGTCGCTTTTGTGGCTGCCCTGACCATCGTTTTCTCATCTTGTAAATCCAAAGATGAAATCTATCATCCCAAGTGTAAAATCAGCAAAATATGGTATCTCAGCAACGTGGGTGACCCCGATGAGGTCTATCACTACAATGAGAAAGGCCTGCTGACTTCCATCACCGTTGACTCTGTGGAAACTTACGATTTCACGTACAACAAGGATAAAACCGTTGCCAATATCCAACACGTGGGTAAACATTATACCGAAACGATCGATATGACCTATACCGACCAGCTCGTCGATAAAATTGTCTATAAGGTCAACGACACCACCCGTCAGGAAATCTCCTTCTATCGCGATGAGGAAACCGCCCGTATTACGCATATTGAGGAAATTTACGACAAAGCCTTCTTCGAATATTATGAGCTGATGGGCAAAAGCAAACTCTACCGTACTTTCGTAGGCGACCCGACAGGTGTTTGCGAGATGATGCGCCAAAGTGGTGCCAAAGATCTGGTGCTCCATTGCAACAAGAAAGTCTATTATGCTCCCGGTGAAAAGGAAAAATATGAGAATATCGATTCCATTGTGGAAATCTATCCCGACCTTCGCCAAGAAGTTACCCGCAAATATACCTACGACTTGGAATCCTTCAATCCCTTCTATGGCCTTCCTTATGCTTACGCCAACTATGCCGGCTATTATTTGAACAACAAACTGACAGAAACTGAAGTCACGAAGACTGCCGGCGTTGTTACCCGCCAAATCCTCTATACCTACAATTACGTGGGTACTCACTTTATGAACGACAAAAAATATCCGCGTCAGTTCACGAAGACCTCCAGCGAGAACAACATTCCGAGAAATACTTACATTTTGTACGCGAAATAATAAAGGATAAGGATGAAATTGCATCAGGCCGGAAAGGTCATAATTCTGACTACTATCGCGGTAATCGTTGTTCTGACCTTCTTTTACATAATGTTTTTGGCAAATATATGGTGGGTGAACCTGCTGTTCTATGCCGTTGTGCTTGTCATCGGTGTTTTGGTGATTCGCTTTTTCCGTGTCCCGTACCGCATCATCAACAAGGTGGATAACGGCGTGCTCGCTCCCGCCGACGGAACGATCCTGTCCGTAGGACCCGCTTTTGAATATGAGTATTTTAAAGATGAACGATTGAAGATCTCTATCTTTATGTCCATCAACAATGTTCACGTCAATAGCTATCCGATTGACGGAACCATCGAATATATTGCCTATCATCCCGGAAAGTATGTGTTGGCCAAACTGCCCAAATCCTCCGTGGATAACGAACATAACACCATCGTGGTCAGCAAAAATGACCACGACAAAGTATTGTTCCGCCAAATCGCCGGATTTATTGCCCGCCGCATTATCAGTTACCCCGAAGTCGATGACAAAGTCATACAAGGCGAAGAGGTCGGTATGATCAAATTTGGTTCCCGCGTTGACGTCTTCCTCCCATTAGATGTGCAGGTCGCCGTCAACAAAGGCGACAAGGTCGTGTCCAAAAAAACGGTGCTGGCCTATTTTTAAAAACTAAGAAACTAAGGTTGGTAGAAGAGTAGATGGGTAGAAGAGTAGATGAGTATATGTGAAGATGTATTACCTGAACCCTGAAACTTGAACCCTGAAACTTGAACCCTGAAACTTGAAACCTGAAACTTGAAACTAAGCATCATCATAGTCAACTACAACGTGTCCTGTTTTTTGGAACAGGCCCTGACATCCGTCTATAAGGCTTTGCGCCATATAGAGGGTGAGGTGTATGTGGTGGATAACAATTCCGTGGACAACTCTTTGGCAATGGTGGCCGCGAAGTTTCCGCAGGTTCACGTGATTGCCAACAAGGAGAATGTAGGTTTTGCCAAAGCCAACAACCAGGCCATCCGCATTTCTACGGGAGAATATGTGCTGTTGCTGAATCCTGATACGGTTGTGGAAGAGGACACTTTTGAAAAATGTCTTCGCTTTATGGACGAAACGCCCGACGCGGGCGGCCTCGGAGTGAAGATGGTGAACGGCAAGGGCGAGTTCCTGCCTGAATCCAAACGCGGAATCCCTCTCCCGGCTGTGGCGTTCTACAAACTGTTCGGACTTTCAAAGCTGTTTCCGAATTCCAAAAGATTTGGAACGTATCATCTTTCCTATTTGAGCGAGGATGAAATCCACTCGGTGGAAGTCCTTTCCGGTGCCTTTATGCTGATGCGCCGCTCCGCCTTGGACAAGGTGGGACTGCTGGATGAGGATTACTTTATGTATGGCGAAGATATAGACCTTTCTTATAGGATTTTGAAAGGCGGATACAAGAATTACTATTTCCCCGAAACGCGCATCATCCATTATAAGGGTGAAAGCACCAAGACGGGAAGTCTGAACTACGTACACGTCTTCTATAAGGCTATGCAGATTTTCGCGCGCAAGCATTTCTCTCAGAAAAACGCGAAAATTTTTAATTTCCTGATAGATTGTGCGATTTGGTTCCGTGCGTCATTGGCCGCACTGAAACGTATTTTCAGCAAATTGCTACTGCCAATAGTGGATTTCTTGTTCGTCTATGCAGGAATGCTGGTGCTGGCTCGCTATTGGTCGGTGGCAGTGTTGGCGCATCGTCATAGCTTCTATCCGGATTTCTACTATTGTTTAATAATACCTATTTATATATTAGTGTGGCTTTCCGCTATCGCGCTTTGCAAAGGCTACCGCAAACCGATTCGCCTCAGTAATGTCAACAAGGGCATTGCGTTTGGCACGGTCGCCATTCTTCTGGTATATGCCATCTTGCCAGAAACAATGCGCTTCTCGCGTGCCGTTGTCCTGTTCGGCGCTATGTGGACGGTGATGGTTGTCAACCTGTTGCGCTATATCATCAGGAAATTCCATATTTGCGGCAATAGTTTCGATAATGTCAGCCGCCGCCGCATCGCCGTGGTGGGCAATGTGCAGGAAACCGCGCGAGTCCTCGACCTCGTGCAGATGATGGAACCCAAATGCGAGTTCGCCGGCGTCGTCTCATTGCAGCCGGATGTAGATAGAACCGATGACAAAGTTATCGGCCACATCGCGCAAATTCAGGATCTGATTCCGTTGTATAGATTGAATGAAATCATTTTCTGCTCCAAAGATATGCCCGCCCAGCAGATTATCGACTGGATGTCGAAACTCCAGCAATATCAGGTTGAGTATAAGATTGCTCCTGAAAACAGCACGTCCGTTATCGGTAGCAATTCCATTTTCTCTTCAGAGGATTTGTATGCTATCCCCGTTCACGCGATTGTGCAAAAGTCCAGCCGCCGAAAGAAGCGCGCGTTTGACATCGTGAGCTCCTGCGTGTTGTTGCTGTTCCTATGGCTGGATATATGGTTCGTAGATGACAAGGCAGGCTTCGTCCGCAATATTTTCTCCGTGCTGGGAGGAAAGAAAAGCTGGGTGGGATGCAAACTGCCATCTCATATTGAGGCTGCCAAACTTAAAGCTAGCGTGCTTTTCCCAACAGATGCTTTCCCCGGTAATCAATTTACAGATGAAATGGTGGAAGCCGCCGACCAACTCTATACCCGTGATTACAAGGTGAAACTTGATGTGATTACGATGGCGAAAGGACGTGGAATGTTAGGACGCCATTAGACAAAAATTTTGTGTTTTTCCTGTTAATCCGCCTTCTCACAAATTATCAAAGTCTTCTTTTCTCCGGACAACGTTGTTCCAAAAATATACGTGTCGCCTCCATCTTTTATACGGATGGATTTTTTCAATTCCTCTGATGAAATAGGAAAGTTGCGTGTTGAGACGTTGCCCTGCTGGAGCGTCAAATTCTTTCGGAGGTTCTTCCTGTTGAAAGGAAGGACTTCTCGAATTGTGAAAACACGTCCGGGAAAATTTTCCACCAGCGTGTCGCTTGTATAGAGGTGAGAGTGCGGATGCAGTTTCCGGATACCGAATTTAACAGCTATACTTTTGAAAGCACCCGCCTTCAGAATGACCGCGTTGGGCTCGTAGAGGTGACGTCCTAGTTCGTTGGCTAATACGGGACAGGCGTCGTTCTCCTCCTGTGTGGAAAATTGAAAACAGACAGCTTTGTCATTAAGCAGATTGACGGCAGTGATAGGGATATCCTGCATGAATGCGCCTTCGGATGAAAGAAGGAACAGCACTTCTTTGCATTCTCCGTGAACGGCTACCACGTGGATGCCCGTCACCTCGGGCAGCTGTTGAATCGTCCGCTTCAAGTCAATCATCGGCGATAACTTGATGACCAAGGCCTTCTGTGCTTTTTGGAGCAGCTGCTCTTTCCACAACACGACGTTGGGGGTACAGTCTTCAATGGACACAACGCGGTTGCCGTGCGTGTCGCGGCGCGATGGATCAAGGTAAATATAGTCCATTGTGGGCAGCAATGGGAGTTGCTCTTCCATCGTGCCTTGATGAATTTCTATGTTGGGAAGTCCTAAAACAGCAGCATTGTGTCGGGCTAGTTCGCAAAGCGAGTCTTGAGGCTCAACGTAGTGGCAGAGTTTGAATTTTTCAGCAAAGGCAAAGGTGTCAACACCAAAACCGCCGCTGAGGTCTGCAATGCAGGCTTCGGCATTGTCTAAAACGGATGCTTTGTATTGCGCGGTGACAGACGAAGAGCATTGTTCTAAAGAGAGAGTGGGAGGGTAGATGATTCCGTCGTGGACGAATAGTTCTGGCAGTTTGTCTTTGGCCTTTTGTCGGCCTTCAATCTGCTGCAGCGCGGCTGCCATATCTACTGACTTGTCTGCAGAAGGATGTAGGGCGAGCTTGCGCACGTCATCTTCTGCGTGCGTGCGAATGTATTGCCGGGTCGCTTCGTTTAGAATAGGCATATTCTATTTTTTATAAACCTTTCTTTTAGCAATATGGTTGATTTCTAAAACATATACGCCTGCAGAAAAGGTCGTTAAATCGACTTTGTCATCCGTCGCTTCCAACAATTTCCGACCATATATGTCATAAACGGATATTGTTTCGACAGGCTCTGCGGCCGTAACGTACAGGATGCCCGTTGTCGGATTCGGGTATAGGACCACACTGTTGATGAAGAAACTGTGAATGCCGGTGCTGTCCGGAATGTCGGTAGTGTCCGGGTCGTCTGGAATGACGGGGACAAGCGTGTCTGTCTTGAATGAGATGAATGCCCAGTTGCTGAACAATGTGTCATTGCATTTTGAGCGGACATAGAAATCGTAGTAGGTGTCAGGTTGGAGGCTGGTAAGTGTTAGGGCGCTGTCCGTGTGTGCAATGGCATTTGCCTCGTCAGGCGTGAAGCCTGCTGTGTCTAAAAGATATTGCCAACTTTCGGGGATTTCCAGATTGTTCCAGCTGATGTCGGCCTGCATACTATCGACGTAGTTGACGGTCAGTCCGACAATACTGCCGCAGGTGTCTGGCTCTGGCGGCGTGGGAGGTGTTTCCCCTACAGACGTGAGGGTCAGGTCGTCAATCGTGAATGCGGAACCTTGCTGGCGATTGTTGCTGGCGGACGAAACGAGCATTAGAATAAGGGAGTCGGCGGGGACATCCGGATAGGAGGCATCGTATTCGTGCAGCGACTGGTATTCTATGGAGAAAGGCGTGAATTCATTCGTGTCTGTGAATGCAAGACTGAATCCGCCTCCCACAACTTCGCGGCGATGCGTTGTGTCGTTATAACGAGTGCCAAGCATTAAGATGCCGCCGTTGTCGCCACTAATGGCGGAAGCATATTTGTAGTATCCTGACAGGGTGCTCGGCTCAAAGCCGTTGAGCGCCAATCCTCCAGTGATGTAATGGTCTAAATCTTCCGTGCTTAACGCCTGTAGCAGCTGGCTGGGCGTGTTGATGTTGTCCAAAATGGTGCTCATAAGCGGCATGAAATTGTCCAAATCAATATGGCCTGTAGATAAAACTGTGGGGAAAGTCATCGTTAGCAATTCCTGATCCACGAAGCCCCCTAATAATGAATAAGCTAATGAGGAAACGATGTCTGACAACATAAAGGATTCCAATTTCAAAGCCTTGTCGCCATCGGGTACGGTGCCTGTTACAGAAGAGGTCTTCAGTAAAGGCACGTTTGTGTTGACGTTTATATTGAATCCTGAATAACTGACGGTTTCATTGACGGGGTAGGAGAGGTAATCCCAGTCCGTAGGGTGTTGAAAACTGCTATAGACTTGTAGCGAGACGATGAATAAAGACACACTGTATCCTTGTCCGGTCTCCCAATTTTCAAAACTATGGTTCGGAATGTCCAAAGTGTCCTGCGCTTGTGCAGGGAATGTGAACAAGAAGCATATTGCTAATAAAAGGGGTAAAACTTTTTTCATAAGGGGAAATTTTAGTAAAACGGCCGCAAACATACAAAATAAAGTGATATTAAGCTGCGAAGTTTTTTAAAAGACTCCTCCGCGAGACTCTGCGTCCTCTGCGGTTATGCAAACGCAAAGGGCGCAAAGATAAAAAATCCCCTCCGTGCGACTCCGCGTCCTCTGTGGTTAAAACAAAAGGACTTGGTTGGGCTCCCCAACGATGATGCGCCCGCTCTTGACGCATCGAACTGGCTGGTTGTCTTGGTCTTTACCCGGAGTCCAGCGGGGCATCGATTTGATGGACTTTTTGGCCGCGCGCTCACATCGCTTTGCCCAACTTTTTTGGCTTTTGTAGTCATAGTCGCAATGAATATCCATTTGGCCGATTTTCCCATTTGCCTCTATGGTGAAGTTGAAGGAAATTTTCTTGTCCCGAAGGTATTGCTTTAACTTGGGCGATATTTGAAAGTGCTGATGAATATACTGCCTGCAAGAGTCTTCGCCGCCTGGGAAGACGGGGGGTATAGAAGGCTGCCAGCAAACGTTTTTGAAGTTCTTTGGTAGGGCTGTTGTCCGTGTGACAGAGATGGTCCCGTCGGGGTCGAACTCGGGCATCTCATAAATGATGTCGATGGTGTCGGAAGATGACGGTTGGCTGTCGTTAGGCCCTGCAAAATCGTAATCGGAAATTTTGAAGACTACCCCATCAGTCGTCATTGTAAGTTTTTCCACAGAACGCGTCGCTTTTTGGGAGGCTGGAGATGTAGATTTCTCTTCGGGGATGGGCGTGGTGGATAGGTCGCTTTCCTGTTTTGCGGGGGAGGAAGAAACGGAATCTGTAGCGGTGTCTTCTGCATTGCCGCCAAAGTGACAGCCCAAGAACGAGGTGGCCAACCCTAAAGATACGCCTGTGACGATGGCCGTTTTACCCAATTGTTTGCGTTTGCGCAATTCTTCTTCAAGATAGCGGACCTCCGCTTCGCAGGCTGGACAGGTGCCGAGACAGTCGCCTTGGTATTTGCACTCCGAGGTGACAAATGCTATGTCGTTCTCCTTTGCAATCTGTTTGCGAATCTCTTTGAGTATCTTGCAGGTGGCCTTTCCTTTGTACATAATGTTGATTTGATAATGTGATATTATGACAATGCGATAATGTCTTAATACAGGGATGTTACTTCCGAATCTCCGTCAAGTATGTAAATACGTCAATATGCTGTATCCCGATGTCGTGTAGATAATGCTGACTCCTCTGGATGTCTTCCTCCGTGTTGAAATCCTTGATGCGGGGAAGTCGTACGATGATGCGGTCGGCAATGCCTTGCGACGCTAACCACTCCAGATTTTCCTTGACTTGCAAGTTGCTTAGCCCGGTGTAGCGTCGGTAGATGTCGTCATTGGCGTCCTTTAAGTCGATGAAGTAGTTGTTGACAACCGGGAAAAGTTTGAGAACATTTTCGGCAGGCACATTGAACGAGCTTTCCAGTGTGATGTTCCATTCTGGGCCGCACAGCTCACGGAACTGCGTGATGAAGTCGGGATGCAAGGCTGGTTCTCCTCCGCCGAAGGTGACTCCGCCGCCGGTTGCCAAGAAGTAGAGCTGGTCGATTTTTACGCGGTCGTAAAGCTCCTGCGGAGTGAGCTTCACGGTGCGGCTGTTGGGTCGGTTGCACTGCGGATTGAGGCAATATCGGCAGTGCAGCGGACAACCGTGAAACGCCGCCAAAGTGGTCACCCCCTTGCCGTCTGTCTGTAAACGATGTCTTGATATGCCGATGAATGATGCCATTTTTTTTTATTATGAGATGAAGCGAAAATTTTGCGGTGGTGCCGGTTCTCCTTCCTTGAGGAAGGCTGAGGTGGATGATATGGGCATTGTAGAATGTGGCAATCCTTTATGATGAATAGGAAATTTAGGGGACCTCAATGGTGATTTGTTGAAAACATCGTACCGCCATTTCGTGGTCGTCTCTTCCAGGCTTGTAATGCGGACGTGACCGTAATGCTCTTTTTGCGGCTTTTTCGCATTTGTTTTTCAACAGCTTGAAATCGGCTTTCGGTATGTAGGCATGGGCATCCACTGCTTTTACGCGGCCGTCCTTCTCGACGATGAATTGAATGGAGATTCTTTTGCCATGAAATTTATCTCTTTCCTTTTTAGAAAGATGTAGGTTCTTGTAGATTTTCTTTCTTAAAGCATCTTCTCCGTCTTGATACGAAGGAGGATAGGCCACAAGGTATGGGTCGTAAACGTCTTTTTGCCCTTTTCCGACTGACCACGATACCGTGACGATGTCACCCTGAGACCATTCGGGAACTTCGTAGATGATTTCGATTGTGTCAGAAACGGGATTGTGTTGGGGTAACGTGTCAGGCACGGGAGGCTCGTCCACCCCGCCGAAGTCAAAGTCCATATAGTCTTGTGAGGAGCGATTGGACGGGCGCGGAGTCTTGGTGGCCGGTGATGAGCCATTCTCTTCGTTGGCGGATTCTGTTGGAACGTTGGATTTTTCAGATTGCTCGGTGGAGGCTGACACGGGAACTTCCTGCTCAGTATTGGGGTCTTGGGTGACGTGGCAACTCGCAAATGTGGCCGCTAACCCTAACGAAATACCTGCAACGACCGCTGTTTTGCCCAACTGCTTACGTTTGCGCAGCTCTTCTTCCAAATAGCGCACTTCCGCTTCGCACGCGGGACACGTGCCGAGACAGTCGCCTTGGTATTTGCACTCAGATGTTACAAAGACAATGTCGTTCTCCTTCGCAATCTGCTTGCGAATTTCCTTGAGAATCTTACAAGTGGCCTTTCCTTTGTACATAATGTTAATGCGGAAATGTGTTAATGGAATAATACGAAATTATGTTACACTATCAATGTAATAATAGATAAATAAACAGTAACAGAGTATCTTTAAACCTTAAACCTTAAACTAAATCCTACTCGTCCAGTTTGTGCAGGGCGAAGCAGTATGCGCCAATAGAGGTGGCTTCGCTGGTGCCGATGTGCGAGGTGATGATGCCGAGGCGCTTCTGTGTGTCGCAAACGACGGTTTCGCCGGTACCGTAAATGGGGATGGTCTGTTGTTTGCCCTTGATGAATTCCGCAAACTCCTGCTCGTCTTCGAGATTGTAAACGTAGGAAGGTACGCGCTGTAGGGTGTCGCCTTTGCGGGTGCGCATCTCGGCACGCAGCTCGCGAAGAAGCGCGGGCATATAATACTTGTGGGATTTGGACAGGCCTCCGCCCAATACGATGATGCCGTCGAGAATGGTGACGCAGTGCGCGATGGTGTATCCGGCCACTTCTCCGAATGTATCAAAGGCCTTGCGAGCGGCTGCTTGGTCGCCCTCTTTCTCGCCCTCGGCAATTTGGAAGATGTCGAAGGAGTCAGTGTAGGATGCTGCGTTTGAATCCTTACTATACATATTATAATAATGTAGGACGGCGCGTAAAGAAACTCCTTCTTCAACAATCAACTCGGGTTGCAGTTTGTTGGGCGTGCAGTAGATTTCAGAACAGCAGTTGTCGCCTATATACATATTATTATATGTTGTGACTCCAATGCCGAAACCGGTGCCGAGAATAAAGCCGATAAGGTTATGATACTCTTTCACGCTGCCGGCTTCTTGCAGTTTGCGGTTTACCTCAGGGAGCGTGCCCGCCAATGCTTCTCCGTATGTGAATAGGTCGGCATCGTTGTTGATGAACACGGGCAATCCGAATTTGCGTTCCAAGAAAGGTCCGAGTGCCACGCCGCCTTCGAAAGCGGGGAAATTGGACAGGCGGGTGGGGAAGATACCGTTGGGATAGTCTGCCGGTCCCGGGAAGGCAAAGCTGATGGCGACGGGCTTTTCAGGTAAGGAACTGATGATTTGCTCGAAGCCTTTTACGAGGTTGCCCAAACATTTGTCCAAATTGTTGGCTTCAGAGGGAAACTCTATGGTTTCTGTAATGGCTTTGTTGCCCTGCAAGGCGTTAAAGCGGAAATGGGTGCCGCCGGCATCCAACGTCACTACTATTCGATGGTCGTTGTCGTACATATTAAGGATGTTTATTAATTGAGGCCGCGAAGATAGGAAAAATGTGGTAATGTGATAATGTGGTAATGTGGAGAAGTAGAGAAGTAGAGAAGTAGAGAAGTAGATGAGTGTATAACCTGAAACTTGAAACCTGTTTCGACGCAGCAAGCGAAAGCAAAGACACAACTTGTTTGGCTTTGCTGAGCTGCCAGGAGAATATGAACGTAGTGAATAAACCTGAAACCTGAAACTTTCCTCCTGATCCCGTCCTTTTTCCCTGTTGATAAATTGTTGAAGAAAAAATATTTACATAGTGTAAAACGTATAAAAAAAATTATTACTTTTGCCGCCAATTTGATAAGAGTAGGGGAAAGTAGGGTTTGATACTATCTAACGAATTGAAACATAGATAAATATAAAATAAATAAAGAGAAAAAAGAACAATGAGTGCAAGCAAAAAACAAGCAGCAGATGCTCGAAAAGAAGCTAACAAAACGGTGTACATGGCACGATTAGTGGATAATCCAACCTCACCGCGTAAGACCAGAATCATGGCAAATGTGATTCGTGGCAAGAATGTGGACTATGCAATGAACGTATTGAAGTATAGTTCAAGAGAATCATCCGAGAAATTATTAAAACTCTTAAAGTCTGCGATTGCAAACTGGCAGGTTAAAAACGAAGGTGCCCGTTTGGAAAACGCTGATTTGTATGTGAAAACCATTATGGTTGACGGCGGCCGTATGCTGAAACGTATCCGCACAGCTCCTCAAGGACGTGCCAACCGCATTCGCAAACGCTCCAACCACATCACACTGGTTATCGCAGATAGAAATGCTGAAAATAATAATACAATAACAACAGAAGAATAAAACAATTAATTAATTAAGTATGGGTCAGAAAGTAAATCCGGTAGGCATTCGCCTTGGTATTGTCAGAGGCTGGGACTCTAATTGGTACGGCGGCAAAAATTTCGCCAGTAAGATTGTCGAAGACGACAAAATTAGAAAGTATTTAAATGCCAAATTCTCAAAGGCCGGTATCTCAAAAATTTACATTGAAAGAACTTTGAAACTCGTCACAGTTACCATTATGACAGCTCGTCCGGGCCTCATCATCGGTAAAGGTGGTCAAGAAGTTGACAAAGTCAAAGAAGAATTGAAGGTCATCACCAGCAAGGAAATCCAAATCAACATCGTGGAAGTGAAACGCCCGGATTTGGACGCTCAACTGGTTGCACAAAACATCGCAAAACAAATCGAAGGCCGTGTTGCTTATAAGAAAGCCATCAAGACCGCCATCTCCTCCACTATGCGTGCAAACGCTGAAGGTATCAAGGTCACGGCTGCCGGTCGTCTGGGTGGTGCCGAAATGGCCCGTTCCGAACACTTCAAAGAAGGTCGTATTCCTTTGCACACACTGAGAGCAGACATCGACTACGCTCCAGTAGAAGCTCACACCACATACGGCTGCATCGGTATTAAAGTGTGGATCTGCCGCGGTATCGTTTACGGAAGACGCGACCTCTTCACCCTCACCGAAGCTGGCAAGGACTCCAAAGCTCCTCAAAAACGTATGCAAAGAGGTCCTCGCAAAGGTGGCAACGGTCCGAGAAACAATAATAGAAACAATAACTAAGCCGACGCCAAGATGCCGGTTATACAATAATAATTTAAAACATTAAAAGCAATGTTACAACCTAAAAAAGTAAAATACACACGCCCGCAAAAAGGCAGAATGAAAGACATCACCAAACGTGGTGCTGAGATTTCATTCGGCTCTTTCGCATTGAAAACACTGGACATGTGCTGGATCAGTGCCCGTCAAATAGAAGCTGCCCGTCAGGCTATCACCCGTGAGATGAAGCGTGAAGGTCAGTTGTGGATTCGCATCTTCCCGGATCGCCCTGTAACCGCTAAGGGTTTGGGTGTACGTCAGGGTAAAGGTAAGGGTACCCCAGAATTCTGGGCAGCTCGTGTTAGCCCCGGCCGTATCCTTTTCGAAGCCGACGGTATCCCATTGGAAGTGGCAAGAGAAGCTATGAGACTTGGTGCTCAAAAATTGCCCGTTCATACCAAATTCGTAGTAAGAAGAGATTATTCCGCAGAAATTTAATTTGAAAAGTTATGAAACAGACAGTTATAAACGAACTTACCACTCCTGAGGTAAAAGAAAGACTGGCAGTCGAGAAAGAAAACCTTGTCAAAATGAGACTCAATCACGCCATCTCTCCGTTGGAAAACCCTCAATTAATTAAAGCACAACGTAGAACCATCGCTAGACTGCACACCGAATTGCGCAAACGCGAATTAAACGAAAATAAATAGTTATGGAAGAAAGAAATAATAGAAAAGTGAGAGAAGGTGTCGTGGTCAGCGACAAAATGGATAAATCTATCGTTATCAAAGTCGAACGCAAGATGAAACACCCGATCTACGGAAAATTCCTCAAACGCTCCACTAAATTTATGGCACACGACGAAAATAACGACTGCCATATCGGCGATAGAGTTAGAATTATGGAAACCAGACCTTTGTCTAAAAACAAATGCTGGCGATTAGTAGAAATCTTAGAAAGAGCTAAATAGTTATGATACAACAAAAATCAAGATTAGCAGTAGCAGATAACAGCGGCGCAAAGGAAGTTCTTTGTATCCGCGTTCTGGGCGGCACAAAAAAACGCTATGCCAGCGTTGGCGACAAAATCGTCGTTGCTATTAAAAGTGCTATCCCCTCCGGTCAGGTAAAAGCCGGTACCGTATCCAAAGCAGTGGTCGTACGTACCAAAAGACACGTACGCAGAAACGACGGTTCCTACATCAAATTCGATGACAACGCCGTGGTTCTCCTTACCCCGACAGACGAACTTCGCGGTACCCGTATCTTTGGACCTGTTGCACGTGAACTTCGTGAAAAACAATTTATGAAGATCGTGTCTTTGGCCCCGGAAGTATTGTAGTAAATAATTTCAATAAGATACAATTGACAAAGACCAATTGGTAAACAATCAAAAATCTAAAACAACAATGAAACTTAAAATCAAGAAAGGCGACATCGTAAAAGTCATCGCCGGCGAAAGCAAAAATTCCCAAGGCAAAGTCCTGGAAGTTATGCCCGATGATTGCAAGGCTTTGGTTGAAGGTTGCAACCTCGTATCCAAGAGCACGAAACCCAATGCCAAAAATCCGAACGGTGGCATTATTAAAAAAGAAGCCCCTATCCACATTTCCAACCTTATGGTTGTTGACGCTAAAGGAAACGCTACCCGCGTAGGTAGAAGAATGAACGAAGATGGTAAATTAGTAAGATATTCCAAAAAGTCAGGAGAGGAGATTAAATAATGACACCAAGATACAAAGAAAAATATCAAAAAGAGGTGCTCCCCGCACTCAAGGAACAATTCGGTTTCAAATCCGTAATGCGCGTTCCTCGCATCACTAAAATATGCCTCAACCAAGGTCTCGGTAAGTTCGGCATCGCCGACAAAAAACTCATCGATGCTGGTGTACAGGAAATGACAATGATTGCTGGTCAAAAGGCTGTTGCAACAAAGTCTAAAAAGGATATTTCAAACTTCAAATTGAGAAAAGGTATGCCTATCGGCGTCCGCGTGACTCTTCACGGCGACCGTATGTACGAATTCCTCGATCGTTTGATCTCCGTTTCTATTCCTCGTATCCGCGACTTCCGTGGTATCAGCGATAATGGCTTTGATGGTAGAGGTAATTACACCCTCGGTATTCCCGAACAAATCATCTTCCCTGAAATCGATATCGACAAGGTGGCTAAAATCAACGGTATGGATATCACCTTCGTAACGACTGCTCGTAACGATAAAGAATGTCTTGCATTATTAAAAGAATTTGGCTTCCCCTTTAAAAATCAGAAATAGTTATGGCAAAAGAATCATTAAAAGCTAAAGAAGTTAAAAGAGCAAAATTAGTTGCTAAATATAGTGCAAAGCGTGCAGAGCTGAAGAAAATTATGAATGGTGACGATTACGATGCCAAACGTGCTGCCGATATCGCACTTCAGAAATTACCCCCCAACTCTAACCCTATCCGTATGCACAACCGCTGCAAACTGACTGGCCGTCCAAAAGGCTATATGCGTCAGTTCGGCCTTTCTCGTATCAATTTCAGAGAAATGGCTATGGCAGGCTTGCTGCCCGGTGTTAAAAAAGCTAGTTGGTAACATTAAATTAAGAAGATTACAGTATGAATACCGATCCAATATCAGATTATTTGACTCGTTTGAGAAACGCTATCCGCGCTAATCACAAGGTGGTTGAAATTCCCGCCTCTAACGAGAAAAGAGCTCTCACCAAGATCCTCTTTGAAAAAGGTTATATTCTCAATTATAAGTTCGTCGATGACGTACACCCCAAAATGATCAAAATCGCTTTGAAGTACCACCCGACAACTAAACAATCAGCCATAACGACCCTGCAGCGCGTTAGCCGCCCAGGTCTTCGTAAGTATGTTGGCGTTGCTGAAATGCCTTCCGTACTTAACGGCCTCGGTATCGCAGTCATCTCTACCTCCCACGGTATGATGACTGATAAAGAAGCTAAAGCTCAAAACGTTGGTGGTGAAGTAATTTGTTACATCAGTTAATAGGAGGAATTGTTATGTCAAGAATAGGTAAATTACAAATCGCTATCCCTAGTGGCGTAGAAATCAAAAGAGACGAAAAGTCCAACATCGTTACCGTAAAAGGTCCGAAAGGCGAACTCCAACAATATGTTGATCCTCGCATCGAACTCAATATCGAAGACGGCAACCTCCACCTCACCCGCCCGACCGACAGCAAACGCGACAAAGCTATGCACGGCCTCTATAGAGCACTTGTTAACAATATGGTTACCGGTGTCTCTGAAGGCTTTAAGGTTAAACTCGAAGTTATTGGTGTCGGCTACAAAGCCGAAGCTAAAGGCGCTCACCAACTCGATATGGGCCTTGGTTATTCTCACAACATTTTATTCGACTTCCCAGATGAAATCTCTGTCGAAACCATTAACGAAAAAGGTAAGAACCCTATCGTTATTTTGAGTTCTATCGACAAACAACTCCTCGGCCAGGTTGCTCATAAGATCCGCTCTTATAGAAAACCTGAACCTTACAAAGGAAAAGGTATCCGCTTCGAAGGCGAATATGTTAGAAAGAAAGCTGGTAAATCAGCAGAAAAATAATCGTGTAAATTTTGAATTATGGCTAACAATAGAAAAGAATATAGAAGAAAAAGGATTAAAAACCGCATTCGTAGAATCGTTAGCGGTACTCCTGCCCGTCCGAGAATGTCCGTGTTCAGAAGTAACCGTGACATCTATGTTCAGGTTATTGACGACGTTGCTGGTGTTACTTTGGTATCAGCTTCCTCTAAATTGCCGGGCATTATGGACCAAAAAGTTACAAAATGTGAGAAATCCGCTCTCGTAGGCAAAGAAATCGCTCAACGCGCTCTCGCAGCCGGTATCAAAGATGTGGTTTTCGACCGTAACGGCTATTTATATCATGGTAGAATTAAATCTTTGGCTGATGCAGCTAGAGAAGGTGGTCTCAATTTTTAATTTTTAACACTATGGCTAACGCAAATATAAAGAAAGTAAAAGCTGCTGATCTCGAACTTAAAGAGAGAATGGTCGCAGTTAACAGAGTTGTAAAAGTTACCAAGGGTGGACGTATCTTCAGCTTCGCAGCCATTATGGTTGTAGGTAATGAAAACGGCATCGTTGGTTACGGCCTTGGTAAAGCAAAGGAAGTTTCCACTGCTATCTCCAAAGGTACAGAAGATGCAAAGAAAAACCTCATCCAAGTACCCGTACTCAAAGGTACTATCCCTCACGCTCAAGAAGGTAAGTACAGTGGTGCCACTGTATTCATGAAACCCGCTGCTCCTGGTACCGGTGTTATCGCTGGTGGTGCTATGCGTGCCGTTCTTGAAAGTGTTGGCGTGAAGAACGTGTTGGCAAAGTCCAAAGGTTCCTCTAACCCTCACAGCGTTGTGAAGGCTACTTTCGATGCCCTCTCCAAAATGCGCGACGCTTATACCGTTGCTCAAGTTCGTGGAGTTGGTCTTGACAAAGTATTTAATGGCTAATAGTAATTAGCACTTCATAATCATTTCTGAAGCGGAATCTCTTTGTGAGGTTCCGCTTTTTTTGTATGCTATCCTTGATATCGTCCTTTTTATGTTAACGTATCGCTGGAATTTTTTTCATTTTGAAATACACTTTTAAATTAAAAGTGTATCTTTGCAGCTCTTTATTAATACTAAATGTTTAATATGATTTTTTAATATAATATAAAGATAAATTATTGATATAGAAGCGATTGTGCTTTTCTTTAAGGATACTGAAATCTGGTAAATTTCTATTCTATCTTACAAAAAAGAAAGCAGAATTGCTCACGTTTATTCGTGAGCTTTCTTTATTTTACAGGATAGCTGTATCAGATTCTCAGTATCAAATACAAGGAGTTCGCGTTTTTTTATGCTCTTTGGTTCTGGTTCACCTATCCTGCAAGAAAAATTCCTATTCCTTCTTTTGACTAGAGATAAATTCTCTCCTCTGACTTGAAGAAAAGTATCTACACTGTAGAATTAACAGTTATGGTACAAGAAGTTAATGAAATCAAAGTCTCTCATTGCCTGCGTATTCAAATTATGCGGGCATTGGGTGTGACGTATCCAACGGTCTGGTCCGCCCTTCAGTTCAAAAGCTCAACTAAAGAAGCTAATCCTATACGTGAGTATATCCTACTGCACGGTGGTACTCGTATGTCTCGTGTGATATGTAGCATCTTGCATTTTGTTTGATGCCTGTTTCTTGTTATTTCTCCTATCTTGTTGGTTATTTGGAAATTGAATTTTAATTAAAAACATTATATCTATGAAAAAAACTGTAGTACTTATTACCTTATTTGTCTTTGCCTTATGTCAAATGCAGGCTCAGACGACAGAATGCGTACGCACCTTCACCCCCGCGTGCGGACAGGCCGGAAACGTATCGTTCACGTTCGG
>JAZRYT010000091.1:0-8820 GCA_045600905.1 Bacteroidales bacterium
CGCGGGCTGGCCGCCGCACCAAAGCGAAGCCGAAAGCTTGGAATTTATTCGCACCATCTTCCACGGCGAGGGTATGTGGGCCATTGTGCTATTAGAGACCGACGAACCCATTGGCTGCGTCGGCTATCTGCCGCAGGAAGCAAGCAACATCCCCATTGACGAAAACGAAGCCGAAGTCGGCTATTGGGTCGGCAAGCCCCATTGGAACAAAGGCTTCTGCACAGAAGCCCTGCACGCCGTGGTGGAATACTGCTTCTGCGAGAAGGGCATTGCCTGACTTTGGGGCGACTACTTCATCGACAATCCCGCATCCCGCAGAGTGATGGAGAAGTGCGGATTCACTGACTGCGATATCGAAACCGAATGCCACAAGCTCTTAGTGGGCAGAGACAAGAAAGTGCGCGTGATGAAAATAAGGAATCGGTAATGAATCATATCGGGAAAAGAAGTATCTTTGCACGTTTTTAAACTCGATATTTATATTTAAAATTGAATAAGAAAACATGGGAACACTATAATTTCAAATTATCCATATCAAGTACAAATGGCTGAAAAAAAAGAATTTATATCTACTAGAAAGAGTATCAAATATCTTGATTTGTTTGCAGGTGCAGGAGGATTCAGCGAAGGTTTTATGCAGGCTTATACAGACGATAAGTATTATGATTTCCGTTTGGCAAGCGACATCAATGAAAACTGCGAATTGACACATCGTGTCCGCTACAATAAAATGTTAGGATTGGATACAAAGTTCCTTTGTCAAGACATTATGGAAGATTCATTTTTGACGAATCTGTTGAAAGAAATAGGAAATCAAGAAATAGACGTAATAACAGGTGGTCCGAGTTGCCAATCGTTCAGTCTTGCCGGAAGAAGAAAGAAATTAGACAAACGAGACGACTTGTTTCACCACTACTTGAAAGTGATAAAGGTTCTTCGACCTAAATACTTCATTATGGAAAACGTCAAAGGCATCCTTACAAAAGATGAAGGAAGGATCAAAAAACGCATCTTGCGTGAAATACGCTCCATTGTTGACGATTCTAAAATTTTTCTTCTATATGCCTTTATGGATGATAACCTTAAAGGCAAAATATCATCATCCTTGTATTCGGTCATCTATAGTCGTATGTGTATGGAGATGGATGATGAGAGTCGGTATCAATTGAATGAAATTTGTTTCAATAACTTTGACCAACAATTGAAGGATTTGACGAAACATCTTCCTTATAATGTAAGTAAAAGCGATGAAGCAGTAAATACCATTCGACATGGTCTTCTTTTGTTAAAAATGAAAACAGAACGTGATGCTATTCGCAAACAGCTTATACAGCTAAAGACTTCTTCTCACATTGACAATGATAATTTCGCAGAAAGCTACAATGCAATTATTGGAACTATCTCTGACGAAGAAATTCTCAACAAAATTTCAGCTTCTATTGATGATGTTGCGAAGATGGGAAAATGCGTTGAAGAAACAAACATTTTTAAGAAATCGTTGGAATTGCTTTCTGCAACTTTTGATGAATGCATAGACTTTATACGAGAGCAATTTGTTAACAACCAAAAGTTGTTGACCCAATTTGACGAATTAATGAGCAGCATCAGGCTCTATAACATCACTGAACCAATGGTGTTGCTGTCCTCCAATTATGGCGTTCCTCAAAATCGCGAACGGGTTGTCTTCATTGGTTGTCGTAATGACCAAGAAATCATAACCGAAATACCTGCCACTGTATCCGAGAATGAAAAGGTAAAAGTTTATGAAGCACTTTGGGATTTGGATATGGTTGGGAATGGGGATACTGCCATAAAATATAAAAAACCTAAAACCATTCCTGAATATGAACCAATGAAGAGAAAACGTGATGTTCAGGGGGAAATCAATGAAAGTGGGTTGCTTTTTTCAGAATGGTCACGTATTGGCAGATTAGGACACAGGTTTGTTTTCGACGAAGAACCTTTCTATGTGCAAGACTTAAACATATTGGAGCAGCCTCGTAAATACCAGCGAATGGATCTCTTTAATCACCAGACCAGTCAACAGAATGATACAGTTCGTGAACGGTTGAAGGTTATAGCAAAATATAAGGATTATGATTTGGCGAAAGCGGAATTGAAGGAAAAGGGGTTAGACTCTCAAAAACGAAACTACGTGGTACTCAATCCAGAGGAACAAAGTCCGACCGTATGCACTATGCCGGACGACTATATCCACTATGCGGCATATCGTCCCCTAACCGTACGTGAAATGGCTCGCCTGCAAAGTTTTGACGACTCATTTGTGTTTCAGGGAAAACGACAGACAGGTGGCAATAACCGACAAAAGGAAATACCCCAATACACATTGGTCGGCAATGCCGTCCCACCATTGATGGCACGTGCCATTGCCAATACTATTTTACAACATATTAAATAGGAGGAGATATGGTCAATATGCGCCCATTCACATTATTTGAGCAGAAAAATCTGAAATTTCTGATTAATCATAATGTTAAATTTACTCAGGTTGAGGTTACACCTACTGGACTTGTAAAAGGCATATTGGATGCTACAGCTCCAATGCGTGCGTATTTCCTTGAAGAAGGTTTTCACGATTATTCACAGCAATTGCAAGGACCGGAATTTAAGCAGATGCGTAAAGCCGTTATCCTCACTGCAGACAGCCAATGCATTACCCAGGCCTCTTTCTATCGTCCAAACACGAAAAAAGGCGACCCTCGTATGTGGATTTACAAATTGGGATCTTATACTGAAGGTAACGACATCCATATTCTGTTTTACTATAAAGAGACCCTCTTCTCCATCAACATCACTCGTGTTGACATAGAGGCATCATTCAATTCAAGAATTATCACACCCATAAAAGACATATTGAACGACATTTACCTAAAAGGGAATTCCGTATCCGATGAATTACTTTGCAAATTCCGTTCAGTTAGCGGCCAATGGTTCGAATCAGAAGTTCTTGCTGACACTGGGATTGGCCGCACTATTGAGTCATTTCTGGGTATCAGTATGAATAGTGATAAAACACCAGATTATAAAGGCATTGAATTGAAAAGCCATCGTGAAAAACGCTCTTCCAAAAAGAATGTCCTCTTCACGCAGACACCGGACTGGGATATAAGTGTTTTGAAATCTGGACGTGCAATTGTCAACAAATATGGTTATCTGACAGATAATGGTCAATTGACTTACCAGAATACGGTACAATGTTATCCTCCCAACAGCCAACACCTTTTCCTCAACATCAATTATCCCGAAGAACTTCTCGAACTGCAAGCAAAACATTCTAAGAAAGAAGATGTTGCTGTATGGAAACTTCTAAAATTGCACGATAGATTGATGACCAAACATCACGAAACTTTTTGGATTGAAGTTGAAAATGTAATTAACGATGGGAAAGAGTTTTTCCGTTATAAGCAAATCGAACATACTAAAAATCCAAATGTCGGGCAGTTTGACATTTTACTTGAACAAAATATAATATCAGTTGATTTGCTGCTATGCCGCCCAAGTGGCAACGGCGACACCTATTCTTTTAAAATAAAGAAAAAGGGTATGACTTTGTTGTTTCCAGAAAGCATCGTTTACGACATATAATTTTAATCATTACTTTTTTATCAAACTCCATTATGAACCACAAACTATTCCCACATTTCGTCCCAGCCATACTGCCTTTCCTGCTGGTCCTAATAGCGTGCCAACAGCCTAAGGCTCAAGACATCACCATTCAACAGCTTCGACAAGCGGATCTCTCGCAATCCATCATCTGCCACGACACGGTGTTTATGGAATCCGAAATATGGATTGACAGCACAAGTACTTACGTCACGCGACTGCGAGCATTGTTGCGTACACCCAAAGAGGAAATCACTGCCGCAGCACTTTGCGATATCATCCCATCCAGTGAATTGGAGATGAGTATTTATTACGATATTGTTGAAATAGAAGAAGATACCACCAAGCCTTTTGATCCCACAGAAATTATTCGTAAGTACGCGGCGACCGACAGCACGAACGTGTTGGAAGCCTATATGCGTATGGGAGAGTATGTGGATGGAGAATTGGCCGAAGCGGTCTTTGACGATTACATCTATTTGTATCATCATCTGCCCCAACGTTTTGCCCAATTACGCAAACTCAGAAGCAAACGATGGAATGGCGCATTTGATGAGTGGAGGAAATATTATGACGAATGATTTTTTCTTGATGTGTTTTCATAGGAAATTTATATGTATGCAAAACAGTTAAATTAATGAATTTATGAGCTTTATATCTAAAAGATTGAAGAGTTTCAGCTATGCTTTCAGGGGAATCGGAACTATGTTTTCAGCGGGAGGAAATGCTTTTGTACACGCTTTCGCAACGGTCTGCGTCGTTGCTGCGGGCCTAATCTTCCACCTCTCTAAGTTCGAGTGGATAGCGGTAGTGTTCGCCATCGGAATCGTATTGGCAGCCGAGACCTTCAATACCGCGATAGAGGAACTGGCGGACAAAGTGTCACCGGAATATGACCAAGCCATCGGGAAAGTCAAGGATATGGCAGCCGGTGCGGTGCTTTGGTGCGCTATAGCGGCCGCCGTCGTCGGACTGATTGTCTTTGTACCGCATATAGTGTCGTAATATTTTTTCAAATTGTAATACAGATTAAATGATGCAGACCATAACAAACGATAAAAAAGAAAAATACTCCTCCTTATTGCCCATAGTTCGTTCGTTGATGGAGGGCGAAAATGACGATATTGCCAAAATGGCCAACCTTGCAGCCTTATTGCACCGCGAGTTTGGATTCTGGTGGACGGGGTTCTATCGCGTGATCGATAACGAATTGGTTATCGGACCGTTTCAAGGGCCGCTCGCCTGCACGCACATCGCATACGGGAAAGGCGTGTGCGGAACGGCCTGGCAGCAGCGGCAGACACTCGTTGTGCCCGATGTGGAAAAATTCCCCGGACACATCGCCTGCTCTTCCGAATCGCGCAGCGAAATCGTCGTGCCCGTTTGGAACAACGGCCATATAGTGGCCGTGCTGGATATTGATAGTCGCGAATTGGACACTTTCGATGAGGTTGACCAACACTATTTGGAGCAGATTGTTGCCTGTCTTTACGATGCTGAGCGGGAAATATGGTTCGCGGCGGGATGCTTCTGGGGAGCGCAGAAGTTCTTCAAAATGGTGGACGGCGTGACGTTCACCGAAGTGGGCTTTGCCAACGGAAATACCGAAAACCCATCGTACAAAGAGGTCTATACAGATACCACAGGTCACGCGGAATGTGTACACGTCCGCTACAATCCTAATATCGTAACATTGAACGAATTGGCAGAACTTTACTTCAAAATCATCGATCCATTGAGTTTGAACAAGCAGGGCGAAGACGAAGGTACGCGCTACCGCACAGGCGTCTATTATTCGGACAATCAGGATTTCGAAACTCTGCAGGTGGTTTTCAAAAAACAAGAATCCGCCTTAGGTTCCAAACTGATGGTGGAATTATTGCCCTTGCAATGTTTTTACACCGCAGAGGAATACCATCAGGACTACCTCGACAAAAATTCCAATGGCTATTGCCACTTGAGTCAGGAAGTTTTTGAATGGGCGAAAAAGAAGCAGAACCGGTGAGGTTTTATTAAAATTCAAGAATTTATCTTGAAAAACTCTGATAAATACGATTTATTAGGTTTTATTCTAATAAATTCATCCTATTAGGTTTTATTCTAATAAATTTTGTATTTTTGCAGAAAATATATACAACAATGAACGCAACGATTTCTGCAGATATAATATCTTCTACATCATTGACAACCAATAGTTTAGCAATGCTTCAGACGGAAATTTCAAATTTGATGCAGTTGTTGGATGACAAATATGGCAGTGATGGTTTTTGGGGGCGTTTAATTAAAGGCGACAGCATAGAGTGTTTCATCAGAAATCCTCAAAATGCCTTGCGAACAGCCCTGCTGATAAAATCTTTAGTGAAAAAAAGTGCTGTAAGCGTCGATGAGAGCAATACGCAGAATAAAGGAAACAAGCGTTTTGAATTGTTCAAAACATACGGTGTAAGAATCGCTGTGGGCATCGGCGAAATGCGCTTGGTAGATCGTGCCTCTAACATGATGGATGGAGATGCCATCTATGCTTCAGGACGTGCTTTGGAAAATCAGAGCACTGCGCAAAAATCAAAAATCATTATCAAGAACACGATGTTTTTTGTCTCCAAAGACATTCGGTTTTCCGAACAAATGAATGCCTTTCTTGCATTGGCAGATATGCTTTTCAAAAAGTCGCGTGAAAGCCAATGCGAAGTTATCTACTACCGTTTGTTAGGTTATAGTGAGAACGAAATCGCAGACAAATTGCATATTAACCAGTCGGCTGTAAATCAGCGTTCTACATCCTTCGGTTGGAATGCCATTGAACAATTTCTCAACTATTACGAAAAACTAACTTTCTAAAACCATGCAGCAATTATTAATTTGGCAGTTTCTGTCGCATATCTTGAGCGATTTCTACTTTCAGTCTGATTCCTTCTGTAAAAACAAGGAAGGCAAGGTGTTCCGTTCGTGGCAGTTGTACGCACATATCATTATCGTTTTTGCCATTGCCTGGCTCTTTTCTTTTTCAATTGGCTTCTGGAAAATGGCCTTGATTATTGCGGGAACGCATCTGTTGTTCGACGGTCTGAAAGGACTTACTCATAATTTCAAATTTTATTTTAAGAACAAATCAATAGAACAATTTGTAACCCGGAGAGCGCAAAGGGTGTTTTTTTATGATCAAATTTTACATTTGGCCGTCATCGTGGTGGTTTGTCGCTGGTGTGGCGAATCGTTCTACAGTATGCCGCAGTGGCTGCCGGCAAGTTCTTACGTGGCTATTGCAATAGGTGTGCTTTTGTGCTTGAAACCGGCCAATATTTGCATAAAACAGATTTTTACGATTTTCGATATCCAACTCCCTAAAAATAAAGAAGAAAAAAGTGAATCGACGGAAATACCCATCATTACAAATCACGAAGACGGCATCGGCGATTTGCCTAACGCAGGCAAGCTTATCGGAAATGTAGAAAGAATACTGACCTTCATCTTTATACTGTTAGGACAATATGCAGCCATCGGCTTTTTGATGGCTGCCAAATCACTTCTACGTTTTGCAGAAGGAGATAAAGCAAAATCGGAATATGTATTGGTTGGTACGCTGCTGAGTTTTTTTATCGCAGTTATTATTGGCATTATCATTAAAATTTATTTTCGTTTTTAATTATGACAGTATTTACAATCCCATTTATTAACCTATAAAACACATCATTATGATTTTAACAACAACTCCCACCATTGAAGGAAAGCAAATCGTGGAATACAAAGGCGTCGTGTTTGGCGAGGTCGTTGCCGGCGTGAACTTTATGAAAGACATTGGCGCCAGCATCCGCAACATCTTCGGCGGTCGCTCCCAATCGTACGAAGGCGAGCTGATAGATGCGCGCAAAAACGCTATGGAGGAGATGTCCCAACGTGCCGCCCAATTGGGCGCTAACGCAGTAGTAGGCATTGATATCGATTACGAAGTGCTCGGTGCTGATAACGGAATGATGATGGTCATTGCCTCCGGCACAGCGGTTGTGGTTCGTTAATTGTAATTTATTTGGCTATGAAGGTAATCATCACTGGAACAACGGGCTATGTTGGCGAAGGCGTGCTGCTCTGCTGCCTCGAACATCCTGAAATAGAGAAAATCCTGAGTGTGTCGCGCCGCCCGACCAACATCGAACATCCCAAACTGGAAGAACTGATTGTGGATGACTTTATGAATCTGCAAACCGGTGACGCGCGCTTGGCCGGGTACGATGCGGTGTTCTTTATCGCCGGCATCACCAGCGTGGGCACGCCCGAGGATGTCTATCTCAAAATCAGTCAGACGATTCCGCTGCACTTTGCGGAAATTCTGCCCGACAAAGAGCAGATGACCTATATCTATCTGTCGGGCGAAGGCACCAACGCCAATGGGAAATTGGCATGGCAGAAAATCAAAGGCGGCACTGAGAACGCGCTTTTCGCGATGCCCTTCAAACACGCTTTCGGGTTCAGACCCAGCATTATGCGCCCGCACCCGAAACAGACTACGCGCAAATCTTTCCAGATTGCCAGCCGCATCCTCTTTCCCATCATGTGGCCGTTTTGCCAATCCAACACGATGCAGGAGGTCGCTAACGCGATGATTTGCTGCACAAAGTTCGGCTACGAAAAACGGCATATCTCCGTGCGCGACATCCGCAAACTGTCGCGAAAGTTGAAGGAACAAAAGGGTGGTGATAAACAGATTGAAAAATAGACAATTATTGATTTGAACGTATGGTTGCAAAAACGCACATAGCTGAGGACAAAACGCACATAGCTGAGGACAAAACGCACATAGCTGAGGTCAAAACGCACATAGCAGAATATCAAGAAAAATATAAAACACTTAAAGCTAAACAAAAGTCGGTGATAGCCTTTTGTGATATACCAAAGACAAGCCGAGAAATAATTGCGCATTTAGGTATTGAATATCAAGCAAGAGCGGTGAAAAGATATGTTACCGATTTGGTCGCAATGGATTTATTAAGGCCTATTATTCTTGGCAAGCCAAATAGTCCCCATCAAAAATATGTGGCAGTACAATGTCCGATAAAAGAAGATACTATTAATTGATACTTTTGAATAAAACGCTATGAATGAAGAATGTTTGATTTGCAAGGCGCCTCTGGAATATCTCAACGAAAGTGTTGAGATGGAGTGCGTGCTCTGTCATAAAAAAGTACTGTCGAAAACACGTTG
>JAZRYT010000092.1:0-2137 GCA_045600905.1 Bacteroidales bacterium
TTCCTCGTTCCAGAGTTCGTTGCCGCGTCCCTCCTTTATGGCCTTGTTCTCCTCGCGCGTGTTGCGCTGGCGGGGTACTTCCACGAAACTGCCGTCTATTATCACGCCCTGATTCATTATCAGATTCTTCTCCCGCAGGAATTTGTCAAAGTCGGCAAAGAGTTTGTCATAGAGGTTCTTTTCCGTCAGTTGCTCTTTGAATGTCCAAATGGTTCTGGCATCGGGCACTCTGTCGCCGCTTGCCAATCCGAGGAAGTTCCTGAAGCTTGTGCGGTCAACTATCTGATATTCGGTCTGCTCATCGCTCAAATTGTACATCCGTTGAAGCACGAGTATCTTGAACATCAGCACATAGTCGTAGGGCTTTGCTCCAGCGTTCGTCAGACGCTCTCTATACAAGCCCATCTCCAACGTCTCACGAAACATCTCGAAATCAATCGTTTCCGCAAGTCTTTCCTGCGGATTTCCCAATGCGTTCAACATTGAAGTTCTTTCTTCTGAATCAAATAAACCTTGGTTGCCAAGCTTTCTGTATGCCCTTTTGTATGTATCCATTTTCTCTTCAAATTTGCGGCAAATATACAAATATTTATTTGATTATCAAAGAGTTTTATTTAGAACCGCCCTTTTTTATGTGTGAAAACGGAGCGTAGCGACTGCAAGTCAATCACGATTTTGGAGCCGTCAATGTTGGTGTAGTCGAATTTGACGAAGCCGTACTTTTCATTGTAGTAAGCGGTGAGGTGGGTTTTGCCGAGGCGGCTCTTGGCAGTTGCCTCCACGCGCACGCAATCCAAAGCGCCTAATGCCGTTGACAACGAGCAGGACGTATCCACGATTTTGTAGCGATACCTGTTGACGATGGCGCCTTCCCATTCTTTCCAATAGGGACTGCCCCATTGAGAACCGATGGTCAACTTCCACTTCCATTTCAAGCCCTCTTTTGCCGGAAATTTAACATACGGGAAAGGATTCAGTTCCAGAACTTCCAACAACAAAGTCCGATTCGGATGCATCCAAATGTTACGCTCGTTCTCCACAATGCCGGAGGCCGACTGGGCAAAGGGTCTAGCGCCATCCTTAAGCCAAAACTCGAAAACCTCCACCGTTTGGTCGTAATCGGGACTAAAGCCGTAACCCGTATTGCTCGGATTGATCCGCATAATATATTGTTGGATACAGGAATCCTCATCAAAAGCATCCGCCAGAATATAGCGTCCATACAGTGCCGTATAGTAACTCGTATCGCCCCGCTCGTTGATTTCCGGTTTGCGCACGGCTTCCTTATAAACACGCATAAAACGTTCCTGTCCCTGCGGATTGAAGTAGCGGAAGGCGAACGTGTATTCGTTGCCGGCGCGATAAATCTGGTTGTCTTCGGTATAACGGCACGGATTCGTTGTGTCGGAGCGCACTTCCTGATAGATGCCGCCAACATTTTTATACTCCGAAACCGTCTGTGCCGAAGCCGTAGCGCACCACATTATGCCAACCATAAAGTAAAATTGGATATGATGTAATACTACGTTTTTCATTGCTTTTGATTTTGCAACATCTCATTATCAAAATAGACATGGATTATCATTTCTTCGAGGCCCTTTCTTTCACTTCCAGTTTGGCATCCTGCAGTTTGCGACCCAGTACGTCATCTTTGGCCAAGAGCAGAATGTCTTCACCTAAATTGAGTGACAACATCACGCGGAAATAGGCACCCATAGACACACCTTCGTCACCGCGTTCTATTTTCACGAGAGTTCCACGAGATATGCCCGCGCGTTCGGCAATTTGCTCGGATGACAAATCGCGACGCAGTCTGGCCAATCGGAAGTTTTTGTTTATGATTGTAAACATTATTGTTTTTTTGTTTATAGGCTGAGAACGAATGTTCCGACTACGGCGTGAATTCACCAATTAAAATAATGAGAATAATTGGAATAAATATTTTAATTGTGAAAAAGGAGCATAGAGACAATAGGTGCGATGTAGAGACGGTGCAGTGCACCGTCTCTACATTATTTACGCACGGCAATCACGCGGAATCCGATCATCGGGGATGGTCCAGTGTATGATTTCTCGCTTTGGATGCGAATGTCGAAACCGGGGTCGGCCCAGCTGCCACCCAGGGCAACGTTTTCTC
>JAZRYT010000093.1:0-23551 GCA_045600905.1 Bacteroidales bacterium
GAAGTTCTTTCTTCTGAATCAAATAAACCTTGGTTGCCAAGTTTTCTGTATGCCCTTTTGTATGTGTCCATTTTCTCTTCAAATTTGCGGCAAATATACAAATATTTATTTGATTATCAAAGAGTTTTATTTAGAATTGCCCTTATGTAAGTTTGCCGCCTGATTTGCAGTGCCATCGCGTTACAAACATCACGATATATGCGACCTCGGTGCTTGTTTGCAGGGTACATCGTACTAAGAATGCTACTCCTTTGGCGATGTCCCTGCGGGGGCACCTTTTTTAGGGAATAAGTAATAGGTAATAGGTAGTATGTGATGAGTTTACTTATTCACCTGTTTACGTGCAGCCAACGGTCTTTACGCACCACGATGGCAGCACCTCACACAAGGAAGTTGTTCTTTCCCAACCAATAGAGGTCGGGCAGCAAATAAGGATTCAGGTTGTCATCTTTCATTCATTCGTCATTTTTAGTTAGCGGTTGTCTTATTCAGTGTGTTAACCTTTTAGGGTCCTCTTCATCGGCCGCGCCAAGCCCGTAAAAAGCGAGTGCAATAATACTAAAAACTTTTGTATATAGGTCGTTTTTTCTATTTTTATTTTTATGAATATTAAGTAGTTGCGGTTTTTCAAGGTGATAATCAGCCCGTCGGAAGGCGAAATTTTCGGAGAAAATCCGTTGGAGGATGATGGGCATTTCGGAGAAATTTGATGAGGCCCTGCCTGGGGCCCGCCACGTGGACGGTGCCGGCGTATGGGCTGCCCGTCGCTGTACCCGTCGTTGTAGAGACGGTGCACTGCACCGTCTCTACACCACGCACCGTCTCTACGGAACCGCGCGTTTTCACATCAATTTTATACACCACCACGAAATGGTTCTGTTTCCAATGCACGATTATTATTATTATTATTATTGATCGGGAATATAGGACACTATTTCAAAATTAATCCATAAGTTGGCACAGTTCTTGCTAAAATTTGGCCTCATTTAAAAAATGTATATGAAGTCGAATATTATTTTTTCTATAAACAAAACCACGGTTACGGAAGGTGATGTGGTGGAACTTCAATGGTCCTGCGCGGAAGGTGCGACCGCTCAGCTTACAATAGACAACGGCTATAAATCTGCCACAATGAACGTGGAGAGTCAGGGTAACAAACAGTTCCGTCTGAATCGCTCCAAAGGGAAAACCAAACTGACACTGACTTCAACTGTAGATGGAAAATCCGTAAGTAAGAAAATTGCCGTTCGGGTGAAGAAGATGAAAGTTGAGAAGGCTGAGGTGATAGGGGAGGACTGGAAAAGTCGCATTAACAGGAAACGCTCACAATCGAAAGCAGTAAATCGCATTCCCTTCAAAGATAGATGGAATATGGCACGCTCATCGTTCAAATACGTTTGGCAAGCTATGCCTGAAAGAAAACGTTTGGCTTACGTCATTCTCTTGATTCTGTCACTGACGATGCTGTTGTCATTGATTTCGCCTAAATTCATATCATTTGGCATTTTTGCCTTGGTGGCCTACCTGATAGTGGTGATTTTCAAGAAGTAAAAGTCTATTTGTTCTCTGCCTTCTTCTTCTCAAACTCGATGCCGGCCTGAATGATGCGTAAATCCCCGTAGCTGAGATTCCCTTCTAAAGCTTCAAACACGTCTTTCAGTCCGCCGCCGGCTTCGAGGAACTCCCGCGTGCTTTCTATCTGCTCTTTGGTGACAAAATCGTACACGGAAATTTTTCCTTCTTTCACAAATCGTGCGATGTGACCTTCGATGGTGTTGGCTGTAAGACCTCTTTCTTCAGCGATTTGCTCGATGTCTTTGCCCTTTTTATACAAATCGTAGGTGACATCGTATGTGCTGATTTTCGGTTCCTTCTTCTTTGGTTCCTTATCATCATTTAAAGAAGATTTGTACGTTTTCATTTCCAATTTCTGAACCGCAAATTTGTTCTTGATGGCAAGATAATGTTCTGTGGAAAAGTCTTTACGTATGTTTTTGATGATGAAGTTTTTACGACATAAATCGTCGAAAATGGACTGCAGGCAGAAGTTGTATTCAGTAGCGGTTTCGAAGTCGGAACTTTTCACATCCGAAGATTGGAGGATTTTGAGGATGTTTTGTAGCTCCTGGGTAAAGTAGTCGGAGGCCGCGGCGATGCGCTCGGCAAGTTTTTCGGAGTCGTTTCCGGCATAGAGAATGGAAATCTGCCGTTGGAATTTGCCGCTTACGGTATAAAGTTTGTCCATCGCGCTTTCAACTTGCGAGATGTATTGATGCGCTTTTCTGTTGAAGAGGTCCGATTCACTGCCGATGAGGTTTCGCAATTCCTTGGTTTGCCCGAAACTGAAGGAAAAGTTGAAGATGGAGAGGACGACCACCTGGTTGTACTGGGACTTGTCAATTTCAAGCTGCTGATTTAATTGCTCGGGGTCGGCCTTCCGCGAGGTGTAATCCACTACGTCTTGGTCTATGGATAGGGTGCTGCGGTTTAGATTGCTGAGCAGGGCGATGCCTTCTAAGGAACGGCAGCGGCTAAGCGCCACATAAACCTGCCCGGAGGCAAAGGCCGCTTCAATATCGACGGCCACTCTGTCGAAGGTGAGTCCTTGGCTTTTGTGGATGGTGATGGCCCACGCCAACCGCAGTGGAAATTGCTTGAATGAACCCAACTCCTTTTCTTCTATTTGTTTGCTTACAGGATGGACCTGGTAGCGGATGTTTTTCCAAATTTCCTGTTTGACTTCGATGTCTTCCTCTTCGCCTTCGCAGTGGACGAAGATGTGTTCGTCGTCAAGTTGGGCAATGGTGCCGATTTTGCCGTTGAAGTATTTGCGCGGGGAATCGGTGTCATTGGCGATAAACATCACTTTTGCCCCTTTCTTTAGGATTAATTCGGCATTGTTGGGAAAGTTTTTTTCGGGAAACTCGCCCTTGATTTCCGCCGTATAGGTATGCTCCATAGATTTCAGCCGTGCCATTTCCTGGTTGTTCACTCGGTCGGCTTTGACATTATGGGTGGTCAGAAGAATATAGTCCGGATGCTTGGAAATGTCGAATGTCGGGAAATATTGTTTTTGAAGAAGTTGGAGGTCGGATTCGGTGAGCTTGTCGTCGCGCACGGCATTGAGGATGCGGATGAACTTTTCATCGCTTTGTCGAAAAATCTTGTCGAACTCCACGTATAGCAACGGATGCTGTCGGATGACCTGGCTGTCGAAAAAATAGGGTGTTTTGTAGTAAGGCTCCAAAACCAGCCATTCTTCGGTTATGGCAACAGGAGCCAGTTGGTATAAGTCGCCGATGCAGATGAGCTGGATGCCGCCGAATGGTTCGTTGTGGCGGAATCTGAAATGGCGCAACACGGTGTCGATTTCGTCTAAAACATCGGCACGTACCATACTGATTTCATCAATGACGAGCAATTCCAATTCTTGTAGAACTTTTCGTTTCCGTCCCGACATTTTGATTTTCCGGGTGAGGTTCAAGCGCCCCTCCGGCGTGGGAACAAATGGTGTGAAAGGCAATTGGAAGAAGGAATGGATGGTGACACCGCCGGCATTGATGGCGGCAACACCTGTGGGAGCCACCACGGCCATCTGCTTGGCTGTGCTTTTGCGTAATTGCTTCAAAAAAGTGGTCTTCCCGGTTCCCGCTTTGCCTGTGAGGAAAAAAGAACGGGAAGTCAAGGTCGCAAGGTCGTCTGCTATTGAGTAGAAGTCAGTTTTCATATAATTTCTGTTGAGTTGGCAAAATTATAGCTTAAATCTTTGTTTGTCAAGGGGTGGACATTTTTTTTTATCCCCTTGCTATCAATAAGTTGAAAATTTCAATAAAATCAAAAAACAAAAAATAGTTAAATTTTGATTTTGATTTCGGAGAAAAAATGAAATACGTGGATAGGAAATGCAAAAAACAAAAGACCGGTTTTTATTTGGAGGATGACGATATTGTCGATAAAATATGTATTTTCGCGCTTCCCAAAAACAGCTATGTTCTATGGCAAAGAGATTCAACATTACAGGGCTGTGCATACCCGACAAGCACTATATGGTAGATATTTCCAACAAACTGCGCGAGATAGGCGAAATGATAGACAGAGGCGACTATTTCACGATTAACCGCGCGCGCCAGTTCGGAAAAACGACGACACTGAATATGATACGTCAAATGCTTGGAGAACATTATATGGTGATGTCTCTCAGTTTTGAAGGAGATGGCGATGCACCTTATCAATCAGAAGAGACATTCTCACAGTATTTCAATGAACTGTTGGTGGATGAGCTGAACTATGCGACGCAAAAGGAAAAATTGTCCGATTGGAATCCCCAATCCATAAGCTCTATGAAGGAGTTGTCTTCGATTATTGAGGAGATGTGTGAAAAAGCGGGGACACCCATCTTATTATTGATTGATGAAGTGGATAAAAGTTCGGACAACCAGTTGTTCCTTAGCTTTATAGGGATGCTTCGTGACAAATATTTGGATCGGCCCAAAAAAGGAATAAATTCGACTTTCCATAACGTGGTGCTGGCGGGCGTGTATGATGTGAAGAATCTAAAACTGAAACTTCGTCCCGATGAGGAACGGAAATACAACTCTCCGTGGAATATTGCGGCGGATTTCAACGTGGATATGACGTTCAATCCGCAGGAAATCAGTACGATGCTGAATGACTACGAGAATGATATGCATACTGGAATGGACATTATGCGCATCAGTGAGGAAATATATAAGTTTACGAGCGGCTACCCCTTCTTGGTCAGCAAGTTGTGCAAGGTAATAGATGAAGAACTGGATAGGAATTGGACGGTGGAAGGCGTTCAGCTTGCTGTGGCGAGGACTGTCAAGTGCGAATGTACCCTGTTTGACGACATCGCCAAGAACCTGGAAATGTATCCTGATTTCAAACAGTTCATCTATTCCGTTGTTATGTTAGATGCGGATGTGGCGTTTGAGTCGAACAATGTGACCATGAAGCTGGCCAAATTGTTCAGCATCATCAAACCATCCGAAGACAGACGCGTTGTCATTCATAATCAAATATTTGAACAGGTACTCTACAACTATTTCATAGCGGAAGAACAGTTGAAAAACCTAACGATGAATCGTTACAAGTCCAAATTTGTGTTCAACGGGAAGTTGAATTTCGAAAGGGTGATAGAGCGCTTCAGTGACCTGATGCACGAAGAGTACCGCACGGCAGACCAACAGTTTCTGGAACGTCAGGGCCGTTTATTGTTCCTGTGCTTCCTCAAGCCGATTATCAATGGAACAGGTTTTTATTACGTGGAACCGCAAACCCGCGAGAATAGCCGAATGGATCTGATAGTGACGTTTGGTGGCGAAGAGTTCGTGATTGAGCTGAAGATATGGCGCGGCACGAAGTATGAAGAACGCGGTCGCGACCAACTGTCCGAATACCTCGCGGTTCGTGGCTTGGACGAGGGCTATTTGGTGACATTCGACTTCTCGAAGGACAAACCCGCGCCGTCAGAACCCGAATGGATAGAGCACAACGGCAAACGAATATACGAAGCAATCGTTTGAGAAATGTCGCCCCCCTTTCATTAACCATTAATCATTACTCTTCTATCCTTTCATACATTAATAAAATTGTCTATGCGTACGAATTTCAAAATACCCCATACTTTTACTATTGTTTTCTCCATCATTGTTGTATGTGCCATCCTCACTTGGATAATCCCGGGTGGTGAGTTTGACCGACAGACGGTAAATGTGGACGGCCACGAACGTAGCGTTGTCGTGGAAAATTCCTATCACCACGTGGATAAGCAACCGCAGACGTGGCAGATTGCCACCTCTTTCTTCAAGGGTTTTGAAAGAACTTCTTCTATTATTGTATTTATACTAATGATAGGCGGGGCATTTTGGATAATGAACGAAACCAATGCCATCAACAGAGGCATCTACCTGTTCCTCCATCGAACGCAGAAGATGCAGGAACACAAGTTCTTTCGAGCGGTCGGCGTGAACAATCTGCTCATCATCGCCATTATGATTATGTTCAGCTTGTTCGGCTCGGTGTTCGGAATGAGTGAGGAAACCATTGCCTTCATTGTGATTTTTGTACCGCTTGCCATATCGATGGGCTACGACTCCATTGTCGGCGTGCTGATGTGCTATGTAGCTGCGCACGTGGGTTTTGCAGGCGCTATGCTCAATCCCTTCACCATCGGTATAGCCCAAGGACTTTCTGGCCTGCCGACATTCTCCGGCCTCGGCTATCGCTTCTTCTGTTGGATTGTTCTGACGATAATCGCTATCGTTTTCACACTGCTCTATGCCCGTTGGGTGAAAAAGAATCCGACAAAGTCCGTGATGTACGAACTCGACCAATATTGGCGCGACAAGACTTCGGTGGAAGATTCGGATCAAAGTGTCGTTAAATCCTCACCGCTGACGTGGGTGGTATATGGTCTGATTGCCGCCGTCCTGGTTTACTGTGCCGTGGCTATGCCGAAGACAACGATTGCCTTGGGCAACGGCAGTAGTGAAATCGTATTGTTCCCCATTATCGCAGGCATCTATATCCTGTTGGGCTTCTTTGCCACCCGTAAGTCGGTTCATCACTTTGTTTTAGTGCTGTTGCTCCTCACGATTGTCACACTGGTGACAGGCGTGCTCGGTTATGATTGGTATGTGATGGAAATTGCCGGACTGTTTTTCGCTATGGGCTTTGCGGCAGGCTTTGCCTTCAATCTCAAGTTGGACAAGATCATCCGCCTCTTCCTCGAGGGCTGTAAAGACATAATGGTTGCCGCTCTCGTTGTCGGTTTGGCCGGTGGCATCATTGTGATTTTGGAGGATGGAAAGATTATCGACACCATCCTGTATGCGATTTCGCAAGGAATGGGGGATGCCGGCAAGATCGGTACCGCCGCCTCTATGTATGTGGTGCAAAATCTTCTGAATCTGATTATCCCGTCCGGTTCGGCCAAAGCTGCTCTTACCATCCCGATGATGGCCGAATGGTCTGACATTATGGGCGTTTCCCGCCAGTTGACAGTACTCGCCTTCCAATTTGGTGATGGCTTCACCAATATGATTACGCCGACATCCGGCGTGCTGATTGGCGTGCTCGGTGTGGCGCGTATTCCATACGCAAAATGGTTTAAGTTTATATGGAAATTCCTGCTGGCGCTCATCCTGTTGGGATTCCTTTTGCTGCTGCCGCCACTCTTTATGGCTTTCGCTGGATTCTGATAGTTGGTTAGGAGTAACGTAGTTCTGTTTCAGAGGCACATTCTTCCATTAGCCACATAGGCGTGGAGGTGGCTCCGCAAATGCCCACGCTGGATTTTCCGCTGAGGTCGATGCGCGCAAGTTGGGCCACGTTGGAAACCAAATAGCTGTTGGGATTATTCTTTTGGCAAATGTCAAATAGATACAGCCCGTTGGAACTCTTTTCGCCCGAGACGAAAAGGATGGCGTCGTGCTGTTTGGCAAACTCCGCAATCTGCGTGGCGCGGTTGGCGACTTTTCTACAAATAGTGTCCGCATATTGAAACAGCTGTCCGTTTCCAGTCGCATTGTATTTTTCCTGAATTTTGTTTATGAGGATGAAATACTGCTCAAGACTTTGCGTGGTTTGCGAATAGAGCATCGCAGGACGAGTGTAGTCGATTTTGTCAATTTCCTCTATGGATGAAATAACCAACACGTTGTTGTCGGCCTGTCCCATCAAACCGACAACTTCGGCGTGTCCTTTTTTGCCGAAAATAAGAATCTGCTTGTTGGCATTTTGAGGGTTCTGGTGAAAATCAAGGATGCGTTTTTGGAGGCGCAGAACGACAGGACAAGTGGCATCTATGAGGGTGATGTTGTTTTGCTGGGCAATCTGGTAGGTGAGGGGAGGCTCGCCGTGGGCACGGATAAGCACGGTGGTGTCGTGCAGCTGCTGGAACTGCTCCAATGTAATCACGCGCAATCCGATGCTGGTGAGGCGTTTGACTTCCTCGTTGTTGTGTACGATGTCGCCCAAACAATAAAGCGAGGAGTGGCTTTTAAGGTACTCCTGCGCTGTTTGAATGGCGTGGATGACCCCAAAGCAAAATCCCGAATTGTCGTCAATGGTGACTTTCATTTTATATCAGTATGTAATGTTGCAATCCGTAGAGACGGTGCAGTGCACCGTCTCTACAATACCCCAATGCACTGCACCGTCTCTACAACGAAATGGCGTTGTTTATGCGAATGATATTACCAATTGTCAGGGAATAAGGAATCGACGAATTCCATACGGTTGAAGACCTGCAGTTGATCGATTTTCTCGCCCACTCCGATATATTTGATGGGGATTTTAAATTGGTCGGAGATGCCGATGACGACGCCACCTTTGGCGGTGCCGTCCAATTTGGTGATGGCCAAGGTGGTGACTTCGGTGGCGGCGCTGAACTGGCGGGCCTGTTCGAAGGCGTTTTGGCCGGTGGAACCGTCTAACACGAGCATTACTTCGTGCGGACCGTCCGGAACGAGTTTGCGGATGACATTTTTGATTTTGATGAGCTCGTTCATAAGGTTGGTCTTGTTGTGCAGACGTCCGGCTGTGTCGATGAGTACGACGTCACTCTTGTGTGCGATGGCGGAGGCCACGGTGTCGTAGGCGACAGCTGCCGGATCGGACCCCATCTTCTGGGTGACAATGGGCACGTCGGCGCGTTGCGCCCAAGCCTCCAATTGCTCAATGGCCGCAGCACGGAAAGTGTCTGCCGCACCCAAAGTGACGGAATAACCCTTCTTCTTGAATTGGTGGGCGAGCTTGCCGATGGTAGTGGTCTTGCCAACACCATTGACGCCCACAACCAAAACGATATACGGAGTGTCCATCTCGGGAATGACGAAATCATTGGCCTTCTCAATGTCGTTCTCAAGCAGCAACCCCGCGATTTCCTCTTTCAATATGGAATTCAACTGCTCAGTGCCAATATATTTGTCTCGAGAAACGCGCGCCTCAATGCGCTCGATAATGCGCAAGGTGGTTTCCACGCCGACATCTGAGGAGACAAGCACTTCCTCAAGTCTGTCTAAGACATCATCGTCAACTTTGGACTTGCCGACGACAGTCTTCGCCAATTTGGCGAAAAAATTCTCTTTGGATTTTTGAAGTCCTTCGTTTAATTCTTGTTTTTTTTCTTTGGAGAAAATAGAAAAGAAGCCCATATAGAATCAGTTTTGTTAGAGGCTGCAAATGTACAAAAAAAAGTCAACCTCGAAAATACATATTATAGATACAAGGGCAAACGCACCAAATTTTGTTAGACACGAGCGGGGCAGGCATTTTTACCATACGGCGAAACATATCTGCATGGATTTTCCAATTTTCGAACAGAAAGGGGATAGAAAAGAGAGAGAGGCTTGGTGACATCTCTCTTTATGAAATTTAACTTATGTGCTTTTATAAATAGAAGGAAATCTTACCTCACGACCAAGACTTTGCTGTCTAACACTTCTCCGTTGGAAGTGACTAATTTCACGGTGTATTGTCCGTATATCAAATCATTGACGTTTATGTTGACCGATGTTGAGGCTTGGCTGAAAGGCTCAGACTTCACCACCATCCCCATCATATTAGTGAGTTGGACAGTGCCTCCTGCGATGGTCGGTGCCAAGCGATAGGCCACGGTGACTTGCGTTTCGGCGGGATTGGGTGACAGGGTTGTGATAATGCCCTTTTTCAGCTTAACGTTTACGCTGTCGCAGGATTTGTAGCCATCAACAGTCGATTCGACCTCCAATTTGTAACATTGGTTCTTGGTGGCAATCGTTGTCAGTGTTGTGCCTACCGCGACCGTATCGCCGTGTTCGTCAAACCAGGTATAGTTGGCCGGCTCGTTCACATCGCCCGCGTACAAGGATATTTCTTCCAAAGGCATGGCTATCTTGTCTTCGGGTGCAACAGCTTGGAAGACTCTTCCTTCGTCATACACGGCCTCATAGTGTTCACCGCCATACAGTTCATTGTCGTCACGCATGGCGATGTCGAACGTGAAAGTCTTGTCTTTGGGATTCTGATTGGTGTAGAATTTCACGACGGATTCTATCCATCCGAACTCCCCAGCCGGAATTTCAACATTGTACAGGGAGGCGTTCTCATCTGTAATACGGAAGCAGTTGTCGCCGATGTATTTCAAGCCCGTACATTCGCCGCCTCCTCTTTGCCAATCTTCCACCAAGGACGGATTCAACCTCAAATAGAACTCTCCGAGGTCCAAAAGCGACATTCCCGCCGTATTTTTGTGGGACATAATATCAAAAATGTAAGAATGTCTGTTAGGTTTCCTATTGCCAACCCACACAAAGGCAGTATGCAGTTCTTTCATAACGGAAATATTCTTCCATGCCACATTATTGTTCTTCAAGACGAATTGGTCTATCGGATAGTTCTGCTCGTTTTCCCCAATAATGTCGTTGCCGTCGTGAATGCAGGCAAGCAGGCAGAAATGCCATTTCTCTTCTGAATTTCGGAATATGCCGAAATTGTAATCTTCAGCTTTTGGCACAGTCCATGGAATCCTAACAGTTACACAATTAGATAAATTAGGATCTGATGGAAGGCAAGAAGGGATGGTCGTCTCTCCGATAAACCCACTCATAGGAACGCTATGGCCGTCTGCGGAATATATGATGGAGCCATCCCATCCGCTCGGCCAAGGCATGTTTACGCCGGCTTTGGACCAATTTAAGAGTAGTTTTTGCGTGCCGTTTGAACGTATATCATCCGCATTCCTTATTTTGACACACACATCATAGCGTTCACCGCCTCTCGGATTATCCACGCGATGACCTGGCCTATCCTCAAACCATATATCCGGACTGTCCCACATATAGGTGACGTGACTTGGCACAGTTCCGTTATCTGATAAGGTGTCTCGAATATACAGGTCAGTTTTTGTGGCCTCTAACACAGCTTCGTATGCATCTACTAATCCATACCCTAATCGTCATCCCAGGCACCATCTGCTTTGTTTACCTCGTAATAATGATGATGGATATAATGGGAATTATGACCATCAATTTTTTGTGCCGTACGGTTTATGATAAGTCGTACCTCTGCAGGGTACAATTCAGGATTGACGGACAAGACCAATGCGGCCACCCCTGCCACAAAAGGACAGGCAGCAGAAGTACCCCCGAAATAGGTGTGATTCTTGTCAGGATGGTCAGAAGTACTCTCGGAATTATTGTTTCCTCCCTCTCCCCTAATATCTGTAGTAAGAACATTCGTACCCGGGGCAACCACACACAACCCCTCGCCATAATTACTGCCCGGTTTTTTATCTGCGGGCCACGGGTCGCAAGACCAGGGTATTTTATCTTCCCTGCCGGCTCTCGCACCACATCTATCCACTGCTCCAACGGAAATGACAACCGGAGAACTTAGATTAGCAGGGAAATCGAGTTGACGGTTCTCATTTCCCGAAGGCAATACAACGACACAACCTTTACCTCCACGACCGAGACTGACCGCTTCTACAATAGCGGATTCTATAGCGTCATCACCATTATAAGGATTTCCCCACGAAAAGCTGATGACATCAGCTTGGTGTTGAGATGCCCAGCGGATGGCAGATGACATGGCACTTGATTGAGTACCATAAATATTTAAAGTCATAGGAATAATTGCGCAGTTTGGAGCCACCCCAGACACGCCCACATTGTTGTCCCCTTTAGCGGCTATGATACCTGCACAAGCAGTTCCATGATTTGAATAATTGTCAGCTGGTGCTCCACCTAAACCACTAAGGGTACCATCATAGCTATAATTGGTGAGATTGGGAACCAAATCAGGATGTGTAATGTCTATTCCCCTATCTATGACAGCGACTTTAATATTACGGTTGCCTTTGGTGATGGTCCAGGCGGCTTCTGCGTGAATATCAACACCAGCACTATTACCGTCCTGATCCACGTTGTGCAATCCCCATTGTTGCGAATAATAGGGATCATTGGATTGTTCCGCGTTCAGATAAACAAAATCTGGTTGGGCATACACAAACAACTTGCTTTCCGCAAAACGGTTTGACATATCCATCGTGCTAAGATGGGTTTCTGCTGGATTAGAAATAAGGTATTCGTCTTTTGCGTAAGGAAGTAGGCCTTGTAAGACACATCCATTTTGGCGGACATATTCTTCCATTTGGGCTATGGAAGTTGTTGTATCAAGTTTGACAATAAGTACATTGCTTGCATATACAAATGAATTCTCTTTTTCAAGCAATCGTCCGCCACTGACAATGTTTGGATTTGATAAAAACAGATGCAGCACACTGTCCGAAATAGGCCTGTTGTCGTTGCTTTCAGCAACATAGCACGGATATAGAAATGAGTATTCGTTGCTGAGATGAAGATTCAACCGATGCATCTCAGCCTCCAAAGTTGCCGGTATTGTGTGTGAGGGAGGGGGGAGGAAAAAACAAATAGCATTGTTGTGCTGATAATAAGTTTCGTGTTCTCCGTGATAATAGTAGAACACGCTGTCTGTTTGTGAATACGACCAAACAGTTGCCGTCAATAAAACGACCAAAAATATTATTCTTTTCATAATTCTCTAATTTATTCTAACGAAATGATAATCTGTAACATAATGAGATGCATAATAACAATCGTGCCAATAACTGTCGGCTACAACATCCATCATTTCATCATTTTGCGAAACAATAACAAAACCTGTTGAACAAATTATATTGGTAAAAGGATCTATTTCGCGTAAAGTGTCTCCTATTTTTTTATAGGTAGTATTGTTATAAAATAAAAAATGGTAATCCAACGAGGGATCTGGTGGGATGAATCCCGAGTAATCTGCCGATACATATACCAAATCCGTTTCATTGTCAAAAGTGAGTTCTATATTGCAGCCTTCGTAGCCTACATATTTCCATTTGGTTATTTTTTCCTTATGGCAGCTGCTGAAAGCCAGTGTCAGGGTGCAAAAGGCCAAAAGGAGTACCATCGTGTGTTTTATATGTTTCATATTCGTTGTTTTTGTTTGTTAATAATAATATTGAAAGAGTCTAGAATTACCCTAAGTAACCGATAATACGACACCTATTTCAAATGACCTTGAAATACATTTTGAAATAAGCCAATAAACAAATAACGAAGAAAAAGGGTAATTCAATCTTCTTGCAGAGGAGAGCAAGAAGATTCAACCCACCTGCCGAGAAATAACATCAACAACGACAGGTGGCAACGTTTGATGAATTTGTTTTGGCCCAACCATACTAAATCTTGTAAAACAAATCGTGTTAATATGTATGTATAATTAGGCTTCATAAAGATAGTAACCAATAAGTAATAGTTATTTGAAAAACGTTGCAAAGGTAGAAAAAAAAATATTATGGTGGGACAATAAAAAATTTTCAGGGCAAACGCACCAAATTTTGTTGGACACGAGCGGGGCAGGCATTTTTACCATTGGCAAATCAACAACTGTTGGAAGGACAGATAGGACTTCGGTGAGGCCCTGCGTCCACGACTAAAAAAGTTCAACTGACACTGCCGCGTTTTTTTTGTCACTGCCTCGGCACCATTCCTATATTGGTGCGTTTGCAGATATATTGTGACACCTCTTCGGACCATTTGGACGGCAAAATTTCGATGTCCTGATTTAAAAATATTATTTGTATATTTGCAAACTTTGTCTTATAATAAGCAATTTATTGATTTTCAATAAAATATAATTTTACGAATAAAATAAAACACACAATATGAAGCTGAAACTTATTTATCCGAAATGGAAAAAACTGCCTGGACAGACGACTTTTAATTTGCCGCCTCACGGTCCGGTTGTCTTTGCAGCCACACTTCCCGATTATGTTGAAGTCTCTTTTACAGATGAAAATGTGGAAGAATTGGATATGAATGAATCCTGCGACATCGTGGCTATCAGTATGATGCTTACCACGCAGGTGAAAAGAGGATGGGCTATCGCCGATGCCTATCGCGCAAAGGGAATCCCCGTGATGTTCGGTGGTATTTCAACTATGCTGCACGCCGAGGAAACCCTACTGCACGCTGATTCCATCTTCTTGGGTGAATCAGAAGGACGAATGGAACAGGTGATGCAGGATTTCCAAAACGGACAGTTGAAGAAGGTTTATAACTATATGGGCCATCAGCCCGACATCGCACTTGTGGGTCCCGCGCGCCGCGATTTGTACAAGCGCGAACTCTACAATCACAAAGGCGTGCAGATGGTGGATCTTTTCCACGCTTCCCGCGGTTGCCGCTTCAGCTGCTATCCCTGCGCCGTTTCCTATTTGGGCGGCCGCTGCTTCCGCCCGCGTCCCATTGACAAAACCATTGCCGACTTGGAAACCATCGACAACAACCGCCTCTTCATCGTTGATAACTCTTTGGCACAGAATAAGGAATGGGAAATGGACCTCTTCCGTGAGATGATTCCGTTGAAGAAAAAATGGATTAGCCACACCATTGAAGATGACCCGCAAGTGCTTGATTTGGCGGCACAGGCCGGCGCCTGGTACGTCTATCAGGCAGTCTATGACACGTCCGATTATATCAAGGAACGTGTGAAAAGATACCACGACTACGGCATCGGTGTCGAAGGAACCATCCTTTTGGGCCTCGACAACCAAACGGAAGATGACATACTCAGACTCATCGACTTCCTACTCAAAATTGATTTGGACCTCGCGGAATTCACCATCTTGGCCCCGTTCCCGCATACCAAGGCTTACGATGACTTGATGCGTCAAGGACGTATCTTCGACCACGATTGGGATCATTATAATGCCGGCCAAGTGGTTTATCAACCCAAAAATATGACGCCCGAGCGTTTGCAGGAACTTTACGAGTATGCTTGGAAATCCTTCTACCACGATGAAACACAAGAAGAAAAGATGTTCAAACTTTTCACTAAAGTAATGCTGCGTGAAATGGAAGACGGAACCTACCGCCCCCGCGACCGCAAACTCGCCAACCAGAGTTTCGGCAAACAGGTCGATAGAAACAAAAGCCACTTCAACGAGTTCTAAAATTAGTGAACTGTGATCAGTAATCTGTGAACAGTGATTGTCGAATTAAATTGAGAAATTAAAAAACAAGGAGTAAAGTGGTGTGAATTCTTCCCCTTTAAACCTTAAACTTTAAACCTTAAACTTCGTACTATGCGTGTACCCGAAAGATATTACGACGAAATATTTGAATATGCCGGCCAGTGGGATATGCCCAGTGCCTGTGGATTGAAAATCATACGCAAGGAAAATAAAACATACGTCATCACTACCGAACTTTATCAGGAAAACCCTGGTACGTCTATCACGTATGCAGGAGCCTCCCTTATCAAACAGATTTGCGATAGAAAAGGTTTGGATATACAATCTATTATATATATAGAATGCAACCCGAATACCAATTCCAAACTTTCATTCTATGATGAGGAAATGTTTGAAGTTTCTTTCCAATTGGATGATGGGATGCCCAATTCTCTGCAATACAGACAAATGGCGAAAGAAGAAATCAAGCTCATAGTGGAGTGATTTGTCTTGAAAGATGTTTTAATTGTTTAAAATAAAGCAGTATAGATGAAAAGAATAATTACCCTTTTATGGATGACAGTTTGCTCATTGGTGGTGATGGCACAACCAGCTCCTGTCAAATTGTGGCAGGATGTGAAGGGGATGAAGTCGCAACCGACCAAGTTGTATTGTTATCCGGCACCCTCTGACAACAATACGGGTATCTCCGTAATGGTCTGTCCTGGAGGAAGCTACAGTCATACGATGGGTATTGCTACGGAGGGATTTGCGGTGGCGGAGTGGCTGAACAGTCAGGGTATCAGTGCGTTTGTACTGAAATACCGTGTCGGCTCGCAAGGTTATCATCATCCGGCGATGGTTGAAGATGCGCAATTGGCCATCCACTATGTCCGTGAGCACGCCAAGGATTTTAACATTGACCCGAACAAAGTGGGAACGATGGGCTTCTCCGCGGGTGGTCATCTTGTTACAATGACAGGTGCCTTTGCCAGTGAAAATTATATCTCCAAATATGGTTTTAAAGACAATATTTCTTTGCGTCCTGCCTTTGTGGTGCCCGTCTATCCTGTGGTCTCTATGCGCGACGACATTGCTCACAAACGCTCCCGACGCAATTTGCTCACTCGCCAGTTTACTTCGGAAGAACAAGCCAAATTCTCAATGGAACTGAACATCCCGCGTGACATGCCGACGGTCTTTCTGGTAACGGCCAAAGATGACCCCGTGGTGAATTATCAGAATAGTGTGGAACTGGACCGCGCCCTTTCAAAAGCCTACATCAAACACAAATTCCTTCTGTATGAAACCGGCGGCCACGGATATGGTATGGACGAAAAACTTGCCCCGGAAGCCGGAAAGTGGAAGTACGAATTTATCAAATGGGTGAAGGATGTGGTGCGTGACTGACATACGCAACGTAGAGACGGTGCACTGCACCGTCTCTACAGATGGTAACCCCCAAAATAATATTATCACAATGAATTTCAAACCAGAAATAGAATTTCAGCCAAAGGCTGTCATAAAAGCTTTTCAGGAAGAAAAGATGAGGGAACAGTTGGCTTATTTGAAGGCGAATTCCCCCTTTTATCAGGAGGTTTTTGCAGAAAACAGGATAGATGTGGAGAAAATCCTCAAGTTAGAAGATTTGCCGTATCTTCCTTTTACAGATAAAAAAGATTTGCAATTGCACAATTGGGATTTCCTATGTGTGCCGAAAGAGCAGATTGTAGATTACATTACCACGTCGGGAACACTGGGAGATCCGGTCACCTTTGCCTGTACGGATGGCGATTTGGACAGGTTGGCCTATAACGAGGCGATTTCCTTTACCTGTGCCGGTTTGGACAAACACAGCGTGCTCCAGCTGATGACCACGATGGACAAGCGATTTATGGCTGGTCTGGCCTATTTTTTAGGTCTGCGTAAAATGGGTGCCGCTGTCATTCGCGTCGGTAACGGTATTCCCGAACTGCAATGGGATACCATACAAAGGATAAAACCCGATACCGTAATGTGCATTCCGTCATTCATTCTGCGTCTGATAGAGTATGCTGAAGACAACGGTATCGATTATAAAAATTCTTCTATCAAAAGAATTGTCGGCATAGGCGAAGGCTTGCGCGACCAGAATTTTGCACTGAACTCCTTAGGTAAAAAGATTAAGGAGAAATGGGATGTGGATTTGTTTGCGACCTATTCTTCAACGGAAATGTCAGCCACGTTTTCCGAGTGCGAATATGGCTGTGGCGGTCATCATCATCCGGAATTGCTGATTGTGGAAATCATCGGCGAGGACGACAAACCCGTGGCTGAAGGCGAAGTGGGTGAGGTGGTCATCACAACGTTGGGCGTTCAGGGTATGCCGCTGTTGCGCTTCCGTACCGGTGATATGGCCTGTATTCATCCGGAACCCTGCCAATGCGGCCGTCAGACTTTCCGCATCAGCCCGATTGTCGGACGCAAAAACCACATGATCAAGTATAAAGGCACGACCCTTTACCCGCCAGCTATGGTTGAGGTTCTGACAAATGCCAACTATGTGGAAAACTACTACATCACTATCAGCACGAATCCCACTACGGAAACGGATGATGTGGCCATAACGATTGGCTTGAAGAATCATCCTGATTTTGATGTCGTTAAAGATTTGAAAGACCGTTTTCGCGCCAAAATCCGTGTGGCACCGCAAATCATTATCGATGAGGTGGAAAATATTCGCAAGGTGAACTTCCCGGCAATGAGCCGCAAACCTGTGACATTTATAGATAAAAGACAAAAGGTTGAAAATGCAAAGTGATTGGGAAACACGATTGAAAGATGATGTTTGAGCATATTCGTCCATATAATGATAGTGAGATTCCGGCAGCGGTGGCACGTGTGGCTGTTGACCCGTTCTTCGGCACGGTCGTGAGATACCTGTTCCCGGATGAGGACGTCGAAGATTTCAAATCTCGCTTTTTGCAGATTCAGACGGTTCGCGATTTTCAAGAACAGGTGATGGACAAAGCCATTCAAAGTATTTTGCGACAGACGTCAACATCGTTTACCTGTGAGGGGTTTGAAACATTGGATCCGAATAGAAACTATATGTTCGTGGCTAATCATCGTGATATACTCCTGGATGCGGCCATACTCCAAGTCGTTTTAAATCAATATCATCTGCCTACATCGGAAATAACCTTCGGTAGCAATTTGATGCAGGGACAAATGGTGATTGATATCGGGAAAATGAATAAGATGTTTCGCATAGTTCGAGGCGGCACCCGTCAGGATTTCTATCGTAATCTGAAAGAGGTGTCAGCCTATATGCGATATACGTTGCTTCAAAAACATTCCTCCGTTTGGATTGCCCAACGAAATGGGCGTACCAAAGATGGTATGGATAAGACTGAAACAGCGTTGCTTAAAATGTTTGCCACCAGTAGTGAGAAGTCCTTTGTGGAAAATTTGGCGGAGTTGAATATTACCCCGGTGGTTATCTCTTACGAATACGAACCTTGCGATTTTTTGAAGACCCAGGAACTGTATATATCCCAATATCAGCCCTATATAAAAGAGGAAGGTGAGGATATACATAGCATTTTGAGAGGAATCACTCAACAAAAGGGTCGCATACACTTGGCCGTCGCCCCTACGATTTCCGAATCGGATTTGCAGGAGTGTGACAAACTGGATAGAAATGCCAGATTCGTTCAATTAGCCCAACTTATGGATCAGCGGATTTATCAAAGATACCGATTGTTTCCTACAAACTATCTGGCTTACGATATGCTGTCGAACACCCATCGCTTTGAATCAATGTATGATTCGGAGACGAAAGATTATTTCGTGCGGCGAATGCAGAAAGGATTGTCGTTGTTGCAAGGGGATGAGGATGAGTTGCGGAGCATCTTTTTGAATATTTATGCCAATCCAGTATTAAATTGTAAACAATAAAATTAGAATAAATGGAAAACACTCAATTTATAGATTATGTGAAGATTTTCGGCCGTTCCGGAAATGGTGGTGGCGGTTCCGCCCACTTGGCCCGTACTGCTCGAAATCCAAAAGCCGGCCCAGATGGCGGCGACGGAGGCAAAGGCGGCAGTGTGATTGTTCGTGGTAGAAGCAACTTGTGGACGTTGCTGCATCTGCGTTATACCAAGCATATTTTTGCCGAAAACGGAGAAAATGGCCAGAAAAACCAATGCTTTGGGAAAAACGGTGCCGACGCTATTATTGAAGTACCCCTGGGAACGGTGGTTAAAATAGTTGAAACCGATGAAGTTGTAGGCGAGGTCTTGGAAGAAGGTGAGGAACTCGTTGTGATGAAAGGCGGTCGCGGCGGTTTGGGCAATGTGCATTTTAAAAGCGCTACGATGCAGACGCCTCGCTATGCACAACCCGGCGAGCCGGGTACGGAAGGCTGGATTTCACTCGAGCTGAAAGTCCTTGCAGATGTGGGACTTGTGGGATTCCCCAATAGCGGCAAATCCACGCTCATCAGTATGCTGTCCAATGCCAAACCGAAGATTGCCAACTATCCGTTTACCACGCTGACACCAAATTTGGGAATGGTGGCTTACCGCGATTACCAGTCTTTCGTCATCGCCGATATCCCCGGTATCATCGAAGGCGCCTCCGAAGGCAAAGGCATCGGTCTGCGCTTCCTCCGACATATAGAGCGCAACTCCGTGCTGCTGTTCATGGTGCCTGTCGTGTCTGAGGAGGGCGTGCGTACAGCCGAAGAAGTCCTCAAAGAGTATAATATCCTTCGCAATGAGCTCAAACAATTCAATCCTGAATTGCTTGATAAAAAATATCTCGTGGCTATTTCGAAGTGCGATTTGGCAACAACAGAAGAAGTGGAGGACATTATGAAAAACCTGCCCCGAGAACTGCCCGTTATTAACATCTCATCATTGACAAACTTCCATTTGACAGAGATAAAAGACGCCCTGTGGGAATTGTTGAATGACTGACAATCTTTAATGGTAGTTTTATATATGTTTGTTCTATAGCGTGTTATGTTGAAAAAAAGACCGAAGAGCAGGCGGTAATAAAAAAAATATGGGATAGGGTGCAGGATATCAAAAAAAGTGTATTTTTGCGCCGTCAAAAAAACGAAATAAAAAGAGGAAAAAAATGGCAAAGAAAGTAAAAGAAGCTCGTCAACAAGTCATCTTAGAATGCACAGAGCAAAAGGCAAGCGGCGTACCGGGAATGTCAAGATATATCACGACAAAAAATAGAAAAAATACGCCCGACAGATTGGAACTTATGAAGTACAATCCCTATCTGAAACGTAAAACATTACACAAAGAAGTTAAATAATAAAACTATAAAGAGATGGCAAAGAAGGTAGTCGCATCATTGAAAAGAGAAGGTGGCGTTACTTACACACGTGTTGTAAGAATGGAACGTTCACCCAAAACTGGAGCCTATACGTTCAAAGAAGCTGTTATAGACTCATCTACTGTTAAAGACTTTTTGGCTAAAAAGTAATATTTTGTTTTCATGGTTGAAGAAAGGTGTCCCTCCCCGGGACGCCTTTTTTCGTTTGTGTAAACCGCAGAGGGAATGCAAACCGCGGAGGACACGGAGTGACGCAGAGTTAGGGAATAATCTTTGCGTACTTTGCGCTTTTTGCGTTAATAACCGCGGTGGAGTTAGATGAGAATCAATGGTTTTTGGGCTTATTTTGTGCCTTCGATTTCGTCTATGATTTTGTTTAAACCGAGAAATTCTGCGCAGGTGAGTGCGGCACCGATGGTGACACCGAGAATGCCGTGTGAGTTGATGTTCTGACCTGTCATGAAGAGGTTCGGAATTTTGGTGCGTTGGGAAACTAAAGTCTGTGTCGGGAAATTCTTATCGCGGATGATGCCATACATGGAACCGTCCTTTGTGGCCGTGTAGTCTCGGTAAGTGAGCGGGGTAGAGGTTTCGTAACTGTCGATGGCGGAGCGTATTCCCGGAAACGATTTTTCCAATACGTCAATGTAATGCTCGGCTGTTTGCTGCTTGAATTCCCGATAACTGTCACCGCGGTGTCCCACGACGGTGTCTTCCCACTTCTTTACTTCGTCATAACGCATATAACCGATAATCTCGGCACTTTGTCCGAACTTCTGGTCGGGTTCGGCGCATTGGTGCATATATAGATAATGGCGCAACGGGTCGCCGGGCTGCCTGTCGTTGGCAGACCATACATCTTCATTCTCGTAAAAATAGTAGTTGTAGTTGAGATATGGCGTGGCTTTTTCCTTGAATTTCAAATACACTGTGAAGTTCGCGATGGTGTTGTCCAAATCGTTAATGCGGGCGCGGTAGGCTTTCCGTATCAAGTGCGAATCTATCATGGCAATCGTTGCCTGGGGGTGTATGTTGGAGATGAACGCCTTGGATTCGATGATTTCTCCGTCTGATAGTTTCACGGCTGTGGCGTTGGTGTCGTTGCAAAGAATTTCGGTAACCTTGCAGCCTGTCCGTATTTCGCCGCCGTAAGCTCTAATGGAGTTTGCCAATGATGTGGCTATTGCGTCGCTTCCGCCAATGATTCGCCACGCACTTTGGATATAGAAGTTGTTGATGAGCGCGTGAATGTAGGTGGGGGTCTTGTCCTTTACACCGGCGTAAAGAGGTAGATTGCCGGCTAGCACATTCTGCAACTCTCGATTGGTTGTGACGCTGGCAATGAAGTCGTTGATGCTCGTTTTTATATAGTCTGCTTCGATAAAAACGTGGTCTTCCACTTTGCGGAGATTGTAGAGGGGAGAAGCATCTGCAATGGCTTTCAATTGTTGAACGTACAGTTCAATATCTTTTTTGTTGTTAGGGAAAGATTGGCAGAGCGTTTCTATAAATTGTTCGTATCCAGACGCATAGCGATAATGCTTTCCTCCAATGGAAAACACGTCATATCCGCCTTCATCCAGACGACTCAAGGGAACGTCTTTGGTGAGTTTCAGGTAGTTGAAAAGTCGGTGTAGTATTTGTCCCTCAAGCATACTGCCGATGTAGTGCATACCTGTGTCAAATTTGACGCCGAATCTTTTGAAGGTCTGTAGGCATCCCCCGATTTGAGCGTTTTTTTCCAAAAGGAGCACCTTGAATCCGTTTTTGCTGAGGATATATCCGCAAACCAGCCCGCCAAGGCCGGTCCCTAGTATGGTGATGTCGTATTGGTCGTTTGGCATTTTCGTGCGTGAAACTCGTTATAAGATTAGGCAGAGAAAATATTCTATGCCGTGTTTGAATTCGCGGGCGGCAAAAATAGTTTTTTTCAGTATGTGAAATGGTGTTTGATAGGAGAAAAGTTCCGCTTTTTGCCGTTTGGTTATATGATAACCACGAAGAATCGTTTTTTCTGTGCTGTAGAAATATAGTGTTCCCGACCTTTTTTGGTGTGCGGAGTGCTCGTTTTGCAGCTGTTTTTTCCTTTTCCGATGTTTTATTTAACAATTGATAGTTAAAAATAAAACATGATACAATTTAATGTAAATTTTGGATATTATTTTGTATTTTCGCGGCAAATATTTAAGAAAAATTATAAGAAATGAAAAAGAAGAAAATCAAAATGAATAATAAAGAGTATATTTGCGGCGGCAAAAATGAAAATGCGATGATAACGGAAAAATATATTAGATTTGATTGGGCTGCGAAGCGGATGCTCCGTGACAAGTCGAACTTCGGTGTCTTCGAAGGTTTGATAAGTGTGCTTTTGAATGAGGAAATCCATATCGTGGAATTTTTGGAAAGTGAAAGTAATCAGGAAAATGCAAAAGACAAGTTCAATCGTGTTGACATTAAGGCTAAAAATTCGAAAGGTGAAATCATCATTGTGGAGGTCCAGCAGGATCATGAGATGGAATTTGTAAAACGTGCTTTGTATGGTGTTTCAAAAGCGATAACGGAACACATGACGCTCGGCAAGTCCTATCAGGATGTGAAGAAGATTTACCATATTGGAATTTTGTATTTTAATTTGGGGCAAGGAGATGACTATCTCTATCACGGGAAAACGGAATTCGTCGGGGTGCATACAAAAGATAAGTTGCGTGTTCGTACGAAAGATATGGATGCCATAAGAACTGTTGCACCTGAAGAATTGTTGCCAGAATACTACTTGATCCGAGTCAATGAATTTGTAAAAGAGGAAGCGACTACGCCATTGGAAGAGTGGATTGATTATTTGAAATGTGGACATATCAAAGATGACACACAAGTCCCGGGATTGAGTGAGGCGAAAGAAAAACTCCTGTATATAATGATGAATAGGGATGAACAAATAAGCTACGATAATCATTTGATGGAAATGTTCCACCAAAACAATGTTATGGATACTTATAGGATAGAAGGCTATGAAAAAGGAATTAAACCCTTATTTCCGCAGATTATTCTTGAATTTTAGCTGTTGAAAAATGACAAGCCGTTGTTAATAAATAACTTAGCAACGACTTGCATTTCTCAATAATTTCACCTATTTTTGTGCTGTGAAACCTAAAAACGGGTGATATGGCGGCAAAAATACAACTTAATTTCGGAAAAATC
>JAZRYT010000094.1:0-7413 GCA_045600905.1 Bacteroidales bacterium
GCGGGGCGAAAGGAAATACCACATCCCGCCCATCTACTCCATCAACATCTTAGATTTCAGAATGACGGTCTTCCACGACCGCAGCAACTACTTCTGGGAAATACAGTTGAAGGACCAGAAGAACAGAGTTTTTTTGCCGCAGATCAAGTTCTTTTTTATAGAATTGTGTACTTTTGCGCGCCTGTTCAAAAGTCGGAATACCGGGAATCGCTGCACCGCTGGCTATATACCATCAAGAATATGGGCGAGGAGAGCACGCGGGAATGTCCGTTTGACGATCCGCTATTCCAGGACTTCTTCGAGCAGGGAAAAGTAGATAAACTCACGACTATGGAAAAAGAAGATTACGCCAAAAGCATTTTGGAATATCAGGAAGTAAAGGACACCATTGAATACGAACGCGAGTACGCACGCAATGAGGGTAGAGCAGAAGGTCTCGCAGAAGCCAAATTAACAATGGCGAAAAGTATGTTGGAAAAGGGTATCGAGATTGAAACGATAATTTCCATTACCGGCCTAACGGCAGAGGAGATTATGTCGAATTGACAATGAACAATTAGCCATGTCGTTATGACACAAGAAGTAATCATACAAGGAACTCGTTAAAATCTCTTAAAAATGAAAAAATATTCCATTGTTTGTTTCTTGTTATTTTTTGTGCTACAAATCAGCGCCCAGTCAGACGGCGTTGAAATTTTGACTACTACGATAACGATTTGTTTTTCTTAAATGCAGATATGCAATTGTGCAAAGCTGTTTTGCAAAAAAACGAAAGCAACTATTCTTTGAATGCCATTGAATTTCTTACAGCAAACCAACTATACAATATGGAGATATATGGATTGTTCAAGCTTCCGGTCAAAGGGCAGTTCATTATGATAGGCAATGATGACTACTATTTATTCCAAATACACGGTAATTGAATATGATTTTTGGGGAAATATGTAAACCTTAAATTAAAAACAAGTGCAAAGGCGAAAATTGCATCTTTGCACTTGTAAATTGTACATTGTCAATTGTAAATTGCTCATTGTCTCTTGCTTACCGCTTCCACAAACTCAAGGGCGTCTTTGGTGTAGCCGTCGGCGTGGATTTGGTCCGCGAGTGCCTGCGTGAGCACAGCGCCACCCACATAAATCGGACACTTCACGCCGTTCTCTTTCAAGAAGGCGATGGTTTCTTCCATTGACAGCACGGTCGTGGTCATCAGGGCGCTCAGGCCAATCACGTCGGGATGGTGCTGCCCGTATGCTTCCAGAATCGTCTCTTTCGGAGTGTCTTTGCCCAAGTCGATGACTTTATAGCCGTAGGACTCGAAAATCACCTTCACGATGTTCTTGCCGATGTCGTGGACGTCACCTTTGACAGTGGCCAATACGACAGTGCCCTTTTGACTGCCGCCTTGCGCAAACTTGGATTTGATGATGGCAAAGGCCTCCTTGCAGGCTTCCGATGCGGAGATGAGCTGCGGCAGGAAGATTTTCTGCTTCTCAAAGTCGCTGCCCACTTCGTTCAAGGTGGGGATGAGGATTTCGTTGATGATGCTCATCGGGTCTTGCGTCTGCAGGGCTTCCGTGGTGAGCGCGACGCTCTCGTCCTTAAAGCCGCGTCTGACCGCCTCGCCCAATGACATTTCTTTGGGTGCCGCAGCGGGTTGCGCACTCTCCTGAGCCACTGCGTTGTTGACAAAGGCATCCAGGTCGCCGCTGTTTCCGCGGAGCGCGTTGTACGCCAAAATAGCATTGGTCATCGCCGCATTGCACGGGTTTATGATGGGCATCGTAAGGCCGTTTTCCATAGCCATAACCAAGAAAGTGCTGTTGATGAGTTCGCGGTTGGGCATACCGAAACTGACGTTGGAGACGCCCAAAGCGGTGGGCAGGCCCAATTTGTCAGTGACCATTCGCAGGGCGCGCAAGGTCTCTTTAACCAGCGGTTGCTGCGCACTGCACGTAAGCGTCAGCGTGTCCATCATCATACGATGGCTGCCGATGCCGTACGTCTTGGCACCGTCCAGGATGCGCTCGGCAATGGCAAAGCGCTCCTCCGCAGTTTGCGGGATGCCGTTGTCGTCCATCGTCAGACCTAATACGACAGCGCCGTATTTCTTCGCAATCGGGAAGATGGCGGCCATATTGTCGGCATTGCCGTTTACGGAATTGATGAGCGGCACGCCGTTGTAGTATCTGCAGCCCGTCTCGATGGCGGCAGGATTGGAAGAGTCGATTTGCAGCGGCAGGTTAGTGATTTCATTGAGGCGGATGACGACGTTCTTCATATTCGTTACGTCATCGGTTTTGGGCACGCCGAGGTTGACGTCCAGCAGGGTGGCGCCGGCCTCTTCCTGTTTGATGGCTTCTTTGAAGATATAGTCGAAATCGCCGTTGATAATGGCCTCCTTGAGTTTCTTTTTGCCCGTTGGATTGATGCGCTCACCGCAGATTTGCACTTTGTCGAAGGTGACCACCTGCGTGGCGGAGGTGATGGTGGCCTTGCGTGTTACCGTCCTTGTAGGAACTTGTTTGCCTTTGTTTTGGGCGATAGCCGCGATAAATTCGGGATTGGTGCCGCAGCAGCCGCCGAGCACGGCCACGCCGGCCTCGCAAAACGTCTGCATCACGCTGGCAAAATCTTCGGTGGTCAGGCTGTAGGTGGCTCTGCCGCAACGGAGTGTCGGAATGCCGCGGTTGGGTTGCACGATGACGGGTTTGTCGGAATATTGCAGCAGCTCTTCCACGATGGGTTTCAAATCTTTGGGTCCGAGCGAGCAGTTCACGCCAATGGCGTCCGCGCCCATATTGGACATCAGCTCGGCCATAATGCGCGGGGACGTGCCCGTGAGCGTGTGGCCCGTTTGGTCGAAGGTCATCGTGGTGAACACGGGTTTGTCGCTGTTCTCCTTAACTGCCAACAAGGCACATTTCAATTCATAAAGGTCGGAGAATGTCTCGAGGATGAAGCCATCGACGAGGTCGCGGGCGGTGACGACCATCTCTTTGAAAGCCTCGTAGGCATCGTCAAAGGAGAGTTCGCCCATCGGATAGAGCATCTTGCCGAGCGGCCCGATGTCCATCATCACGTATTGGGAAGTGCGGTGGCGCTTGGCCAGCTCGATGGCACTTTCGATGACGAGTTTGCGGTCCTCATTGGGCATCTTGATGCGGTTGGCTCCGAACGTGTTCGTCGTGATGAAGTCGCAACCGGCGTCGATATAGCTTTTGTGGATGTCCGCGATTTGGTCTTTGTGTGTGATGTTGAGCATTTCGGGCATTTTGGACATAATGCCGCGTTTTTCCAGTTCGGTCCCGAAGGCACCGTCGAAAATCATTACTTCTTTTCCGAGTTTTTGTAACATATTGACAGTTTTATTTCTTATTATTCTGTTTGTACTGTTCTACCCAAATATATAAATCCATTTTGATAAACGGCCAGGATTTTTTCAATAGGCATTTTGGATCAGGCATTGAATCTGCTTGATTGAAATTTTCCAACGCATACAAAATCTCATGTTTTGAATAGCTATAAGGGTATCGTTCCCTATATAATTCAAGCATCTGAGCTAACGGATATTGCTTTCGAAGCTCGTGGATATCCCAGAAATCTTTTTTTCTTCCTCCATTGCCGATGGCTTCTAATTTCATAGCGACAATGTCCTCAATACCGACCATGCGTATTCCATCAACTATTTCCATCGGACTGATAAAGGGCTCTGTATAATAAAGGTCAAGTTTGATCAGATTTCCATCTTCAAATCCAATCCTATAGGATGTGCCCATTCCCACTATTTCTCCACAGTCACCTTGGCATATAGGAAAAGCCTTTCGCAATCTCTGTTGCAGCAACTGAAAGTCTATGGTTTTATATGCTGCCGCCGTGAACAAATCGACATTCACAGATTTGCGATGCCCAATTCTCAAACTCAAAGATGTTCCTCCAACCAAGCAAAAAGGTGCAAACATTTCGTCCTTCATTAGCATTTGAAGGATGCGGTATAGCGTAGGCGTAACTGTATCCAAATAAAGTTTACACATAGTTCAAGTACTGTTTTCTATTGGCTTTTAAATGAGGCAGGAATTTGTCGTTGGAGCAACTGTCAATAACTTTGGCGACTTCGTTTTCACCATAAAAACGGATGATTTCCTTAATCTCGTTTTCATTTCCGTAGCCAAAAATTCGCTGAATCACAAAATCCTTATGTTGACACCAATCAATTTTTTCTATGTCCAAATCCCAAAAGACAGAAGATGAAAATTGTGATAAATCGGGATGCCTTTCTACTTTATTCTTGTTTTTTTCCTGCTGAATATCGAAATAAACTTGGAGCATCATCAATGCCCCCTCTTCTATACCAAGAAATTGTTCTATTCGTAAAGAGAGTGCAGTATTCATTGATCGCCGGCCGCAAATAATGGCACTGATGGTTTGCGGGTGCTCCCCAATGGATTCTGCCAATAATTTGCCGGATATATTCTTCTCTGACAACTCGTGTTTGAGAAGAATTCCCGGATGAACGCCTTTTAATATTTCCACTAATTTATTCACGCGGCAAAAATAAACAATTTTGTTTATCGCAGGAAGGATAAAAAAAACGCAGACGAATGGTTTTTTAAATATTGTATAATGGCCAAAATTCTGCCTCCAGCAGCACAATTAGCAAACGCTATTGTTAATAGACAATGAAAATAATATTTTCCTTTTTCTTTTCCTCCAATGGCGGCAAACCGATGTTGGCGCGGCGTTTGTTAACCAACGCCGTATCTGGGTTTGCATTCTGCCCGCCATTGTCGCCCTCTCCGTAAAAAGAAGGTCCTCCCGTGGCGCGAATGATGCATTGGTCGTACGTGTAGGCATAACTTTGCGGGTCGTCTTTCCCGATGAGCAGATTGGCGCGGCATCTCGGTTCCTCGTGGTCTAACCAATATTGGGGATCGGCGCTGTAGAGGTGTCGTCCCAAAACGAGATTGGCGGTGAAATCCAAAGACAGGACATTGGGTATCTCTGGATATTTTTGAGCCAAAGCCTCCAATTGGACTTTTACAATGGAGTCTTTGAAATGCAGAATTTCCACAGTCTGACCGCCATACGGCTGGTCGGTTATCTTGATGGCCATCTGGTCCATCGCCAAGATGGCGTTCAGTTCCTTCCTAACTTCTATTTCTGCGTAGGTGTAAAGGCAATACTCCTTTTCTCTGTACTCGCGCATTTTCTGCTGATACAGCAGAGTGTCAGTCGCAAAATATTCTCTTCGATACTTGTAACCGAATTCTTCCGCCGTCATACTCTTACTGTAAAAGGCATTGTCATATTGCGTGACGGCATCCTGCAGTCTTCCGCATTCCGCTAATAGGTCCGCGTAGTTTAGATAATAATGCTCCGGCTCATACAAGTCGCCGTACTCTTGCAGCAACTGCTGATGCAACTGCTGGAAATTTGCCACCGCGTTTTCACAATCCACCACCTTCTCGTGTTTCCCTTCCCAAGCTTTGGTCATCTGCTTACGAAGTTGGTAAAATGTCTTTACCCTTTCCGATAAGATTGGTTCCTGTGCGTACACAGTTCCCAATAGTAGGAACAAAATTCCGATTAAAATGTTCTTTTTCATTGTGATGTGTTTTTGTTTTTATTAAATGAATTATTCGTTTAATAACGATATTTTCGTTATATCCAAGCAGCATAATTTGATTAGTCATTTGCGGTTGTGATTTTGTTAGTTGAAACTTGAAAGGTTATCGGACGCAATAAATTGCGTCCCCACATTTCTAAACCCTGATCCCTAGCCCCTAAACCCTAAAAAACCTACGGGGCTACTTCCACCTGCATCGGCTCTCCTTGGCCGTCAGCGCTTACGACCACGAATATTTGCTTCGTCGCAGACTGCTGGGGCTTGCTTTCATCGCGTATTTCCACCTCAGTGCCATAGGGTGTCTGCATCCAACGTTGTTCTGAAAGAACGTCCTGCGTTACAGGCGAGATCTCGACGTTATTTTCCGCACTTTTGGCAGGATGTCTAATGGCCGATTTGTTGACCTTAGCGGTTTGCTGTGTTGCGTTATCAGAAGAGACAGCAACTGGCGTCTTACGAATGATTTCAGAAACAACTTGTGGGTGCTTGATTTCAATCGCAAAAAGCGAATTCGCGGTTATTAGGGTTAGAAGTATTGGTATGAAGAATAAATATCTCAATATGCATTTCCGGCCTTGTCTTGCGCTGCTGAGCATCAAGATTCGGCTTTTCATCAATTCCGCGCTGAAAGGATGGGCCAAAACCGCTCGCCGGCCGCGTGCCTGTTTCATCATTAGATCCAAATAGGCATTCCTGCCTATTCCGTTGCGTAACACGGCCTCGTCAGCGAGATATTCGTGCACGGCTTTCAGCTCTTTTCTATAAGCAAAAACAAAGGGATTGAACCAACACACCATACCGGCGAATTCAACAAGTAGGAGGTCCAATGTATGCAATTGGCGGGCGTGTGCTTCTTCGTGCCAATAAATAGCCGCTAACTCTTCCGACTCGTACGCTTCCGTGCATATTGCCAACCAATGGAAGAAAGAGAAGGGTGTGTCTTGTTGGGGCCGGTTAACCACGCGCAAACACCCGACGGATTGCTTCTGTCTGCCGATAAAGGGACGAACTGCACGACAAATTTTCATTAGTAACACTATGGCCAAAAAGACAAAGCCAATCCAATAGATGAGCGTCAGCCATTGTGGGAGAGACCACGCCGACTCTATTGCTGAGGTTGCAGTTTGTGTCGCTGCTGCTACTGTTTGCGCGGTTTCTATGTAGAATGTTTTGTGATAAGGCAAAGGGAAACGCATCAGCGGGAATATCGCCGACAGCAGCAAACTGATAATCAGGTAGGCGCGATTGAGTTGGTGCGCATTTCCCCTTTTCAGTCCCAAAACATAAAAAAGGTAGCAAACCGCGCTTACGAGGATAACGGTGAGAATGTCGGCGATGGCTTTCATAGCGGTTACGATTTCTTGGTTTTTTCAATCAGCTCAGCCAACTCCTGCAATTCCTTGTCGGAGATGTCGTGGTCGGCGGCAAAGGCGGAAACGAGGTCGGGCAAAGAGCCGTTGAAATAGTTGCGCACCACGCGCCCAAGCAGCGTTTTGGAGTACTCCTCTTTGGAAATCAACGGATAGTATCGGTTGGCCTTCCCGAAGGTTTCGTGCCCGACATAGCCTTTCTTTTCCAAATTCTTAACCACAGAAAGCGTGGTGTTATAGGGCGGTTTCGGCTCCGGAATTTCGCTCATGATGTCATTGGCGAAGCCCTGCCCTATTTTCCATATTATCTGCATAATCTCCTCTTCGGGAGCGGTCATTTTCTGATTCAGTCTCATAGCCATAAAATTACGGCGGCAAACATAATACTTTTTTCGTTATAAAACGAAAAATTCGTTATAA
>JAZRYT010000095.1:0-35018 GCA_045600905.1 Bacteroidales bacterium
AAAAAGAGGCGGTGATTGTCACCGCCTCTTTTACAATAATTATATATAGGTAGATAATTATTCTTCTTCTTCGTGTTCAGCTTCGTATTTCTTAATGATTTCGGATTGAACATCAGCAGAAACTGCTTGGTATTCAGCGAACTTCATTGTGTAGGAAGCACGACCTGAAGTGATGGAGCTCAATGTGGTAGAATATTTGTTCAATTCTGCCAATGGAATCTTAGCGTGAATCATCTGATAAGCGCCTTCGCTATCCATACCCATCATGATACCGCGACGGCCTTGGAGGTCGGTCATAACATCACCCATACGTTCTGCGGGAACGAAGATGTCAACGTCGTAGATAGGTTCGAGGATCTTCGGACCAGCGTTGGTGAAGGCTTCTTTGAAAGCGTGGCGGGAAGCCAATTTGAATGCCATTTCGTTGGAATCAACCGGGTGCATTTTACCATCGTAGATGTTAACGACGATATCGCGAGCGTAAGAACCGGTAAGCGGGCCTTCTTCCAATCTTTCCATGATACCCTTCAAGATAGCCGGCATGAAGCGTGCGTCGATAGCACCACCGACGATACAGTTGTTATAGATGAGCTTACCACCCCAAGGAAGGTCATAAGTTTCTGTAGCACGGATCGGGTATTTGCTTTGAGTAGGCATACCTTCGTAGTAAGCTTCAACGAGCATGTGGACTTCACCGAATTGGCCGGAACCACCGGATTGTTTTTTGTGACGATACATAGCTTCAGCGGATTTCGTGATGGTTTCACGATACGGAATCTTCGGAGCGTAGTAGTCAACTTCAATCTTGTTGAGTTTTTCAACTGTCCATTTCACGATGTTGAGGTGTTGTTCGCCCTGACCGGAGATGATCATTTGTTTCAATTCCTTGGATTGTTCCATCAGGAAGGTAGGATCAGTCTTGCGGATTTCGTTGAGGATAGCGCCCAATTTTTCATCGTCGGAGCTGTTCTTAGCTTTAACGGCGGTACGGAATTTAGGATCCGGATAGACGGTCGGTTCAACGATGTCGTCGCCTTTGGCAACCAAGGTGGTGCCTGTTTGAGCGGATTTCAGTTTGATGGTGGCGATGATATCACCAGCCACTGCTTTTTCAACTTCTATTCTGTTCTTACCTGCGAAAACAAGTAATTGGGAGATTCTTTCTTTGGAGCCGTTTACCGTGTTGGTAAGGTCAGCGCCTTTTACTACTTCACCGGCAGCCACTTTGATGAAGGCAACTTCACCGAGGTGTTGTTCGATAGCGGTTTTGAAGATAAAGCCAACGAAAGGATCAGCGGCGTTATAGTTGAGTTCTTTACCTTCTTTGGTCTTCATAGCACGGCCTTCTTCTGGAGAAGGGCAGTTCTTTATGACGAGGTCCATCATACGATCAATGCCTTGGTCTGATTTAGCGGCAACGCAGATGACGGGGAAAGTACCACGGTTGGCGATACCGAGTTTGAGGCCCTTAATCATATCATCTTCGGAAAGAGTACCTTCTTCGAAGAATTTGTCCATCAGGGCTTCATCGTTTTCAGCAGCGGCTTCGATGAGGGCGCTGTGCATTTCTTCAGCTTTGTCAGCGAGGTTGGCAGGGATGTCTTCTTCTACCATTTTGCCGCCGTTAGCCGGGAACTTGAGGAGTTTCATTTTGAGAAGGTCGATCACGGAGTCGAATCCGACGCCGGCATTGACCGGAAATTGCAGAGGCATAACGCTACCGCCGAAATATTCTTTCAGCTGGTTCATGGTTTCGTCGAAATTGGCTTTTTCGTGGTCGAGTTGGTTGACAACGAACATTACGGGAATGCCGGCAGCCTTTGCGTGACGCCATTGGATTTCAGCACCTACGTCAACGCCGTTTTGGGAGTTGATCACCATCATAGCGGTATCCATCACTCTCAAGGCACTGATGGTCTCACCAACGAAGTCGTCAAACCCCGGACAGTCGATCATATTGATCTTTGTGCCTTCAAATTCAGCATACATTATGGTACTTTGGATAGACTGTTGTCTTTCCAATTCCACTTCGCGGTAGTCGGAAATGGTGTTCTTATCCTCTACTGTGCCTCTTCTGCTGATGACGCCGCCGTGAAAAGCCATTGCTTCGGCTAACGTTGTCTTACCTACGCGGTTACCGCCTATGAGGGCAACATTTCTAATCTCTTTGGTTTGATAAACTTTCATTGGTGTGTTTAATTATTTGATTTATAATTGATTGTTATATAGTTTAAAAAGGGCGCAAATATACACTTTTTTTAATATGACGCAATAGGGTAAAAAAGGATGGGGGGATGCTAAAGGATGAATGGTTAATGTGTTGATTTTTAATAAAATACTATAAATTGCAGCCGGCACCCACGTTTAAGATGCCTTTGAATCCATATCCTAACTCTGCAGAACCGAACCATTGTTGCGAGCCAAATTCAACGCCAATCAAAGTATATTGGGCGTGAACACGTTCATTATGGACGAATCCTTTATTTACGGATACAATGGAATGTGTGAATTCTGAATATAGTGTTACCTTTTCTCTGTTGAGGTACGAAAAGCGAACGGATAAGGCCAATTGAAAAAGATGCGCGTTGAAAGATTCCGTCAAAATCGGATTGTCTGGTCGTCCGAACATACCGCAATAGGCGATATCGCCGCCAACCCAAAGCCACTTCAGGGCGCGATACCGATAGCCGATAGTGATGGGGAGTGTTGTGCAAATTCTTCCCCCGTAGGGTGCCTTTTGGAATAATTGGCCAATAGTCAGTGACGAATTGAAAGTCTCGGGCAGCTGATGATACAGTAGTAATGGGTCGCCTAATCCGAACCGGATTTCGTGATGTTTGAAGGAATGTGTCGGTGTGGACGGAACTTGGGCAAAAGCAGTTGAAAAAAGCAGCACGGTTAAAGCGCTCAGTAATAAAAACTTTTTCATAATGTTGTGGAATTAGAAATAGGACAAAAGAACGTGATATTCAACAAATTATTGTGTAAGATTGCGTATGCAGGTTTTAAAATCACAATGAGAATCCACAAAAAATAGCCGGACGAACCGGATCCTTTTCGGTCGTCGTCTTTCAGACTCCTCAAAATCCAATGGAAAATCTGTTTTAAAATCTACTTTGAAAATATATTGCTGAACCAGAATGACTTGCAAAAAACGTCAATTTGAAATGTCAACAATATACTAGATAAAATCAACTTGCGAAACTTAAACAACTAAAAACTTTTTTTATCTTTGCACCGTTTTTTTAAAATAGGAATTTTATGAAAAAATTTGGACAATTAGTACTCCTTGTCGCTGCTATTCAGTTATTTACATCATTAGGTTGGACGCTCTCCGCACAGAAAATCAAGACTGCGGATGTGCCGGGCGACGTGACTCAAACTTTGGAATACCAATATCCATACGTCAAAGTGACGGGATGGCAAAAAGAAGGCTCCGATTATGTGGCTTCCGTAAAAGATGAAGGAAGCAACGGAAAAGTATATATTTCCGCCGATGGGAAATGGCTCTATACCCGTTTCACCGTCCCTCAAGGCGAACTTCCCTCCGCTATCACGGATTATGTAAAAGCCAATTACCCTGATTTCATAATCAGTGTCTCCTGCTTGGAGGAAAAGGATAACGATAAAACCCACTATTATCTGGAAGTTAAACCCGATGGTGTAGGTGTGCAATCCTCCGTTTTGACTTTCAGCACCACGGGCAAAAACGCGCTCATCAACCGAAAAGATCCTGCTGATTTCAAAGACCCATTGGCTCCTGCTGAAAAACCGGCTCCCAAACCGGTGGCTCAAAAAGATACCAAAGCACCAGCCTCCTCTTCTTCCACAACTCCCAAAACCACGACGAGTAGCACGAAGTCTTCCACGCCTAAGACTTCCACATCCCAATCATCCACTCCCAAACCCACGACTTCTGCCCCGAAAACATCTACCACTCCCAAATCCACTTCCGCGCCCAAAGCCGGAGCGGACAAATCCAAAGAGGTAGCCTCCAAGGAAACAGAAGCCAAGAAGAACGAACCGAAACCCGAAAAACCCAAAAAGGAAAAACCCGAAGTGATTGTCAAAGACGAACTCGGCAACATCGCTTTGAAACCGAATACCATTCCCGAAGTGGTGGTTAAATCCTTAGCTAAAAAGGTAATGCATCCTGAAGAACTCAACTGGTTCTTTATAGATAGTATGTATGTGGCCAAATGTTACAATACCGGCAAGAAGACGGCCGTCTATATTACCAAAGACGGTGTTTGGGAAAAAACACTGACCGTTTTGCCGGAAGAATCCGTCACCGGCCCGATGTTGAAACACCTCAACGATTTCTATAAAGGCTTCAAATTCAAGTCCGCTGTCAAAGAGCAGCGCGCTGACAAACAAGATAAGACAATGGTCGATTTTTATGAGAAGGCCAATTACAAAGCCAAATTGGTGACGACCATCATCTTTGACAAAACCGGCAAACTCATCCGCACCATCGACCCGGATTATCAGTTAGGCGTTAACGATAAAGAGGCCAGCGCGGAAGATGAAGCGTTGGACAAATACTATGAAAAGATGAATATGACATTGGAAAGCGATGATGCCCGAAATATTCCCGACAATGTTCAGGCCGCTTTCAAGCTCAAATATCCGCGCATAACCAATGTCGAATGGAAAGAGGACGGCAATATGAACTACCAGGCCATCTATTTCAGTGCCCGCGGTAAGGAAATCTGCGTTTTCAACAGCTATGGTGAGATGGTCGAAACGATGGTGATGGGCAAGTTGGACAATCTTTCCGAAACCATTCAAGACTATATCAAGAAAAATCACAAGAACTGCAAAGTCACGGAATACTACTCTGTAAAGAAGATAGCTGAAAAGATGAGCTATTACAAAGTTACCATCCTTGATAAGAAAACCAACGAGGAGGATATTTTGTGGTTCAATCTCAATGGTCGCCCGGTGGATATGTAATCCGTATTCATTGCCGACGAAACCTAAAACCAACCTTTAACCTATATAATATGCAGTATTTGGAAATCAAGCTCGCGGTTACGCCGAGCGATCCTTGGAAGGATATTTTTACTTCTATGATGGCAGATGCCGGATGTGACAGCTTTATGGACGGAGAAAACGAAGACGAGCTGTTATGCTACATCCCTGTAAAGGATTATGATGCGGCAGCCATTCGTGAGGTAGTTGATAACCACGGTTTCCCGGATGTAAAGGTGACTTGTTCGGTGCAGGAGATGCCCGACAAGGACTGGAATGCCGAATGGGAGGCCAACTACACGCCGGTCACCATTGCCGACCGCTGCTATGTGCGTGCGCCTTTCCATCCCGCCTGTCCGGATGTCGAATACGAAATCATCATTGAGCCGAAAATGTCCTTTGGCACGGCCAAGCATGCCACGACTTATCAGATGGCCGAGTACGTGTTGGAAACGGATGTCAAAGGCAAGGCGCTTTTGGATATGGGTGCGGGCACGGGTGTGTTGGCCATTCTGGCCCATTTGCGCGGCGCCGGCCCCGTCACAGCCATTGACAATGACGAATGGGCGTACCGCAACGGCCTCGAAAATGTGGAACACAACCACTGCCCCGAAGTAAAAGTCCTTCTCGGTGACGCCTCCATCTTAGGTGTGGAAAAATATGACATCATTCTCGCCAACATCAACCGCAATATCCTTTTAAACGACATACCCACCTACGTCAAATGTCTGAATGAAAACGGCCTGCTGTTTATGAGCGGCTTCTACGACGGGAAAGACCTCGAAGCCATCAAACAGTGCTGCCTCGAAAACGGGATGCGCTATGTGTCCCATAAAGCCAAAGACCAATGGGTGGCTGCTAAATTCTGCAAAGCTTAACAATGAAAAAATATATCGTTCTACTCGTTATGCTGTGCTCGACCATCTTGGTGCAAGCACAGCGTTTTTCTTCATTTTCCAATGATCCAACCAAGACGGTGGAGGAAATGAAGCAATATCTTTCTTCTGTCAACAAGGACCGCCAGAAGGAGGCCGACGCGCTGTTGGAGGAGTTTACCAATTATTGGAATACCTCAATCAGCGGTGAAGGCCAGATGGCATTCTTGGAACAGGCCAACAAGTTGATGAAACGCAAGTTCCGTCCGATTCCGCAGTTCGCCTCCTTTATCCACGCCTATATGGCTTTCACGAACAGCGACTTTGCCGATGAAATCGACACCTGGAACCAGTTTGTGGAATATCACGCATCCAACAATGTCACCCAGTTTACGACGAAGATGCAACTTTACACGTATTTCTTCAAAGACCAAATTCTCAATAAGGAAGATAACGTGAAATGGGTGGCTATGGGCTGGGCGGAAAAGATGGGTTTCGACAAGGAACCTTATTTCGATTTCTCCGACATCAACTTGATAGGGTCGTCTGCCAAAGACAGTATGGAAGTCCTAGATGTGAAAGGACGGTATTTCCCTGCCCGCTTGAAATTTGAGGCGACCCAAGGAAAGGTCTTTTGGGACCGTGCCGGCTTGGACCAGAGTGTACACGCAGACCTGAACGCCTACGAGGTGGATTTGCGCTATCCGAATGTGACGGCCTATAACGCGACATTCTACTATCCGGATTATTTCGACCATCCGATTGTAGGACGTGTGGATGTGAGGGCTACTTTGCCGACAACTGAGGAGAAGGCGACCTACCCGCGTTTTGTGAGTAAAGAGCACACATTGAGCATACCCAATCTTTATCCGGACGTGGATTATATGGGCGGCTTCGATCTTCGCGGTGCCTCCGTTTACGGTATCACCTCAGGAGACACTTTAGGCGTGGTCTCCATCAAGCGCGAAAAAAAAGTCATTGTACGCGCATTGTCACACAGTTTCCTGATTAAACCGACGAACTTGCTTTCTGAAGACGCCAAAGTTTGCATCTATTTGGAAGAGGATTCCATTTATCATCCGGCTGCCAATTTCAAATACAATAATGAAACCAAGGACTTGCTGATTTCCAGACCCAAACAGGGTGTGGGACGTTCTCCGTTCTTTGATTCCTATCACAAATTGGAAATCACGGTTGAGTCTTTACAATGGAACACGCAGGAGGAGCGTATCGAATTCAGACCGATTGTCGGACAGACGGCAGAGCATTCCGCCTTTTTTGAATCCTACAATTATTATGATGCCTCCGTTATGCACGAGATTGAAGGTTACAACACGGTCAATCCGCTTCGTACGTTGTGGGAGCTGTACAACAGCAACAGCTATGGCCCCGTCACGATTGAAGATGTAATCAGATGGTTTCAGCGCCCGCCGTTGGATATCAAAGCCATGATGATTGATTTTGCCGCACGCGGATTTATTGAATACGACATCAACAACAACCAACTTTACTATCGTAGCAAAATCGCCCGTTATTTGAACAACCAGGTGAAGAAAAGAGATTACGACTATATTCGTCTGGAGTCCAAAACCCATTATGCTTCTATGGATTTGCTGACCAGTGATTTGAAAATCACGGGCTGCGAGTTCTTCGTGCTGAGTGACCCGCAAATCGTCAATGTCTATCCGATGAATGAATTGGTGACTGTTAAGAAAAACCGCGATATGGTGTTCTCCGGTCGTGTGATTGGCGGATTGTTCGATTTTGTAACCCACAACTGTAAGTTTGATTACGACCACTTCCTCGTTGATATGGACGTTATCGATACATTAATTATGTATGTGGAAGACAAAAACGGTCCGATGGATATGTACGGAGACTACAAATTGCAACGGGTGAAAAGCCAAATCGAGGAATTGTCGGGAACGCTTTTCATTGACGTGCCCGGCAACAAGAGCGGTATGGTGGATTATCCCGACTATCCGATTTTCGAAGCCCGCAAGGGCGGCAAGGTCTTCTATGACCAGCCGTACGTGCTCAATGGCGTTTATACCCGCGACAGATTCTATTATGCGGTGAACCAATTCCGCGTGGTGAATCTGGACAACTTTGAAATCGACTCTTTGAAATTCACGGGTGCGCTCTATTCCGGTGGTATTTTCCCGGACATTCCGGAACCTTTGAAGATTCGCCCCGACTTCTCATTGGGCTTCCGACATAAGACGTCCGGCCTCCCGATGTACGAAGGCAAAGGCTCCTATCAGGGTGTCGTTGATTTGAGCAACCGCGGTTTGCGCGGCAAAGGCAACATCGACTACATCACCTCCCACACAATGTCTGATAGCTTGGTGTTTTATTTGGATTCAACCAATGGCGCTGCTGACCAGCATCGCGTGGACGAACAGTTAGCCGGCGTGGAATTTCCTCCAGCTTCTGTAGATGATGCCTATCTGCATTGGGAACCGTATCAAGACCAGATGTTCATCAACACCATTGACAATCCGATAGATATTTTCCACGAGACACAGTTGGTCGGCAATTCCAAAATCACGCCCGACGGAATGTACGGTACGGGTGTCTTCAAGTTCAATCGTGCGGATATCACATCCAGACTCTTTGCGTTCAAGCATCACGAGGTGAAGGCCGACACGTCCGATTTGCGAATTTACGACATCAGTAACGGTAACGACAATATTGCCTTTACAACGGACAATTACAATTCCCACGTGGATTTCAAAACCCGTAAGGGACATTTTGTGGCAAATGGCGATGCCTCAACGGTTGACTTCGTGAAGAACGAAATCAAGGCAAAGGCCTCTGAATTTTTCTGGGATCCGATTGATTCAACTATCCTTCGTTTCAAATGGGATGATCCTTATAAGGATACGGATATTGACAATACGCCTATTCGCGATTTGGTGGATATGCACAGTGAAACGGCTAACGAAATGTATGCTTCCGACTTGTCGGTGGGCTATCGTTTCGGTGCGCTCAATGCCGAATTTGACTTCACCAAAAATGTCATCAATGCACACGGCGTTCGCTATATAAACGTCGGTGATGCGGCTATCACACCGGAGCACGGCGATGTCACCATACGGTTGAAGGCGGAAATGGACGAGCTGAAACATTCACGGATTTTGGCCGGCCGCGACAACAAATATCACGAACTTTACAATTGCAACACTAAAATAAAAACCGTCACTCGTTTTTACGCCAATGGTTATTATGATTATGTAGATGCAGACAAGAATGTTCAAACTCTTTATTTCGATACCGTTTATTATGTGACCAAGGAGACTTTCGGTGAATCGAAGATTCCGTTGGAGAAGAATTTCCAATTTAGCGACCAGTTCGGTTTTGACGGCCGTGCCGAGTTGCATAGCACGCAGCCGTTCCTTTCGTACTTTGGCGGTGTGGAAATCAGAACAGGTTGTGATACTGTGCAGCACGCGCGTATGAAGATTTTGCAACAGGTGGATCCCGAAAATATTATGCTGCAAATCCACGAGCGTACCAAGGATATGAACGAGCTCCCTGTTAAGGTGGCTATTGCCTCCTCTAATGTTACAGGTAGAATTTATACGGTCTTCGGTCACGCCAAGAACCAGCGTAACGATGCGGAATACATCAGTGTGTATGGCTACATTACGTACGATAGGGAATCCCGTGAGTTCAGGGCCGCTTCCAAAGAGAAGCTGATGGATCCGACCACGCGCGGCAACATTATCACCTTGCGCACTGATGACTGCGTGGCAACGGGTGTGGGTGCCATCGATATGGGTGCCAAACTCGGCCGCGTGGAATTCCATACCAACGGTTCCATCGTCAACTTTATGTCCGCGGATTCCGCCGAAATGCACGCCACCACTTCCATTGATTTCTTTTTCAATGATGAAAGTATGCGTCTGATGAACAAGACTTTGGAAAATTCCACTTCTTTGGATTTCGTGGATGTTTCGGATGATGCCGCATACGACCAGGCACTTTACGATATCTTGGGTAAAACAGAATACGAACGTTACACCAGAAATGTGGCACTCGGCAATAACAGACGTCTGCCCGATGCTTTGCAGGTGATGTTTATGTTCTCCAATATCGACTTCAGTTGGGATAAAGATCGTTCTACTTTCAAGTCTCAAACCACCTTGCCTTTGATTGTCTGCGGTTCAAAATCCGTCTATAAGATGGTGCCCGGCCGCATCGTGATTGAGAAGAGAGGCTCCCGTAACAAACTATACGTCTATTTTGAATTTGACGAGCAGTTCTACTATTTCCAATTTGACAATAACGTAGTGTCCGCGTTCTCCTCCGATAAGAATTTCAATGAGGCAATCAAGAATACCAAACCGCAAAAACGTTCATTGACGGCGGATAGAGAAAAAGGCCTGCCTTCATTCTCCTATAAGTTGGGCAACCGTGGTTGGAAAAACAAGTTTGTGAAGAATTATTTCACCGCTGAAGATTTGGAGGAGGATGCTGATGAACAGGAGGAAATTGATGAATAAACGAACAATTTACCAAGATGCCCTGAAAGGGCATCATCGTTAACCCCGCATAAGCGAAGCGCAATGCGGGGATTGGTGAATGCGGGGATTGGTGAATACGGGGATTGATGAATACGGGGATTGGTGAATGCGGGGATTGATGAATATGGGGATTGGTGAATGGTTAATGATGAATGGAGTTTGAATATAATTAATGTAGTAAGGAGATGAAGACGTTGATGATAGCGGGTCCCTGTGCTGCGGAAAGTGCGCAGCAGGTTTTGACCACTGCCCAGCAGTTGGCTGAAGAGGTGCGTGCAGGCGGTTTGGCGCTGGATTATTTTCGTGCCGGTGTGTGGAAGCCTCGCAGCCATCCCGACAGCTTTGCCGGCGTGGGTGAGGAGGCGCTCCCGTGGTTGGCGGAGGTGCAGCACCAGTATGGTTTCAAAGTCTGTACGGAGGTGATGACGCCACAGCAGGTTGAGCTTTGTGCCCGGCACGGAATCGATACGATTTGGATAGGCGCGCGCACGGCGGTGAATCCTACAGAAGTGCAACTGCTTGCCGATGCCGTCCGTAATGCTCCTTTTACGGTGATGGTGAAAAACCCTTTGGTGCCGGATTTGAAACTCTGGGCCGGCAACATCGAACGTTTCCTGAAAGCCGGTGTTGCGCAGGTGATGGCCATACACCGCGGCTTTGCCGACAGCAACGAAAACGTCTATCGCAACGCGCCTTGTTGGGAAATCCCCATCGATTTGAAAGTTCGTTACCCGGAATTGCCCATCATCTGCGACCCTTCGCATCTTTGTGGCGACACGCGCTGGATTCCGCAAATCACGCAGCTGGCCCTCATCTACGGCTTCAACGGGCTGATGTTGGAGTGCCATTGCTCTCCCGACCGCGCTTTAAGCGACGCGGCACAGCAACTGACTCCCCAGCAATGGGCTCAGTTGATACGTGGTTTGAGTTTTAAAAACAATGTGTCCAATCCAGAATTGGTCAAGCAGCGCGCCCTGCTTGAAAATGTGGATGCCCAATTAAGCGAACTTTTGTCGAAACGAATGCAGATTGTGGACGAAATCGCCCACATCAAGAAGGAAAACAACTTGCCCGTTGTGCAGCCGCAGCAGTGGCAGCAGGTCCGCGAGCGTTATCTCAAGCCAGGGCAAGATGCTCAATATGTAGAATTCATCGAACAATTTTTAGAAATACTCCATCAAAACTCCATCAAACGTCAACAATAATTCTCTTATTCTATGAAAACTACACAGGAACAACAAATTGCAGCAAAGACATTCGCTGAGGAATGGAAAAATCGTGGAGACGAGAAAAGTGAGACCCAGTCATTTTGGATGTCTTTACTCCAGTCTGTATTTGAAATTGTGGAACCGCAGAAATTCATTGAGTTTGAAAAGCGCGTGCAGCTCACGCACGTCAGTTTTATAGATGCTTTTATTGAAGCGACCAAGGTTTTGATAGAGCAAAAGAGCATTGACATTGATTTGCACAAAGGCTACAAACAGAGTGACGGTTCTATACTTACGCCGTTTCAGCAGGCCAAGCGCTATGCTAATGAACTGCCTTATTCGATGCGTCCGCGTTGGGTGGTGGTGAGCAATTTTCAGTCGTTTTTGGTTTACGATATGGAAAATCCAAATGGAGAGCCTTTTGAAATTCTTCTGGAAAATCTTGACAAGGAGTATTATCGGCTCTCATTTCTAACCAATACCGGAAATGCCCATCTGCAAAAGGAAATGGAGGTGAGTATCAAGGCTGGTGACTTGGTGGGTAAAATTTATGATGCGCTGCTACCGCAGTACAAAGATCCCTCCAGCGCCGAAACCCTTCACAGTCTGAATATGCTCTGTGTGCGTTTGGTGTTTTGTTTGTATGCAGAAGATGCCGGTGTTTTCGGGAAACGCAACATTTTCCACGATTATATGTCGGAATTTGACGCTCGCAACTTCCGTCGGGCGCTAATTGACTTGTTTAAAGTTTTGGACACCAAAGTTGAGGACCGCGACCCGTATATGGATGAAGCGCTATTGGCCTTCCCGTATGTGAATGGCGGTCTGTTTTCTGATTGCAACGTTGAGATTCCGAATTTCACCGACGAACTGCGCGCGCTGATTTTGGAAAAGGCGGCGGATGATTTTGATTGGAGCGAAATCAGTCCCACTATTTTCGGTGCCGTATTTGAATCGACATTGAACCCTGTGACGCGCAGAACAGGCGGTATGCACTACACCTCTATCGAAAACATCCATAAAGTTATCGACCCGTTGTTTTTTAATGATTTGCGCCGCGAGTTGGATGATGTCAAAGCCGAGAAGGTTGGGAAAGTGCAAATGAAAAAAGCAGCAGAATTTCAGAAGAAACTCTCTGAACTGAAATTCCTGGATCCTGCCTGCGGAAGTGGAAATTTTCTGACGGAGACTTACCTATCGCTGCGCCGTTTGGAAAATGAGGCCATACGTCTTCAGACTAAGGGACAGGTACAAATGGGTTTTGAAGAAACCAATCCCGTTAAGGTCTCCATTCATCAGTTCTATGGCATCGAAATCAACGATTTTGCGGCAGACGTCGCAACTACCGCATTGTGGATTGCCGAGAGTCAGATGTTGAAGGAAACCTCCACCATCGTGGACTTCGATTTGGATATGCTGCCGCTAAAAACCTACCACAATATCAAGACGGGCAACGCGTTGCGCTTGTCATGGACCGAATGGCCTATTATTGAAGAGCGTACGGCCATCATTGCGAAGCAAACCAATGTCTATCCACTACAGGAAGCACCGGTAACAACTGCCAATGAACCGACCGTTCAATACAATAATATTGATTTATACAGCGACGAAATCAATCTGCATCCCAAGCGTAAAGAGCCGGAAACATATCATGTGGATTTCAACTATATAATGGGGAATCCGCCGTTTGTAGGGGCAAGATTGATGTCGGAAAGTCAGAAGCAAGACTTGATTGATGTTTTCGGAGCCAAATGGAAGAATATTGGAAATATGGATTACGTTTCTGCTTGGTATTATAAAGCGGCAAAAGTTATGTTGAGTAGCGATAGTCATACGGCTTTGGTTTCCACCAACAGCATAACGCAGGGCGAGCAGGTAGCTAATCTTTGGAAACCATTGTTTGAAAAATTTGGCATTCATATTGATTTTGCTTATCGTACTTTCCGCTGGGACAGCGAATCAACATTAAAAGCGCACGTTCACTGCGTCGTAATTGGATTTTCGAGATGCGAAAGCAAAACGAAAACGATATATACAGAGTCATCTTCCCTTCAAGCACAAAATATTATTCCCTATCTGATTGATGCGAAAACTGTTTGGATTGAAAGTAGGAAATATCCATTGTGTGATGTGCCGGAAATTGGTATAGGAAACAAACCTATTGATGGTGGCAATTATTTGTTTACAAAAGAAGAAATGTTTGCCTTCATAAAGAAAGAGCCCAAGTCGGAACCATATTTCAAAAAATGGATAGGTGCAGATGAATTTATCAATGGTTGGTATCGATATTGTCTGTGGTTGGGAGACTGCTCTCCAGCGGAAATACGTTCAATGCCAGAATGTTATAAACGGGTGCTAGCTGTGCGTGATTTTCGCTTGGCCAGCAAAAGCGAGGGAACTCGGAAACTTGCCGATAAACCTACTCGCTTTCACGTAGAAAATATGCCAAAGGGGAATTATATTGTTATTCCAGAAACATCTTCTGAAAAAAGAAGATATACACCTATCGGCTTTTTGACACCAGATATTTTTTGTAGTAATGCAATAAGGTTAGCACCCAATACCACTCTCTACCATTTCGGCATTCTGACTTCCAATGTCCACATGGCATGGATGCGCGTGGTTTGCGGCCGGCTGAAATCTGATTATCGCTATTCTAAAGACATTGTATATAACAATTTTCCATGGCCTACACCGACGGAAGACCAGAAGACTAAAATTGAGCAGACAGCGCAAGCCATCCTGGATGCGCGGGCAAAATATCCGGAAAGTTCCTTGGCCGACTTGTACGATGATGTCGTAATGCCACCCGAGCTGCGCAAAGCCCATAAGGAAAATGATCATGCCGTGATGGCTGCCTACGGTTTCAATGCAACAATTCTATCTTCTAACAATGAATCTCAAATTGTTACGGAATTATTCAGACTCTATCAAACAATAATAGAACAAGAACAATGAAAAAAGAAAAAATTGATTTCTCGACCATGGCGGAATTGTTTAATTTGTATGTAAAACTGACGTCAAACGAGTAATGCAAAAAGACTTTCCTCGCCACATTTCGCAACAAAAATCTGGGATTTTCAAATCAAGATTCCTTGATTAACTCTTTATCAGTTTGGCCACCCCTACCCTCTCCTTGTGATGGTAAAAAGTCACAATGTAAATTCCTGCAGGCAATTTTGAAACTTGCACACGTTTGTTTTCACAAGACTGAGCATCAACACATTCGCCCAGAATATTATGTACCATTACATAATCAAAATCTACATTAGGAGTTTTCACAGTCACCACATCAGTCGCTGGAATAGGATAGATAGTCCACTGCGAAAACAAGTTCTCCTCACTATGATTTCCAAGACATTGGGGATTTTTTCCAGCAAAAAAAGCTACCCCTCCAGCATAGTTGCCTAACAACAAATCAAGATAACCATCATTATTTAAATCTGCAACGCAAGGCGCCACTCTAATCCCTTCATCAATAGTATGCCGTGCCGATGGGAAGACTTCCACAAGTTTTTCTTTCAAGAGAAATTTTCCCTCAAGATTTTCATCTATATTACTATAGCAAAATACATTTCCTTGCTCACTGCCACAAAACAGAAGCGTTTCTCCCTTGGTATTCTTGCAACAGCAAGGCACTGCAAAACCGAAATAGGAAATTTCATAATCACGCACGTCAATACCTCCAAGCGTATCCGTTATTTTTTGGAATTGCGCGGTTCCTTGCTCCGACACATTTTGATAGTAGGCCACAAGTCCGCGGCGGTTTCCTATCAGCAAGTCTTGTTTGCCATCGCCATCCAAATCGAAAAGCTGCGGTGTACTGAAATCGCCCACATCAATGTGGAAAAAATGCTCATCGACAAGCGAAAACAGAGGTTCTTCCTTACTACCTTTATTGGTAAACAGAGACAACCTCCCATCACGCTGCCCGCACAGCAAATCCGTTTTCCCATCACCATCCAGATCACCGAACGCAGGGTATAGCGCTTGGAAACCATACTTTCGCAATGAGCCAAAATCCATTGTCACCAATTCAAACTCGGGTTTAGAAAGCGTACCTATATTTTTATAATAGGCAATAGCTGATGAATATGCCGTCTTCAGATAACCATACTCAAACCAAGCACTATCAAGCGTTCCATAATTGGCAATAAACAAATCTTTCAGGCCATCTCCATCCCAGTCGTAAGAAACAGGATACGCTCCACCTCCTACGTCAATCATCTCCTCTTGAAGGAAAGATTTTGTCTGCAACTCATAATTATTTGTCAATGAATCAAAATGATAAAGCCAAACACAATTCTGATTATACGATTTTGTCAAAGAAGGATCAGATGGTGATGTTATGATTTCATCCAAGCCATCGGCATCCACATCAATAAAAGTAATGGCGGGCATTGAATACATGTCCACAGGTGCATTAGTATTCGGGAACGCCGTATCCATCGAAGTTATCAAGGCTTTATCCTTGGTTCCTCCATTTGTCAACTTAATCAAATTCGGGAAATCAACATCACCAACTACGATATCCATCACTCCCTTGCCTTCAAAATCCCGTGCATAAATCGACGAACCCACGTGCCGCATCGGGTCTTCTCCGTCCTTCGTTTCGCAGGATACATTCAGTTCTATCGAATTGTTGGTTTCTCCCTCAGCAAACTTACCCCAACATTCATCTTCCAGTTTAAAATCAAAAGGTTCGGTTCCACCTTTTTCCACAGAATAATTGCGCAGATAATGAACAAATTTTCCCAGAATCCAGAAATTCAAAATATCCAAATCTCCGTCTCCATCAATATCTTCTATGGCTAAGTAATCATCGGGGGAAGCATATATATTGGAATATCCATTATAGTAATAAGCCTGCAATTGTTCACTTACCAGCTTAAATTTCAAAGTCTTTTCCGACACATTCTCGTACACAGTTATACCAGCTATGCCGTAAGTAAAAATATCCTCTTTCCCATCGTGATTGAAATCCCTTAGGATAACCCAATCGTGTAAATCAGGGAATGCGGACAAATATTCTGGAGCATAACGATAACCTGAATCAGTCTTGACAAAAGGAAGAATCCGGTTTCCATTTTTTTCGAATGCAAAAAGGTCCTTAACCCCATCCCTATCCAAGTCGATTTCGGAGAATCGCACCGAGTTCATACCGCCCACCCATGGCATTTCCAACGTCTTACCATTCTGTATTACGGGAATGGAATAGTCCCTTTGAAAAGCCAAATCGTAGGTTTGCGCTGTAAGACGCAAACCTACGATAAGGAGCAATATAGGTAGTAGCTGCTTCATCGTGAACTATTTTCCACGGAAATAAGCTACTGCATTAGCGAAAATATCCTGTGTTTTATTTCCATCAATATTCTTGTAAAGATTTTCGCCCTTACGTTCACTGTGGCCCATCTTTCCTAAAATCAGGCCATTGTCAGAAACAATACCTTCAATAGCGTAGAATGAACCATTAGGATTGTCGTAAGGAGACATACTTGGATTTCCGTTTTCATCACAGTATTGGAAGGCAACCTGTCCGTTCTCAAAGAGATGTTTTGCCATTTCCTTGCTGACTACGAATTTGCCTTCGCCGTGGCTAACTGCGATATTATGAACATCACCAACCTGGAAGGATTGCAACCAAGGAGATTTCGTGGTGGCAATGCGGGTGCGGACAAGTCTTGAAATGTGTCTGTTGATGTTATTACGATACAAAGTAGGAGATTTTGGTGTAACTTCACCCAATTTGCCGTATGGGAGCAATCCTGATTTAACTAAAGCCTGGAATCCGTTGCAGATACCTAAAATCAGACATTTCCTGTCTAACAGGTCGTTAACGGCTGCTTTGATTTTTGCGTTGTTCAATACGTTAGCGATAAATTTGCCACTACCGTCAGGCTCATCACCCAAACTGAAACCGCCACTTAAAGCAAGAATCTGTGATTCACGGATGGCTGCAGCCAACTCGTCAATAGATTGGTTGATTTCGGTTTCATTCAGATTACGCAAAACGAAGATTCTCGTTTCGGCGCCAGCATCTTCAAATGCTTTTGCCGTATCGTAGTCGCAGTTAGTTCCAGGAAATACAGGAAGGATAACTTTAGGTTTGGCAACTTTTTCTGCAGGTGCGTAAGTAACGTTTTGTGCTTTTGCAGTAAATTCTTCACCCGTTGAAGCCGTCTCGTTTTCTGCAATTTCAGGATAAGTTTTTTGATAAACGCCGCGCCAAGCTGCCAAGCAGTCAGCCTTACTGATTTTTTCACCATTAACGATGAATTCGTCGTCAACAAGACCTAATTCCGTAGCAAAATCTGCTGCTAATGAAGCCGTTGTTTCAACAACAAAACTACCATAGTTGTATTCGAACAGTTTGATGTCGGTTTTGATGTTAAAGCCAAGGTCATTACCGAAACTCATCTTGGCTAAAGCTTCAGCAACGCCACCGAATTGAGGTGTGAAAGCTGAAACAATCTTGCCGTTCAGAATATTCTCACGCATGAATGAGAAGACTTTCTTGGTGTGCTCAACATCTGGAAGAGATTGATTTATTTTATTCTTAATCAAATAAATATGATTACCTTTTTTCTTAAATTCTGGTGAGATGACCTTGTTGGCGTCTTCGGTAGTGATGGCGAAGGAGACAAATGTTGGAGGCACGTTCAGGTTTTTAAAAGTACCACTCATAGAGTCTTTCCCGCCGAGGGAAGCCAAACGGAATTCGTTGAGCATCCATACGGAACCTAACATAGCAGCGCAAGGTTTTCCCCAACGTGCGGGTTCATGTCCCATTTTCTCGAAATACTCCTGGAAGGTGAATCTAATCTTCTGATAATCCGCACCGGTGGCAACAATCTTGGACATAGATTCCAAAATGGCGTAAATGGAAGCGTGGAATGGCGATTTCATCGCAATGAAAGGATTGTATCCAAATGCCATAATGCTGGCCGTGTTGGTATGGCCGTGCAGTACAGGCAATTTCTGTACGCTGGCCTGTGCTTCGGTCAACTGGTTTTTACCACCGAATGGCATCAAAACCGTGGTGGCGCCGATAGTGGCATCAAACATTTCAATTAAGCCTTTCTGGGAAGCCACATTAGGATTAGTAAGGCAATGGATAAACTGGTCGGAAATTGAAGCCTTGCTTTCGGGCTCTGCCGGGTTAGCCAGGACATCGTCAGGGACAGCGTTGATGACAACTTCTGTTGCCTGGCGAACGCCGTTAGTGTTGATAAAATCGCGACTCAAGTCCACGATAGTTTTGCCACGCCAAGTCATCGTCAAGCGGTTGTCGTCCGTAACGTAGGCGATGATGTTGGCTTCGATGTTTTCTTCACGGCAGTAGTTGAAGAAGGTTTCCACATCGTTTTTGTCAACGACCACACTCATACGTTCCTGAGATTCGCTGATAGCGATTTCAGTACCGTTAAGACCTTTGTATTTTGTTCTTACTGAATCCAAGTTGATTTTAAGACCATCAGCCAGTTCTCCGATAGCCACGCTAACGCCGCCAGCACCGAAGTCGTTGGACTTCTTGACCAGACGGGTAACTTCAGGACGGCGGAAGAGGTGTTGAATTTTGCGTTCTTCAGGGGCATTACCCTTTTGAACTTCAGCTGCACAAGTGTCCAAAGATTTTTCGTTGTGCTCTTTAGAAGAACCGGTGGCGCCTCCGATACCGTCGCGGCCTGTACGACCACCGAACATGATGACAACATCTCCTGGTTGTGGAGATTCGCGGCGAACGTGATCTTTGGGAGCTGCGCCGACTACCGCACCGATTTCCAGACGTTTAGCCTGATAGTTAGGGTGATAGATTTCACGAACGTGCGTGGTAGCCAAACCGATTTGGTTACCGTATGAAGAGTAACCTGAAGCGGCTGTCTTGGAAATGACAGACTGAGGCAGTTTGCCTTCCAATGTAGCACTCATAGGCGCATTGATGTCGCCGGCACCCGTAACGCGAAGAGCTTGATATACATAGCTTCGTCCACTCAGCGGGTCGCGGATAGCACCGCCCACACAGGTGGCAGCTCCACCAAACGGCTCAATTTCCGTAGGATGGTTGTGCGTTTCGTTTTTGTACATTAACAACCAAGGCTCAATCTTACCATCAATGTCCACATTGACATATATGCTGCAGGCGTTGTTTTCTTCAGACACTTCCATATCTTCCAAGTTGCCGCTCATACGCTCATATTTACCGTTGATGGAAGCCATATCCATAAGTGTTTGAGGTTTAACGCGGTCTTTGTAAACAGCTCTGCGCAATTCAAGATAACGCTCGTAAGCAGCCTGAATCTGTTCTTGGAAATTGGAAGGTGTGAAAGTTATTTTGGTTAATTCGGTCTCAAAGGTAGTGTGGCGGCAATGGTCACTCCAGTAGGTGTCTAACAATTTGATTTCCGTATCGGTAGGATTACGTTTCTCATCCTCGCGGAAATACTTTTGAATAAAGAGCAAATCCTCGGCTGACATAGCCAAGCCCAATTGTGCGCGGAACTCTTCCAACTTGGCAGGCGACCAGTTGACAAAATCCTCGTGAACGGGCACATCGGCCACATCCACTTTTTCCGACAAGCTGAACACCGACATATCCTTTTCACGGGCTTCCACCGCATTGATGCAATAATGCTTAATACGATTTAAATCAGCTTCCGAAACGCCGTCATCGACAATAATCAGTTTGCCGCTCTTGACCACAGCTTCGGTCTTGGGATCCAGCAATGAGAGACACTGCATAGCGCTGTCTGCACGCTGGTCGAACTGACCTGGTAAATACTCTATGGCGAAGTAACGTTTAGCATTGATATTAAAATCGCGCATCACGTTATCCGTCACTTGCTCAGAGAAAACCGATTGTTCTGCTTTCTTCAACAATTCGGCATCGATATTGAAAACATCATATACGTTGATCAAACGCAATGATTCGATGGTAATGTTCAGATTGTGGCTTAGTTCATTCTTTAAGCTGTTGGCTTCTACTTGGAAATCCGCCTTTTTTTCGACGAAAATTCTATAATTGGAATTAGTTGACATAGGTTTAAAAATTTAGTCGCAAATGTACGGATTATTTCGGTTCGTTTTTCACAATTATTTCAAAAGCTATCAACTGTGGAAAGAGGGGGATAAACAGGTGTTTTATGGCAGCGCAAAAAACGATCACTATGGATACGCAAAATATTGCGTATCCATAGTGATCATTTGATTTTTAGAAATTCCTTCTTCTAAAATTTCCGCCCCTGCACCGCAAGGGACTTGATTGATTGTTTTTTTTATTTAGTTCCTGAGACAGCGGACCGAATACCCGTAGTGCTTAGAGATGTTGCCGCGCCCCACGTAGGCGTGGTAGGAGTATATGTATCGGTAGTACGCGACGTAACTATTGTACTTGGTAGTACTCCAAAAGTAGGCATAATAGTCGAAATAATCGCCGTAGCCACCCGAGTAGCAGCCTGCCGGAACTGCAGAATAGCCCGTGGCATTGTTACTGCTGGGGTCATTTCCAACATCACAAGTGTATGGAGATGAATCCCAGCCCGTGGTGGAGGCTAACGCCTTGGCGATATAGTCTTCATCATTGCCGCATCTATACTCGCTCTGGCTGCTTACATAGTCCACTAGCTGATCCCACTCTGCATCGCTCGGCACGTGCCATCCATTTGGACAGATACCCTGAACGCCGCTCGGGTTCGCAGAACTGCTGGAGGGGTTGCGCATCACCGCTAGCCAGTTGTACAAGAGTCCGTAGGTAACTTTGTTAGAAGAATCATTTTGGGGATAATACCAGTAGGCCACATCGTTCGAAGTACCACTGCCCTGCAATATGCTCGTACCGTCGGCGTAACTTGTCGTCCGCAGGTTCTCTGCAATCCAGCACTGCTCGCCGATTTGCACCGTATTGTAGGCGTTTTTGTCATAATCAGAAACCGTGGAGATTCCGCAGGCAAAGGCTAAGTCGCTCGCAGTGGTAAAACTCTTCTGCTCACCATACACCGTACCTATGCTGTTGGTAGCATAGGCGCGCACGTAGTAGGTTGTATTGTCGGTCAGGCCTGTTATTGAAGAAGTAAATCTGCCCAGGCCATTGCCATCAATCGTCATATTATCGGCTTTCGTCGGGTTTGGGCTCGTACTCCAGCACACCCCGCGCGAACTTACATGAGCATTGTCATCACTCTCCCAAATCACCTCACCTCCACATTTTGCGCTGTTACTAGTAATACTTGTAACCTCAGAAGTTTCAACTTTAAGAAAATTAAACGAAGAACGACCACCTTGTTTCAGGCTATCCAACCGCTTTTCCAGGTTGCTTATCCGTTCTTCCAAATCAATGGAATTGCCAGCATAATGAGCATATAAGGCGTAGGGGACGCTCAATAGCTGCTGTGAAGATGTTATGGTGTAGTTGGTTCCTCCCTTCACATCCATTTCTGTTTTAAGAAAATAAGGTCCGTTAGGCCAATCAATAGAGGCAAAATCACCATCAGTCGCTGTTCCACCACCAACCTCGAGTGTAAGCAAACCCGTGGCATTGGTATTATTCAAGTGCGTTTCACAGTAAACGGCATCTCCGTCGGCAGCAGATTCCAAAATACTTACACGCACGCCCACTGGGGCATTAGACACCAAATTACCTGCAGCGTCACGCACTACGGCCTGATAGGTGAATTTCTGTGGAGCCTGCGCCATCAAAAGAGTGGCCATCACCCAACAAAATAGCAAGGAGAAAAGTCTTTTCATTGTTTTCTTAATCTAAATTTAACCTATTATTTAGGTTGCAAAAATAATAAAAAAACAGCCAACACTGCACAAAAGTGTTGGCTGTATAAAATCAAAAATTACGTCTATTTCTTTATCATGGTAGCTGTTTGGCGTATGCCATCGGCTACTATGCTGATATAGTACACACCGGAGACAAGGTTTGCCACATTCATGCGGTAATCGCCTTCTATGGCCGGCAGCACGGCTGTGCTTACAATACGGCCTTCGGCCGATATGATGCTTATGTGAGCTGTTCCGTTGTAGGCTTCAAGGTGCAGGTTTACCTCAGTTTCTGCCGGATTGGGATAAATGCTGAAAGTGCGGGTAACATATTCCTTTATATCCGTAGCGGTGCCATCGGGCTCAATGAGCAGTGTGTCGTTGGCAATGCATTCTCCATTGAGTTTGATATATCCGTTGTCAACCACAGCTCCCTCTGGTTTGGTTATCTTTACATGATTGAGGGTTATGCCTTTAAATTCGTCAACAGCCGATTTCTTGGCAAATACTTTAACGGTGGCATTGTCAATGATAAGGTATTCGTTTTTTCCCCAGCCGTAAATACCGTAATCCTTCCCTTCTTCAATATTTGCGAGTACGGTAGTGTTCTTTATTTCAAGAACAGAGCTATTGGTGCCGCTACTTCTTACGTTAATGTATGCCGTATTGAGTGTGCCGGTACCGGTAATAGTGAGTTTATGTTCCGTAGGACAGTATATACTCCCTGTACCTATATCGTTGTTGCCCACAGATATGATAGTAAGGTCAGCGGTGTGTGCTTCGCAATTGATTTTTGTATTGCTTATTACGTGGTTCAGTGTGAGTGTTTTGGCGTTCGGGTCGTATACCATATAGCCGGATGCAAGTCCCGTGGTGAAACGATCGGCATTTGCGGTAATATCAACGCCACCAACATATATACCATAAGTTTTATGGAAGGTAATCACATTTCTGATGTCTCGGATGCCGCCTCCATAAGGGTTGAAATTGTGGAAATTTTGAGAACTAGAGTAGTAAAGAAGACATTTGCTCTCATCAATTGGTTTATGGGAACCTTGGAATCTTATTATAGGTGACTCCGAACCCGTTTTGTCATGTACGAATAATACCAGATTTTTGGTACCGTCATACAGGTAAGGCTGATCAAAATTTATCCTGTTTGTCTCTGTAAGAGTATATTCTCCATCATATACTTTTGTCAGGGTAGAAAGGTCTATCCAATCAGAATCTGATTGAAAAATGTTCTTATAGGTAGTGCCTATGTATATTTCTATGTCACGCTCGGTTCCTGTAGCATTAGTGCTATAGATGGTGATACCTGAAATATTGCCGGTTATGCCCACTTCCGAAGGAAAGAATATCTGCTGTGTGGCAGAATATTCCCACACTGTGGAAAATGGTATTACTGCAGCTGTGTCTTTTGTGCCATAGGTATGGCTGGATTCTTCAGCTTGAACGCTGAACGAGGTTACCATAAGTAACGCTGTGACAAAAAATGTTAATATTTTTTTCATAATTAAAAGGCCTTTTGGCGTATCCTATTTAATCCAATAGAAACTTCCTGACGGAAAGGATACATTACCCATCAGTTAGTATTAATTTATTATTTCTATGCTGCAAAGATACATATTTTTTACATAAAAATCTTTATTTGATGTTTTTTTTACAAAAAAAATGAGTATCTATTGTACAATAGACGTTTGCGACTTTCTAATCCTATGTGTAAGGATGTGTTATTTTTGTAAATAAAAAACAATGAAAATGTTAATATAAATGTATAATCAAAAGTTTATCTAACGCCAGAGGCATAGAAATTTTTGCCTATAACATTATATGTCGTTATTCATTGCTCAATAGCAACAAATAAATGCGCCTTAATATATATCGTTGAAAAATGACATTTCATCTTTACTTAAAAATTGCAAACCAATAGCACACGACCTTGGGGAGAGCAAAATGAAATCCAAATGCTAAATTCTTCAAAAGAATACAACCTACCCTATTCAAACAACAACTAAAACTATTAACTATAAAATCGTATCTTTGCGCATTCAAAAAAAAACTTTGCTATGAAAAGAATCATCTCCATTATCATACTATGTTCCTTTGTGGGTATCACATTTTCGGGCTGCCGCTACGAAGAAGGCCCTGGCATCAGTTTCAAAAAGCCTGAAGACCGTATTCAAGGCTACTGGTTACTCGAACGAGTGTTCAAAAATGGAGAACAAGTAATCAAGGTGGACGAGCCCGCCAACAAAGTCAGCAACTACTACGCATTCTTTTTTGATGGATACCTTGCCGTCACCGCCTACGACAACGGCACTACACGAGAATCTCCCACAGGGAAATGGCTATTTCAGAACGGTGAGAAAAATCTAAAGATGGATTTTGTACTGATGGGGAAACATTACATGTATGAAGCCCGAATCAAGAAACTGTCGGACCAGGAACTGCGCTACGAATATACCGATGAAGAGGGAAACGAATGGCGACTTGTTCTGTTCAAACAGTCATACTGGTAGCATTGGTCTTATTGCTCTTCCAGAAGCGCAACACTGCAATTTCAGCCAAGAAACAAATCAAAGCCAAGAGGACAAAATAGCGCCACAATGGCGTACCATTCAATTGTTCGGCAATGAGTCCCGAAAGGTTTTTCTTTCCAGCCTCAATCACTTCAAAAGTTTCGCCTTGCTTTGCCAACTTAGCCAACTCGTTTTCACTATAATAGGTTAGATCGGATTCTTGTCTATTGTAATTGAATGCCAGCGTGTTGTATTTTGTATTAGCCTGCATTACATCGTAAAAACCAGGCGTTGTCATTTGCGATTGGAAAAAGAGCGATGTAGCATTGCCCATCGTCCGTTGCTCTGGAATAATCTCAACACCTTCAGAACGCGCTTTCAGGACAAAAACTTCATCAGTAGATGCTGTAATCTGATTCATAACAAACTGATTATCAATCCCCATTATGCAGAACAACTTTTCCTGCAACTGGCTCATTATGCCGATATTGTGAAAAGGCACAAAAGACAAAGCGTGCTTGTGCACATTGCCAAAATCATCATCAAACGGAACTGCGGACAAGAAAACCGTGCCTTTCTCAAAAGTATAGGCCGAGAGCAATGCGCTACCATTCTCCAGCTGCATAATCGACTCGGACGGATGCTGCTTCGTTTGTTCAAAATACTTCAACACGACAGGTTTTTCTACCGCATCGTCAATACTTTCCATGCTACCTTTAAAATAGCGACACTCGTAATTTAAAGTCCCCACTTTCATCTGGTTCGTCGCTTCAGAGGTGAAATAGTCGCACTCCATTGAAGCAAGCAAAGTTTGCCAACTACGCAAATCTGCATTCTCGTTAGGGAAACATAGCAAAGAGCCGCCGCGAGCCACGTATTGCTTGAGTTCCGTCGCCAAGCCCGACGAAATCTGAGACACTTCGTCGAGAATCACCAACTGGCAATCGGACAACTGTGAATAATCCATCTGCTTAACATTCATCTCTTTATAAACAAAAAGAGAATCTTTGCCATACATTGCCTTGAGAAACTTATTGGGCTGATTTTCATAGATAGAAACCAACTTCGTAGCATCGGTGACCTGATAGGTAAAGAAAAGCTGGTCGTCGTAGGTGATGGGCGCATCATTGATCTGCAACTTAGCGCACTGAATACCCGCCTGGTCTATGGTGTAATTCATTAAAATATCAGCCGAAGACTGAGCTTTGAGGTCGAGCGCCGACATTGCCACCTGCTTATCGTTGACATAAAGTTTAATAGGCATTTTCACCACGTCATCCTGACCATAGTTTGAGACACGTGCCACCAGGGTCACCTGCTGTCCACATTTAAAAACTGGCGTCTGAAACCAGCAACTATCAACCGAAATATTATCAGCCGCCTTCGCCAACGTAGGAATCAGAAACTGGCGGCTCATTTTTTCGTGTTTCATCTGAGCAAAATCGAAATTGCACTTTTGAAAATCAGAAATGTAATAATGCGTAATATTCTCTTTTGCAGATAGATTACAAACACTATTTTCAAAAGCGAGCACCTCTTCCAGCGAGTGGCTATTCTGAGAAACTTCAATCTCGTCCAGCAAAGAAAGCAGTTCTTCCTTATTCAAGATATGCGACTGCTTAGCCGAGAAATCCTGTGTTATCAATACAAAATCATCAGAATAAGAATAGGCATTCACGACATCTTTCGCAGCAATCAAGGCGTCCTGCAGCAAATTCGACTCTTGCGAATTAGCATCCATTGAGAAAGAATTATCGACAAAGATAGTAACCAGATTACCTCCGCTTTCCTGTTGCTGACTATGAGGAATATAGGGCTGAGCAAAAGCAAAAACCAATGCTGTGATACCCAGAATGCGCAATCCTAAGACAATCAAATGCTGCAACTGCGACTCCCGGCGCGTCTTCATCATCACATCCTGCAACATGCGCACATTGGAAAAGTAAAAAGTCTTGTACTTCCTAAAATTGAAAAGATGTATGAGAATCGGCACCAAAATGGCGAATAAGCCAAAGAGAAACAGCGGATTAGCAAACAACATAGTATCTTTTATTAAAGACCGCAAAAGTACGAAAAATAATCGTCGGCAATAGCGCCTAAGGTTGAAAAAATTCTCGTAAATTTGCAGCCATTTTTGACGAGAATTTTCGAGATGAAATCCTATAAGATATTGTTTTTTATTTTACTCATAATCACAACATTAGGAGTAATATGTTTCTTTTTTCCCTCTGAAGGCATTTCCATTGGCAATCTCACTTTGCGCTTCCCTTCCATAGAAAAGATACTGGTTCGCAACCAGGAACCGACACGCAATTTAGAGAAAGAACTTCAGGAAAAGGAAATCTCAGTCAAGGATTCCACCCTTAAATCGCTGATGGACAGCGTTAATTTCTACCAAAATATTGCACGCACGCACATCACGCGCTTTTATTTTCCCAACGATGACATCAATTACTTCAACGACTTGTTTGCCCGAATGGAAAAAGCTCAAGGCAACAAGGAGGTGATTCGTATACTTCACTATGGAGATTCTCAAATTGAGCTAGACAGAATTTCATCTAATCTACGCAAGTTTTTCCAAAACAAATTTGGCGGTGGCGGTCCTGGACTACTGCCCATCGTGAAGGCAGTTCCCACCATGTCCTATTCGCAATACAACTCCGAAAACTTCGTAACCTACACCACTTACGGCGAAGGCGCGCGCAACTCGGACGGTGATTACGGCGTACTGGCCAAGTCGTTCCAGCTGAATGGCACGGGCACCTTCAGTCTCACTGCAATAAAAAACGAACATGCCGGAAACATGAGTCAATACAGTCACATTCGACTGTTAATAAACGACAAAGATGGAAATTTCAAAGCAACACTTCGCGACAAGACCAATAAGAAGGATTTTGAGCAAAGCTCGACCTCAAGCGGCATTCAAATGCTGGAATGGCAACTTGACACGGCGACCTCATCCCTCAACCTGACAATGACTGGCAACGCCCGCCTTTATGGCGTGATGGTTGACCACGGTTATGGAGTTAGCGTGGACAATGTACCTATGCGAGGCTGTTCTGGAACCATCTTCACCAAAATCAAAGATTCCGTTTTGATAAAATCATACGAAATGATGAATGTAGGACTGATTGTGATGCAATACGGAGGAAACTCAATACCAGGAATGACAGCCAAAGGCGTAAATGGATACGCCGAACGGATAGGCGCTCAAATCAGATATTTGAAACGGTTGTGCCCCAATGCCAAGATTCTCTTCATCGGTCCTTCCGACATGAGTACGATGGTCAACGGCAACCTGCAGACCTACCCTCACCTTCCTGAGACAGTCGAAGCACTCAAAAAGGTCACTACAGAAAACGGAGCTGCCTTTTGGGATATGTACGAAGTGATGGGCGGTGAGAACTCGATGTTGTCCTGGGTAAAGTCTGGCTGGGCGGGCAACGACTACGTGCACTTCACAACCATCGGAGCTAATAAAATCGGCGGACTGCTGGTTGGCTCTTTCTCTCAGATTTACGATTTGTTCAAGATGGAACGCGATGCTAAGATTTTGAACACCACCGATAATTGGCAGATTCAGAAATAGAAGCGTCAATGATTTTTCCCATCGCTATGCGATAACCCAAATTTGCGTATGAAAAAAACACTATTCACCATAATATTCTCGTTTTCGATTCTTTGCCATCTCTTTGCGCAAGGAGTGCGAGTTAAAATCGACACATTAGACTTTGCCAATTTCGCTGCCGACACCATCTATTTCAGCAGCGACACCTCTCTGTTGGTGCCTTTTTTCCACAAATACGACTCTGTGCTCCGAACCCACAAAGGCAATGTGAGCATTCTGCATATCGGAGGATCTCACGTACAAGCAGGCACAATGTCGCACCGCATTCGCAAAAACATCCTTCTCAACTACGCCGACGAAAATGCCTCACGCGGTTTTATCTTCCCATACTCTGCCGCAAAAAAATGCAACAACCCTGCTGATTATCGTGTTTACAAACAAGGCAATTTCACACTCATTCGCAATGTGTACAAAACTTACGACAAGCCTCTCGGTGTTGGTGGTATTGCCGTTTATACCAGCGACAGCTTAGCCGAAATAAAAATCAAGATGAACGACAAGGCACTGGAGTTCGTCACCAACAAGATCACCCTGCTCGGAGCCAGCGACCACGGCAACACCACCCCAGTCATCGAAATCGACAGCACGGAATTTCTCCCTGCCAGCGTGGACACTCTCCTTCGCCGATACATATACGGGATTCCTGCCATCCGCGACTCCTTCATCATCCGTATGGTGTGCGACTCAACGGAAACCTTTACCATCAATGGTATTCTGCTCGAAAACGACAACCCTGGCATCACCTTCCACTCGATTGGAGTTAACGGAGCCTGCGTCCCTTCGTATCTCAGATGCGAGAACTTCGTACAGGATCTGGAACTAATACATCCCGACCTGGTCATCTTCGGCATCGGCATCAACGATGCCTCCACCGATAAGTTCGATACCACCGTCTTCCAAAACAACTATCTCAAACTTATTGAAGAAATCAAGCAGGTAAATCCTAATTGCGCATTCATCTTCATCACCAATAATGACAGCTACAAGAAAATAGCCCGCGGAAAATACACCGTCAACAAAAACGGAGCCACGGCTCGCAAAGTTTTCTACAATCTGGCCGAGCTAACGGCTGGTGGCGTCTGGGACCAGTTTGACATTATGGGCGGACTCAAATCGATGGAGAAATGGCGCATCGCCAAACTTGCTCAATACGACCGCGTTCATTTCACCATTGCAGGCTATAACCTTATAGGAGACCTTTTCTACAATGCCTTTATGCAAGCAAAAGAAAAAGTCTGCCAATAGAATAATTACGTATCTTTGCGACCTTATTTAAATCATTGATTATGCTAACAACCACAATTAACGGCGTCACTTTCAAAAACCCTATCATCGCCGCTTCAGGGACTTTTGGTTTCGGACAGGAATTCAATCAGCTTTATCCGGTTTCTAAGTTGGGCGGAATCAGTTCCAAAGGCCTCACATTCAATCCTAAGGAAGGAAATCCTGGTCAACGCATCCACGAAATTTCCAGCGGTATTATGAACAGCGTAGGACTGCAGAATCCTGGCGTAAAACATTTCATTGCCGAAGAACTGCCCGAAATGCAGAAATTAGGCACCGTGGTTTTAGCCAATTTAGGTGGTGGTTGCTTAGAAGATTACTTGCAAGGCATTGAATTGCTAAATGCTACGGACGTTGATTTCATCGAACTCAACATCTCCTGCCCCAACGTCAAAAGTGGAGGAATGGCTTTCGGCATTAAATCCGCCGTCGCACACGACACGGTCAAAGCGTGCAAAGCCATCTGCAAGAAACCTTTGATGGTAAAACTTTCTCCCAATGCCGAGAACATCGTCGAAATGGCATTGGCATGTGAAGATGCGGGGGCCGACTCACTCTCTCTCGTCAATACATTCAAAGGTATGGCTGTGGACATCAAGCGTCGCAAACCTATTTTCGACAATGTTTATGCCGGTGTTTCAGGCGCTGCTATCAAGCCCATCGCTTTACGTATGGTTCACGAAGTTTGCAAAAATGTTCACGTTCCCGTGGTCGGAATCGGCGGCATCTGCTCCGTCAACGACATCATCGAATTCATTATGGTGGGAGCTTCAGCCGTGCAGATAGGCACTGCCAACTTCTCCAATCCTATCATCTGCAGCCAATTGGTCGATGAACTGCAAGCCTACTGCGAACGCGAAGGTCTCAAGAATATTATGGAAATTCGTGGCGTAATCTAATCGCTAATACAAAGTCAAATACTCATAACTATTACCGACGCAGGCCAGAAAGCGTTGAAAGTCGTCGTGGCTGATAACGACCGTTCCACGACAATCATTGGGATGGAACGAGAGACTTTCTGCGCTCTGCAATGCTGCATCTAGAAAGAGATGGACGTGATGCTCGCTGTCGTTAATTAAGCCGAAAGGAGAAACACTGCCAGGTTCCAAACCCAGATATTTCATCATTCGCTCGGGCGAGGCAAACGACAACTTTCCGCACGAGGGTTTGCCTTGCGCTTGCAACGTGGCTTTCAATCGCGCCTCTAAATCGTGAATGTCAAGGTCGTGGTCGCAGTGGAAACAGATGAGATAATGCTGATTTCCCTTATGATTGCGCATAAAGATATTCTTGCAATGCACACTACCGTCGTCACGCCACCATCGCTTCGCCTCTTCTATGGTTTTCCCCTCGGGATGATTGTAACAAGTATACGGTATATTATGTTCTTTCAAATAGTTAAGTACTGTTTCTTGTCTTTCCATAAATATCTTCCCATAAATATATTGTAAACTTTTATCTGTCGCCTTCATTTGACGTGCAAAATTAATATTTTTACCAGTTGATACGTTTCATGAAACGGATCAACACCATTTTCGGTGCTCATTCAAAAAAAATCATTTTTTTTTTAACAAAAATGTACAACTAATAAAAAAAAATTAAATTTGATGTCGAGTTAAGTTCGTGTCAGACAAACTCACAAATGCTTATATAACAATAATTTAATTTCTTACTATGTACAAAATTGATGAACATCCCATTTTGGATATTCCCAAATCGGAGGAAGTCGTTTTTACTTTTAACGGACAAAAAGTAATTGGATACAAAGGTTATACCATTGCTGCCGCTTTACACCAGGCAGGATTTCCCATTCACAGCCACAGTATTGATGGTCGCGAGCGCTCATTAGAGTGTGGCATTGGCAAATGTGGCGCATGCCAAATGCTAGTAGATGGCGAAATCAAACGTATTTGCATCACTCCGGTCGAAGGAGTGAAAGAGGTGAAAGAGATTCCTCAAAACCACTTTCCAGAAGTGCGTCCAGCGAAAGAACAAACTCGCAAGGTTTACAAAACGCAAGTTGCTATCATAGGCGCTGGTCCTGCCGGATTGGCTTGCCGAGAGATGCTCAACAATATAGGTATTAGTAATATTGTCATAGATAATAATGAAAAAGTGGGCGGTCAGTTTAATATGCAAACCCACCAGTTTTTCTTTTTCGAAAAGGATAGAAAATATGGAGGAATGCGAGGATTCGACATTGCCCAAACACTGGCAGGAGAAGACCACTCTGGCATTATGCTGAATTCTACCGTATGGGACTTGCTGGAGGGCAAACGCATTGCAGTGAAAAACTTGCGCGATGGAAGCATTTACTATGTTGATGCCGAACATTTGGTCGTTGCCACAGGCGCCGTACCCTTTATGCCTGTATTCGAAAACGACGATTTGCCAGGAGTTTACACGGCAGCCGTCGTGCAGAAAATGATGAATGTAGAACTCACTTTACTTGGCAAACGCATCCTTTCCATCGGAGCTGGCAACATCGGCTATCTCACTTCCTACCAGGCAACGCAAGCAGGTGCCGAAGTGGTAGCCATTGTTGAGGCAATGGATCACGAAGGAGGATTCCCAGTTCAAGCCAACCGCGTGCGCCGCTTAGGAATTCCCATCTACACTTCACACGTACTTCTGCGCGCTATCCCCAACGAAGATCACACGGGAATCTCGGGCGCCGTCATCGCCGAATGCAAGAACTTTAAACCCGTGCCCGGTACAGAAAAAGTCATCAAGGATATCGACGTCATCAACATCTGCACTGGACTGATTTCCGACAACCAACTCCTTGCTAAAGGCAAAGAGGTATTTGGACTCGATGTTTACGGAGCAGGCGATGCCGTTCGCGTTGGAGAAGGTACCTGCGCTGTTCTTCGTGGCAAGCAAGTGGCTATGGAAATCGGAATGCAAATGGGCAAACGCGTCAATTACGAAGACTACCTTGCTGTTTCAAGAGAATACATTGACGCTCAACAACGTCCTATCCGCATACTTGACAAACCTAACAAGCCATCGACCGAACGAATGAACCAGAAAGGATTTGTCGTTCCCGATTGTCTCTATGGCTTTGCTTGCAACCCTTGCTCGTTCTCTTGTCCTCAAGGAGCCATTAGCAAACCAACCACCACATCGGTTCCCGTAGTAGATTACGACAAGTGTATCGGCTGTATGGAATGCGTTTCCCACTGTCCTGGTTTGGCCATCTTTGGATACAATCTGCAAAAGAGTTGGCTCTTCCTGCCTATCGAATATCCTGTAAAAGAGCAAGCTGAAGTTGTTTTAATCAACGACAATGGCGAAAAAGTCGGAGAAGGCATTGTAGAACACATCAAAATCAATACCAACAAAACTAATGTTGCCCGTGTTAAAGCTACCGATATTAGTGGGGAAAAGCTGACCGAAGTTACGGGATTCATTCTAAAAGAAAAATATGGCAAGAAGGTCAATATGAACCCGACAACCATTTCCGACGAAGCACCTGCTTATGTTTGCCATTGTGAAGATGTACAGATAGATAAAGTACTGGAAGTCATTGGCGACAGGAAAGTTATTTCTGTGGACGAACTAAAACACACCACGCGTATCGGGATGGGCACTTGCCGCGGAAAACGTTGTATTCCAAGGGTTAAGCAACTGTTACGGGGCTACGGCATTGAAGTGGTAGGTGATGCAACTCCGCGCGGACCACTATCCAACCAGCTCACGATTAACGACATGCAACCATCCTCAACAGCAACCGAATTCATCACATCGCCAACACAAGCCACCAAACGCGTAGAATGCGATGTTTTTGTCGCTGGCGGCGGAATCGCAGGCAGCGCTTTGTTCCGCTACTTTGCCGAAGCTGGTCGTAAAACGGTGCTTTGCAATGCCGAACGAGGCTCTTCCTGGCGTTGCATTGGCGGCGGCCGACCCGCATTCTCTGTTCCAGAAATTGCTGATATAGCCAACCATAATCAAGAGATTTTCAAGGAGTTGCAAAGCAAAACAAATGTTGGCTACTACCCTATCCGCTACGTAGGTTTCGCACACGACGAAGCCACCTACAAATCGCTGGAGGCATCTCTGGGGTGGTCGGATGGCTATATGGTGGACCGAAAAGACTTTCAGAAGGAAATCTCCCCATACTTTAATCCTGATTTAAACACATATAGTGCAGCCTGCATCACCAACGACTGCTGGCAAGCTACTCCAGGCAAAGTCATTGACTATATTCGCCATTTAGCTTGCGAAAAAGGCGGTACCCTGTTGGAAGACTGCCGATTAGTGGAAGTACAACGCACAGCAAAAGGTTTCATCGCCTTAGTGTACACCCACGACAAAGAATTCGTAGAATACCATTGCGAACATTTCGTCAATTCCTTGGGTTGTCAAGCTGCCAAGTTTGCCAAACAACTCGGCATTGAAACCGGACTATATCCTATCAAACACCAAGCTTTTATCACAGGTCGATTACCTATGTTAGGAAAAGATGGAGAATGTTTGGATATGCTCATCGACCGCCGCCGATACAAAGGTTTCTCAGCTGTTTACGGACAACAATTCAAAGAGACAGGACAAATCATCGGCTGTGCCTCACCTGGAACCGACTCGGCGGAAGCTGGCAAAAACCTGAAATACAATGCACAGGATTTTCTGGAAATCTGCTCAGAAATGTTCCGCGAATGGATTCCTCAATTGGGTGAAGTCAGTTTCCAAGCCTTCTGGTCGGGATACTATACCGAACCACGCTACATCATCGACCCCGACCATGGCTTGCTCGTCGGTTTGCAAGGCCACGGATTTATGCTGGGACAATACCTCGCCAAAATCTATGTTGACCGCTATTTAGGACGACCAACGCCATCCTATATGAATCGCTTACTGCTAAGCGGTGACGGGTTAACAGAAAAATCGTTCAAATAAAAAATCTTTTGAATATAAATATGAAATGCGAAGTCGAAAGGCTTATTTAGTAAACTATGTACCTTTTGACCAAAGTCATAAGAGCAACTTTTTCTATAGTTTCTCTTATCTTTGTATATCTTTACTGCTCAAATACTAATACTACAAGCAACCTTCATTACGCATACATATAGACGCCAAATTATATTCAAATATCTTTTTTGTATGTTATATCTTTCCAGTGAATCGAATATGCTGTCTCAGCAGCATCATCCAGATATTCTTGCAGAAATTTGAACGGGAACGGATATGTCATCATTTCATTCCAGCGTCCAAAACCAAACTTTAGCATCTCA
>JAZRYT010000096.1:0-13332 GCA_045600905.1 Bacteroidales bacterium
CTGGTGTCGAAATGTTCCGTAAGATCCTCGACGAAGGTGAAGCTGGTGATAACGTAGGTTTGTTGCTCCGTGGTATTGATAAAGATGAAATCCGCCGTGGTATGGTTATCGCAAAACCGGGTTCCATTCATCCTCACAAACACTTCAAAGCTTCTGTTTACGTTTTGAAGAAAGAAGAAGGTGGTCGTCACACTCCGTTTGGCAACAACTATCGTCCTCAATTCTACTTCCGTACAACGGACGTTACTGGTGCTATCACATTGCCTGCTGGCGTTGAAATGTGTATGCCTGGTGATAACGTAGAAATCGATGTTCAATTGCTCGCTGAAATCGCTTTGAACTTGAACCTCCGTTTCGCTATCCGCGAAGGTGGCCGTACAGTTGGCGCTGGTCAGGTAACTGAAATCCTCGACTAATACTACAAATCACATATAGTAAAAGGGCATTCCATAATGCCCTTTTATGTATAGGGGAATAGTTTAAGGGCAGAATAGTGGTCTCCAAAACCATTGATGGGAGTTCGAATCTCTCTTCCCCTGCTAAAGCGAATCTACAATTTGTAGATTCGCTTTTTTTTTTTACAAAAACGGAAAGTTCCTATAAAATGCGAAATTCCTACTTGTCCGAAGATAGAAACAAAAAAGTCCCAGCCAAAGACCGGGACTATAGGTAATATAAGCCATAAGATTATCTCAACTCCTTCTCAATCACATTTTCAATGCGACTGTAGATATCAGATGCCACGGCGGCATTGTTCATCGTATAAATATGGATGCCGTCAGCATCGTTCGCCAAAAGCTCCAAAATCTGATTGACGCTGTAGGCAACCCCAATCTCATACATAGCCTTCTTATCGTCCTTAAAACGGTCAAATAAGACGCGTAAATCGAAAGGAATGGTGGCTCCCGCCATATTCATAATCTTGTTGAACATCGTAGCGCTCGTCAAAGGCATAATTCCAGGAATAATAGGCACTGTAATGCCCATCTTCTTCGCAACACGCATCAGTCTGTAATAATAGTTGTTATCATAAAACAGCTGCGTGATGAAGAATTTCGCGCCCATTTCCTGTTTGATCTTCATATTCACCAGGTCGTCATACAGACTGCTGCACTCAATATGGCCTTCCGGATAACAGGCACCCGCCAAACAGAAATCATATTTTCTCTGCAAATACTCCATCAATTCGGAGGCGTGTTTGAAGCTTTTCAGATACTCACCGGAAAAATCCTGAGGTTTGTCGCCGCGTAAGGCAAGCACGTTTTCCAAGTTCTCCCTATGAAGTGCCGAAGCAAGCTTATCCACATCCTGCTCATCCAATGCGCCACAAGTCAGATGAACCAAAGGCTCGGCATTGGTGTGCTTGTTAATATAACCCGCCAAATCAATAGTATTTTGGCTGTAGTCACCCGAAGATTTGAATGTGACGCTGATAAAATCGGGATTGTATCGGTTTAACGCATCAATAGTCGTGAAAATATCACTGATATTACTATTCTGTGGATTCGGGGGAAAGACTTCAAAAGAGAACGTTTTCTTCTTTTGTAAAATGTCACTAATTCGCATAACTCAATAGTTTATCGTTGATAAAAAAGGGCTGCAAACGTACACAAAAAAAACGAATTTCCGAGAGGAAAAGAAGCGAAGATTGATATTATTGCAGTCGCAATTTTTGGGCACACGATAAAAAAAAGCGGCGCTTTCGGCGCCGCTTTAAATCTGCTATAAATTAGGGAAATCTGGAAGATCCGGGATTTCTGGAGTTTGTGTCTCAGCGGGTTTCTCGGAGACGTCCTTTCTTTCCTCATTCTTACGGTCATTGTGACGAGGGCCGCGGTCATTGCGACGGTCGTTATTACGAGGGCCTTTGTTTTCATTGCCACGGCGGTCATTGTTGCGCGGGCCGCGGTCATTGCGTTCGCCTCTTTCACGATTGCCGCCACGCGGTTTGGCTTCGGGTTCCGTGTAACCTTCGGGTTTCGGAAGGAGCACTTTGTGAGAAAGTCTGAACTTGCCGGTTTTCTCATCAATTTCGACTAATTTGACTTTGATCTTATCACCAACCTTCAGCACGTCTTCAACGTTTTCAATACGTCTGTAGGCGATTTCCGTGACGTGAAGCAAACCATCAGTTCCGGGCAGGAATTCGACGAAAGCGCCAAATGCGGTGATAGTCTTCACGGTACCTTCATAGATTTCTCCGACTTCGGGTTTGGTTGTAATCAACTTGATGCGTTCCATTGCTGCGTTGATGTCATTGGCATTAGCAGCTGCGATATCGATAACACCAAAATCGCCAACTTCTTCAATATTGATAGTCGTATTGGTTTCTCTTTGCATTTCTTGGATAATCTTTCCTCCCGGTCCAATAACGGCGCCAATGAATTCGCGCGGGATTTGCATTTGGACGATACGAGGAACGAACGGGCGGTAATCCTCACGAGGAGCCGGCATAGCTTCCTTAATCTTGCCGAGGATGAACATTCGGCCTCTGTGAGCCTGTGCCAATGCTTCGGCCATCACTTCAGCGGAAAGGCCGTGGATTTTGATATCCATTTGGCAGGCAGTGATACCGTCTTCGGTACCGCAAACCTTGAAGTCCATATCGCCGAGGTGGTCTTCATCACCCAAAATATCGGAAAGGATAGCATATTTGTCCGTACCTTCTTCGGTAATCAAGCCCATAGCGATACCGGAAACCGGTTTTTTCATTTTAACACCACAGTCGAGTAGTGCCAAAGTGCCGGCACAAACTGTAGCCATAGAGGAACTACCATTGGATTCCAAGATGTCTGAAACGACGCGGACGGTATAAGGGAATGTCGGGTCGTCAAACGGAATCATCGGTTTGAGGGCGCGGTTGGCCAAGTTGCCGTGACCGATTTCACGACGGCCGGTGCTGCCCACTCTTTTCACTTCACCCACGCTGAACGGAGGGAAGTTATAATGCAGCATAAATCTGTTGGTACCTTCAACAACGGCACCGTCGATAATCTGTTCGTCCAATTTGGTACCCAACGTGCAGGTGGCCAAAGATTGGGTTTCACCACGGGTGAAGATAGCAGAACCGTGAGCGGAAGGAAGATAGCCGGTTTCAATCCAAATAGGACGAATGTCTTCCGTACCACGACCATCCAAACGAATACGTTCGTTGAGGATCATATTACGCATAGCGTGATATTGGACGTCGCTGTAGTAACGTTTGACCATATTTTCCTTTTCTTCGCGTTCTTCTTCCGGAATAGTTTCCATAAATTCAGCGAGAATCTGGTCAAAAGCCTCGTTACGAGCCTGTTTGCCTTGGAAAGATTTAGCTACTGCATAAACCTTATCGTACGTTTCCTTGTTGATACGTTCGCGAATTTCCTCGTCATTGGTTTCGTGGCAGTATTCGCGTTTCGGATAAGCGGTCGGAACTTTGGCAGCCAAATCAAGTTGAGCTTGACATTGAACTTTGATAGCGTCTTTTGCGAAATTCAAAGCAGCAACCATATCTTCTTCAGAGATTTCCTTCATTTCGCCTTCCACCATCATAATGTTGTCCATAGAAGCGGCAACAATCATATCGATATCGGATTTCTCCATATCTTCCACGGTGGGGTTGACGACGAGTTTGCCATCCACGCGGCCCACGCGGACTTCGGAGATAGGGCATTCGAATGGGATATTGGACACAGCGATAGCAGAAGAAGCAGCCAAACAGGCCAAGCAGTCTGGGAGCATATTCTTGTCGCCGGAGATAAGCGTCACGATGACCTGTGTTTCTGCGTGGAAATTGGCAGGGAACAGCGGACGGATAGCTCTATCCACGAGGCGGGCGATAAGGATTTCGTATTCTGAAGGACGGGCTTCGCGTTTGAAGAAGCCACCAGGGAAGCGGCCGACTGCGGCGTATTTTTCCTGATATTCGACCTGAAGCGGCATAAAATCAGTTCCTTCAACCGCATCTTTCTTGCAACATACAGTTGCCAACAACATAGTGTCGCCCATTTTGACTACGGCAGCGCCGTCAGCCTGCTTGGCCAACTTGCCGGTTTCTATAGTCACGAGACGACCATCACCTAAATCAAAGGTTGTATTTATTCCTAACATAATGATTTCAATTTAAATGGAAATAAAAAGTTACAGCCTATATCAAAAAAAAGGCAATTTTTTAGAAATTGCCCTTTTTTTTATAAAGACGTTCAGAAAATTATTTTCTGAGACCTAACTTCTTAATAATAGTTCTATAACGTTCGATATCTTGAATTTTGAGGTATTCAAGCATTTTCTTTCTCTTACCAACGAGATTGATCAAAGCACGTTTTGTCACTTTGTCACCACCATTAGCCTTAACGTGTTCTGTAAGGTGTTTGATACGATGGGTGAATAATGCGATTTGTGCTTCAGGGGAACCGGTATCAGTTGCGCTTTTACCGAATTGTTCAAAAATTTCTTTTTTTACGTCTGATGTCAAATACATAATAAACTTCTAATTTTTAATATTTTTCCTTATTTTTTTTCGGGCGGCAAAAATACATTTTTTTCTTTATAGTTTCATCCTTTAGGAAAAAAAACTATTTTTGCGCTTTATTTGAAAAAAAGGACTTTATGACCAAACTCGCCATAGTCATTCTGAACTGGAATGGTCGGAAATATTTGGAAAAATTTCTACCATCGTTGATGCGATTTCTGCCTGATTACGCAGAAATAGTAGTGGCTGACAATGCCTCTTCCGATGATTCCGTTTCTTTTCTGAAAGCACAATATCCCTCCATTCGCATTTTGGAGCACACTGAAAACGAAGGATTTGCGAAAGGATACAACCACGCCTTGCAAAACGTGGAGGCTCAATACTACTGTTTGCTCAATTCGGACATTGAAGTCACCGAACATTGGATTGAGCCGATTATCGAGCAGATGGACGAGAACGAGAAGATTGCCGCCGTACAGCCCAAGTTGCTCTCCTACTATAAACGCGACGAGTTCGAGTATGCCGGAGCAGCCGGCGGTTTCGTCGACAAATACGGTTACCCGTTCTGCCGCGGGCGCGTTTTCAGCAATGTGGAAAAAGACCACAGCCAATATGATTCCGAGATGGACATCTTCTGGGCCACGGGCGCGGCTATGTTCGTCCGCAGCGACGTCTATCACACGATGGGCGGCCTGGACGCGGATTTCTTTGCCCACATGGAGGAAATCGACTTCTGCTGGCGTATCAAAAACGCAGGATACAAAATCAAAATGAATCCCAACTCCGTCGTTTACCACATCGGTGGCGGCACGCTTCCCAAAAACAATTCTTTTAAAACATACCTCAATTTCCGCAACAACTTGTTCCTCTTGCTCAAGAACCTTCCCGAAGAACGTCTCCGCAAGACATTCATCGTCAAATTCTTCTTAGACCAAATCGCCGCCGTGTTCTTTCTGTTGCAAGGCCACTTCAAGGATTTCACGGCCGTATATAAAGCCATGCGCGACTTCTACAAACAATACGATTATTGCAAAGCCAAAAGAAACACGCTTCCCAAACTCGCCTTCTCTGACACTTATCCGAAATCAATCGTATTTCTCCACTACTTCAAGCATAAAAAAGTATTTGACGGAAAATCATTTTTCTAACATCAAACTAATATGGAACTATTCAATACTGTTTACGAGTACTTGCTCCTCATAATGTCGATTTTGGGTGTCGGCGTTTTCATCACCCTGCAATTTGTCACCCCCGCCTACGGTATGACCTTCAACAATCGTTGGGGTGTCTCCATCCGCAGCAACCTCGGCTGGTTCATAATGGAAGCTCCCGTTTTCTTCGCGATGTTGATTTTCTACTTCATATCCCTGTATTTCAACATCCGGCCATTCAACATCGTCACCTTTGTGATGTTCTTCTTTTTCGAATTCCACTATTTCCAACGATCTTTCATCTTCCCTCTGTTGATGAAAGGACAAAGCAAAATGCCGATTTCCATCATCATCACGGGATTCGTCTTTAACACCTGCAACGCCATTATGCAGGGCGGATGGCTTTTCTATTTCAGCAATCCGGAAGCCTACCCTATTTCGTGGTTCTGGTCTCCGCAATTCATCATCGGCACGCTGATCTTCCTCCTCGGTATGGTTATCAATATTTACGCCGACAGAATCATACGCTCTTTACGTAAAGATGTCACCGACAATAATTATTATTTACCTATGGGATGGCCGTTCAACAAGGTGAGTTCAGCCAATTATTTCGGCGAAATTCTCGAATGGCTGGGATTTGCCATCCTCACCTGGTCCGTTTCTGGGCTCGTGTTCCTCATCTGGACATTCGCCAATATCGTTCCGCGCTCCAAAGCCGTCTATGAGCGCTACACGCAATTTTTCGGTGAAGATTTCACCTCTTTGAAACGATACAAAATCTTTCCTTGGATTTATTAATTCTGCTATGAAAAAACTGCTAGCCGCCATTTTCGTTTCCATCGTCCTTCTAATGGGTTGTGATGTCGATGAGAATCCCATACCCAGAACGCACGTCGATTTTACGATTTACCCCAACGACGTGATGTACAACAGATTAAACACATACGGCGGGTACGAATACTTCACAGGAGGCGTAAATGGCATCGTCATTTATCGATTAGATGAATGGACATTCTTCGCATACGACAGGGCGTGCTCATACGATTGGGAAGAACCCGATTCACGGCTTTTCGTTGCCCCTGACGGTTTACGTTTGGTAGATTCCCTTTGTGGATCCACTTTCAACATTTTAGACGGCAGCGTACTTTCCGGCCCCGCCACCTATCCGGTCCGAAAATACAACACTCGGTTCGACGGTGCCAGATTGAGAGTGTATAGCGGATATTAGCAGATAAAACCGAAACTTCCCCCTATTACCTGTTCCCTGATTACATTTCCGGCAACATAGCGCAAATCAGCTGAACCATTTTGGGACCGGCCGCTCCGGCTGCTGCCAAAACTTCCTCGTGTGAGGCTTCCACCACTTCCTCCACACCTCCCAAATCCGTGATTACGGACAACGCGAAGATTTCCATTCCCCTGTGATGCGCGATAATGGCTTCCGGCACAGTGGACATTCCCACGGCATCCGCTCCTAAAATGTGATATGCGTGATATTCGGCCGGCGTTTCATAACACGGCCCTGTAACGCCCATATAGACGCCCTCCTGCAAAGAAAGAGATTGCTCTGCAGCCTTTTCTTTGGCCAGATTTATCAATCGGTGTGAATACACTTCGCTCATATTGGGGAAACGAGGACCCAATTCATTGTCATTATGGCCAATTAACGGATTCGTTCCAAAAAAGTTGATATGGTCATTAATTATCATAATGTCACCCACCTTGAAAGAGGGATTCATCCCGCCTGCCGCATTGGAAAGGATAACGACTTTCACTCCTAACCCACAGAAAACCTGCTCAGGATAGGTGACGACATCCATTGTGTAGCCTTCATAAAAGTGGAATCTTCCATTCAGCACCACGACTTCCACGCCATTCAGCTTTCCGAAAATCAATGTTCCCTTATGGCCTTCCACTGTGGAGACCGGAAAATTGGGAATATCCGTATAGGCAATCTCATCGATAATTTCCATTTCCTGCGTCAAACCGCCTAAGCCGGAGCCTAACACAATGGCCACACGGGGATTAATCGTTTTACGCTCGTTCAAATATGCGACCGTCGCATTAATTTTCATCTTCTGTTCTTCTGACATAGTTTTCAATGATATTATTGAATGATAATTTTTCTTCTTCTGTTAAAAAATCCACCTGTATGGGCAGAATAAAAACGGGCAGCAAAGATACGGATTTCCTCAAATCCGACGACTGTAACCTCATCCAGTCTTTTTCTGTAGTGATTAACACTCTCTTGGAATCACTTCCATGCGACAAATAATGCCGGATTTGATCCATCTCAAAGTTCGTATAGTTATGATGATCTGGGAAGTTCAAATGTCGAATCACCTTATAACGGGCTGAAAGATAGTCGTACATCGGCTGTGGACGAGCAATGCCTGTAAGCAGGATTACCTCGGAAGCCTCCAACAGTTCCTGTTCCGCAGCCTCCGTCACAGGCTCCGGCTGGCCATAGCTGTATTGGGTGAAAAACAGCGGTTGAGAATCCTTCAAACACAGTTTTTTCCTCCACCACTTTCGATCGACTTCCTCATTGCCCACATCCACTTTGGTGACTAAAACCATATCCGCAGCGGAAACGGCATCGGGGAATTCCCTCAAACGTCCGGCAGGCATTGGATAATCCTTGAAATATGGGCGATGGAATTCTGTCAATATCAGCCGTATGGTTGGCGAGAAGTTGAGGTGCTGGTAGGCATCGTCCATCACGATGACTTCCGTTTTTGGTGAATACTCCAAAAGATTGAGGACGCCTTCCTTTCTGTCACCATCCACGGCTAACGGAAGTTGCGGGAATCTGTGATGTAACAGCAGCGGTTCATCGCCTATCAAGGCTGCAGAAAGTTTTTCAGGGGATGTCGTATTGGCAAGGATATAGCCTTTGGTTTTGCGTCCGTAGCCCCGGCTGAGCATTGCCACGTTCCATTTCTTAGAAAGCATCTCTACCAAATAGGTGGCGTGAGGGGTTTTACCCGTGCCTCCAACGGCTATGTTGCCCACGCACAAAACCGGGATAGGTGGTTGAAAGGATTTGAACACACCGCGCGCATACAGCCATCGTCGCAAACGGACGATGTTGCCGAAAACCCATCCGGCGGGCATCAGCCATCGGCGAATTTTAAAGGGTCTGCTCATTCGTCTCGGGGGATTTGTTCTCTAACTTCTCAGCGAGGCGTTTTTCTTTCCGTTCCTGGGCCAGTTCGGCCTGCTTGCTCTCGTAGGCCTCGTAACTCTTGATGATCTTCGTCACCAAATGATGGCGAACCACATCCTTCGTATCCATATAGATAAAGTCAATGCCTGGAATTTTGCTTAAAATATGGTCTGCCTGAATGAGGCCGGACTGTTGGTTTTTGGGAAGATCTATTTGCGTGATATCGCCGGTAATGAAGAACTTGGCATTTTTGCCCATACGGGTCAGGAACATCTTCAGTTGGGCGGTGGTTGCATTTTGCGCCTCGTCCAAAATGACGAAGGCGTTATCCAGCGTACGTCCGCGCATAAAGGCCAACGGGGCGATTTCAATCACCTTGTCTTCCATATAGGACATCAGCTTCTGCATCGGCATCATATCCCACAAGGCATCATACAGCGGTTGCAAATACGGGTCAAGCTTGTCGCGCAAATCACCGGGAAGGAAGCCCAAGTTCTCGCCTGCCTCCACCGCCGGACGGGTTAGGATGATGCGCTTGATCTGTTTGTTTTTCAAGGCTCTTACCGCCAGTGCGACGGCCGTGTAGGTTTTGCCCGTCCCGGCAGGGCCGACTACAAACACCATATCGTTTTTTTCCGCACTCTCCACCAATCGTTTCTGATTCGGGGTAATTGCCTTGATGGCCTTGCCTTCGCGGCCGTGAACAATCACATTGGCGTCACCTCCGTCCAAACGATAGAAGCTGTCATCTTCCATCGCCGTGATGTTCAGGATATCCGTTTCCGTCAATTTGCCGTACTCCTCCAAATGACTTTCCAAAAGATGGATTCTGTTTTCAAAAGTCTCTATCTCCCCATCTTCCCCGGAGACTTTGATTTCATTACCTCTGGCAATGATTTTCAATTTCGGGAAAATATGGGTCAGTAAATCAATATTAGAATTCTGTTTGCCATATAGTCCGACGACTACGGCAGGTTCTATCGTGATGATTTTTTCCATTTTTATTCAATAACAAGATAATCCAACGGATTGATAGGGAAACCGTTATACCACAATTCAAAATGGAGGTGTCTTGACTTCCCTTCCATTGATCCCGTGTTGCCAACCATGGCGATAGGTTCGCCCGAAGTTACGCGCGCGCCCGTCTTTTTCAACAGTGAGGCATTGCGTTTATACACAGAAATTAGATTTCCGGGATGCTGTACGATAATCACATAACCATCGGTGGCACTGTAATTGGAAGCTATCACGACACCATCGGCGATACAGGTCACGACGGTGTTCTGCACGGATGCGATGTCAATGCCGTAGTGGTTTTTGGAAGCATCAAAAGCACGCGTCACAGAGCCCATTGCCGGCGGGTAAATGGAGATATTGGAGATTTTGGCCTGGTCAATGCTGGGCATATTGCCGCTGCTGTTGTCTTCGCTGACTCTGCCCAAAATCATTTCAGCTTCCTCCATCAGTTCTTCAGATTCCGCCATCCGCTTTTTGTCCCTAATAGACATGTGGACGTTCGGCGTAGCTTCGGCATCCTCGTCCATTTCCTCACTCACCGGGACCTCTTCCTTAAGCATCGTAATATAATTGTCTATGAACTTTTGATTATACTCGATCACTTTTTCCAAGGAATCCACTCTGGCGGCCGTTTGTTTGTACAGTTTATAATCTTTCTGCGTCGTATAACCCGGTATATAGACGCGCAATGGTGTGAAGGCAATCAGCAAGGTGGTCAGGATAATCACAATGAAGGCGGCAATCACCGCGACCACTACCATTTTTTGGATGGTAATCCTGCGAATGACAAAATTCTGCTCGTGGGTGTCTTCATTAGAAAACACCAGACGATAGCGGGTTTTCCACTCGCTTTTGATGGTATTCCAAATGTTTTTTAACTTGTCTAATTTGCCCATACAGCCTTTTTCAAAAAGGCTGCAAACGTAATAAAAAATTTGAATATTAGCACATTTATTTTGTACTTTTGCCGCCCTCAAAACGAATTCATTATGGAAGAGACCAAACACGTGCGTCCAAGTTGGGACGAATATTTTATGGAGATTGCCGACACCGTCAGCAAAAGAGCCACTTGCGACAGAGGTCGCAGCGGCTGCGTCATTGTAAGAGACCGACAGATTCTTGTCACGGGCTACGTAGGCTCGCCTAAGGGATTGCCGCATTGCGACGAGGTGGGCCATCAGTTAAAGCAGACGGTGCACGAAGACGGCAGTATCACACAGCATTGCGTCCGCACGGTACACGCCGGTCAGAACGCCATCTGCCAGGCCGCCAAATTGGGCATCTCCTTAGACGGTGCCACACTCTATTGTCGGATGACGCCCTGCCGCGTATGCGCAATGCTCATCATCAACTGCGGTATCAAGCGCGTCGTGTGTGCCAACAAGTACCACGCCGGTGCCGAATCCGAAGAGATGTTCGCCCAAGCCGGGGTAGAATTGGAATTTTTTTCTGAAGAAGTTGTCAAATATAAAAACCAATAAACCCGTATGTCCACTTTTCTTTGGGAATCCATCGCCTTCGGACCCATTCACAGCCGCCGCCTCGGAAATTCCTTAGGGGTAAACCTACTGCCTACCGATGTGAAGATATGCTCCTTCAACTGCCTATATTGCGAATGCGGCTGGACCTTGGAAAAAAGCCTCACCGCCCGCGAATATTATCCCGTGGAAACTGTCTTGCAGGCTATTGAAAACAAGTTGAAAACGAGTTTGGAGAACCATACGCCCGTTGACAGCATCACCTTCTCGGGAAATGGAGAACCCACGTTGCATCCGCACTTCGATGAAGTAATCAACGGGCTTATCCCCTTGCGCGACAAATATTACCCCAACGCGGTCATCAGCTGTCTCTCCAATGCCACGCAGCTGATGCGCCCGGAAGTGTGCGCCGCCCTCAAACGCATTGAAAATCCCCTTCTCAAATTGGATGCCGGCACCCAAGAACTTTTAGACACCATCAACGAGCCCACCATCCCGGTCAATCTCCAAGAGGTCGTCTCACTATTAAAATCTTTCCATGGCGAGCTCATCATTCAGTCCATGTTTTTAAGTGGAGAAAAAGATGGTAAAACTTTTGATAACAGCCAAGAACCAGATTTGTCCCATTGGCTTGACCTTATTGAAGACATTCATCCCAAGAAGGTGATGATTTACTCTTTGGACAGAGAGACACCCGCCCAAAAACTCCACAAATTCGACAAGGAGAAATTGGAATCCATTGCCGACAAAGTTCGTGCAAAAGGCATTGTCACAGAGACATACTAAATTCTTTTCAATCATCTTTGTCTTTTTCATTTTTTTCTATCTCTCCTCAAAAAAAAAAGGGGACTATATACAACTTGACCTGTTCATATAAAAATATCACGGTGCAGCCGTACCTTGAGCAACCCCAGCCTTTAGTTGAATCTATGTAACCCCAGATAAGCCCGGAATGCAATGTGGGGCGCAATCTGTGGGTGGAGGAGGGTGTTGTGCGGCTGTTATATGGAAGCAAATCTGGGAAAATCAAAAGCAAATTGAGCGCCTGGCGGCGCATTGTGGGTGGGCAGCAAGTTAGGGCAAAAAGCGCGACGGCACAGCGTTGGGAAGGGCGTGGCGGTGCCGGGCCGCCCAAATCATGATAAAATCAAAATAAATCGGGTCAACAAGTATATAATTGCCTTTTTTTTGCTTTGTTTTTTATGAAACAGGAACACTCTAAGAATGAATTTTGTGATCCTTATTTCTCAATCCTTATTTTCGGGCTGTCGCTGTGGGTGGTGAATTCGGGGGCGAGCATACTCTCAAGGGTGGCTGTGCCGCTGCGGAACACGCCTGCCTGCGTGACCTTGAGCTTGTATTCGAGCACGTGCGTGCCTCTGTCCAAATGTGTGATGTAGAATTCCGTGGTGTTGTCGCGCGGACTTTCGTACCAGCGAAGATCGCCATTGCCGTTCCATTGCGAGGTCTGCACTACAGGTTCCAGCGCGCAGGCGCGCATATCGCTGAGGTTGACATAGTCTAAGTTCCGCGCGTTTTGAATGACGAAGCGCACGGTGAGGATTTCGCCCACGTGCAACGTGTCGCCCGTTGTGATAGTTTCCCACTCGCCTTTCGTGCCCTGGAAATTGCGACGGTGCAGGGTTCTTTGGAGGCTTAGCTCGTCACTGCCAAAGGCTCGCACACTGTCTAAGGCTTGCTCATACTGCAACCTTACGCTGCCATAAACGGCGTCTCCGCTATGATTCTCAATCCGGACGGCATTGTTCCCATTGTCAGGCAACGCGTATGTGCCGCACAGCAGCGTGTCCGGATGGCGGATGAGGGTATCACCCACACGGACGAGGATGTCTTTCACTGACTTGTTGGATGCCGTTTCCTCGTTCTTTCCCTGCAGGGCTATGGCATAGCATACCGCTGTGGAAGTGGCGTTGCAATCCCATTGATTGGTGGTGCGCTGTGCCAAAAGCCATTGCGTGATGCCGGCGAGGGTCTGTTCTTTGATGGCGCGTTGGGTGGCGGTGGTGTCGGGCAGTGCCTCTTCGAAGAGTTCCATCAGGAGGG
>JAZRYT010000097.1:0-10739 GCA_045600905.1 Bacteroidales bacterium
GGTGGGGGAATCCGTGCCACGACACCTCAAAAAAGACATCTCGGAGCCTCTCACGCCTGAGGCAACGACCTCGCTCACGGGCGCTGATTGTAACTTTAACTTTTTGAATCAGCAAATTTTCTTTCTGCGGATTTTAGGTAAACAAGGTCTTGCTAAAGGAATGAAACAGGGAATGAAACAGGGAATGAAAGAAGGGAGAAAAGAAGGAATGAAAGAAGGAATGAAAGAAGGTAAAGTTGAGGGGAAATTGGAAGGTTTGGCGGAAGGTGTTTTGAAAGGGAAGGCATTTGTGGCTAAAAACATGCTGGCGAAGGGCATCGAATTACCAATGATTTCCAATATGATAGGCATTCCGGAAAACGAAATCGAAAAACTGGTTTCTACTTATGAGTCGGACTGAAATCGAAGACGATTTTTTCGTATGTTTGCGGCTTCATTGTTTTAACTAAAAAAGTATGAATCCAAGAGTAAGATTTGCCCCGTCTCCTACGGGCCCGCTACATATAGGCGGCGTGAGAACAGCTTTATACAACTACCTTTTTGCTAAAAAAAATAACGGCACATTGTTGCTGAGAATTGAAGATACAGACCAGACTCGTTTTGTGCCCGGTGCGGAAGAATATATTGTCGAAGCCTTTAAATGGCTCGGAATAGAGTTCGACGAAGGTGTCGGTATTGGCGGCGACTACGGCCCGTACAAACAGTCCGAACGCAAAGCGATGTACAAACCGTATGCCGAACAATTGGTGAATGACGGGTGGGCCTACTATGCCTTCGATACCCCAGAAGAGTTGGATGCCAAACGCAAAGAGGCGGAAGCCAACAAGAAAACTTTCCAATATGATGCCACCACCCGTATGGGTATGGTGAATTCCCTGGTGCTTCCCGCCGATGAGGTCGCTCGAAGGTTGGAATCTGGTGCACCTTACGTGGTACGCTTCAAATATCCCGCCGACCTCGACATCCACGTCCACGATCTGATTCGCGGTGAGGTCGTCATCAACTCCAATCTGCTGGATGATAAAGTCCTATACAAATCTGACGGAATGCCGACCTACCACTTGGCTAATATCGTGGATGACCATACGATGAAAATCACACACGTCATCCGTGGCGAAGAATGGCTCCCATCTGCCCCCCTCCACGTGATGCTCTATAAGGCCTTCGGCTGGGAGGCTCCGCAATTTGCACACCTACCCTTGCTGCTTAAACCAGATGGCAACGGCAAACTGAGCAAACGCGACGGTGACCGCCTCGGCTTCCCCGTGTTCCCACTTCAATGGCACGACCCGAAATCCAGCGAAACTTCTTCCGGCTATCGTGAGTCCGGCTACCTGCCCGAAGCTGTTATCAATATGCTCGCCCTCCTCGGCTGGAACCCCGGTAATGACCAGGAAATGATGACAATGGAGGAACTCATCCGATTCTTCTCCATAGACAAAATCAGCAAGGCCGGCGCCAAATTCTCCCTCGACAAGGCTAAATGGTTCAACCACGAATATATCCAACTCAAAAAGGCCGAAGACCTGTATCCGCATTTAGAAAAGATATTGAATGAACACGGAGTCTCCGCTGATAAACAATACGTCAGCAATGTCTTCGAGCTGATTAAAGATAGAATGAATTTCATAGGTGATTTCTGGGAACAGGCCGGATATTTCTTCGTGGCTCCTACAGAATATGACCCCCAAGCCCTCAAAAAACGTTGGAAGGAGGGTACAGGCGAAAAATTGCGCGTTATCAATACTATGCTGCAAGAATTCACCCCCTTTGATAGGGAAAAAGCTCACGACGCTGTGATGAAATATATTCAAGACAACGAACTCAATATGGGACAGGTCCTCAATAGCCTGCGTATAGCTATCGTCGGCACGGCCCGCGGTCCTGAACTCTTTACAATGATTGATTTGATGGGTGTTGACGAAGTCGTGAAACGTGCAGAACGCGCTATAGAAGTCGTTGAACAATGAACAATTTACAATGTTCAATTTATAATTAACAATGTACAATTGGAACATGAAATCTGAAACTTGAAACCACCTGGAGTATGATGGAGAGGAATTATGCCAAACTTATAGCTGAGGAATTGAATATTACAGTCGAACAGGTCAAAAACACTTTGGCCTTGTTGGAGGGTGGTGCGACTATTCCGTTTGTCTCCCGTTATAGAAAAGAGGCTACCGGCAGCTTGGATGAAGTCCAAATCGGACAAATTCGCGATCTCCACGCACGCTATGTGGAATTGGACAAGCGCCGTGCGGCCATTCTGGATTCCATTTCCGAACAAGGAAAGCTGACCCCCGAATTGGAACAAAAACTGAATGCCGCAGTGACTATGGGGGAATTGGAAGACATTTACCTTCCGTATCGTCCCAAACGCAAAACACGCGCTTCGGTGGCAGTCGAAAAAGGTTTGGAACCGTTGGCTAAAATCCTTGCCGCACAACAACAGATTGACATTCACAAGATTGCATCTGCCTATGTCAACGAAGAAAAAGGCATCCACAGCGTAGAAGAGGCCCTGTCTGGTGCCCGCGATATTATAGCAGAGCAGATTAGCGAAAATGTGTCCGTACGCGCACGCCTGCGTGGCACGTTTCGTCAACATAGTACGATTACCACCAAACTCATAAAGGATAAGGTGGATGAGGACGAAAAGTATAAAATCTATTACGACGCTCACGAGAAATTGGCCAATGCCCCGTCCCATCGCGTGCTCGCTATGCTACGCGGGGAGGAAGAAGGCATCCTGCGCCTCAGTATTGCTCCGGACGAGCAACGCACATTGGATTCGATGAAAAAATGGCTGATACGCAACAACACCAATAGCGCACAGCAGGTGTGGATGGCTGCCACTGACGCCTATAAACGCCTGCTACAGCCGCAGTTGGAAACAGAAATGCGTGCCTTTTACAAAGAAAAGGCCGATACAGAGGCCATCCTTGTCTTTTCTCAAAATCTGCGACAACTGCTATTAGCCGCTCCGCTGGGTCAGGCTACCACGTTGGCAATCGACCCGGGATTCCGAACCGGCTGCAAAGTCGTGATTCTTGATCCTCAGGGAAAACTCCTCTATAATGAAACCATCTATCCGCATCCGCCCGTGTCCCAATACAAGCTTGCATCCGACAAGTTGAAAAGACTGGTTCTCCAATATAAGGTGGACGTCATCGCCATTGGTAATGGCACGGCCGGTCGCGAAACGGAGAAATTCCTCCGCTACATACCTTTTGAACGCGACGTGAAGGCCTATATGGTCAACGAAAGCGGCGCGTCCGTTTATTCTGCGTCACCTGTCGCGCGTGCCGAGTTCCCCAATTACGACGTGACAGTGCGCGGCGCGGTCTCGATTGGCCGCAGATTGATGGACCCGCTCGCCGAACTGGTGAAAATAGACCCGAAAGCTATCGGCGTCGGCCAATATCAACACGACGTGAACCAGAAACGCCTACAGGAAAGCCTGCAAACTACTGTGGAAAGTTGTGTGAACTACGTGGGCGTGGAATTGAACACGGCCAGCAAGGAACTCCTTTCCTACGTGTCTGGAATCGGTCCTTCTCTGGCACAGAAAATCATAGACTACCGCAACGAAAACGGCCCGTTCCCTTCTCGAGAGAGCTTGAAGAAAGTGCCGCGCTTCGGCGCAAAAGCCTTTGAACAGTCCGCCGGATTCTTGCGCATCCGCGATGCGGAAAACCCGCTCGACCGCAGCGCCGTCCACCCGGAAAGCTATTCTGTTGTCAAAGCTATGGCGAAAGAAATGAAATGTGAGGTCGTTGACCTGATGTCGAATGCCGAACTTCGCAAAAACATCAATCTCCCCCATTTTATCTCTGCCAAAGTGGGAATGCCGACGCTGACCGATATTATGCAGGAACTCGCCAAACCCGGACGTGACCCGCGCAGCCAGTTTGAAAGCTTTGAATTTGATAAGAACGTACATAAAATGGAAGACCTGCAGCCCGGTATGGTACTGCCCGGCATTGTGACCAATATTACTAACTTCGGCTGCTTTGTGGATGTGGGCGTACACCAAGATGGCTTAATACATATCAGCAACTTGTCCGATAAGAGGGTGCAAAATCCCAATGAGGTGGTGCACCTCAATCAAAAAGTTATGGTGAGAGTCATCGGTGTGGAAATCGAACGTAAAAGAATAAGTCTTTCCCTTCGCGGAATTTAATATAGAGTAAAACAATAGAATAGTATTATGAAACAGAAATTCTTATTATTGCTTTTGATATGTTTGTCAATCTGTACAAGCGCGTTTTGTCAGTATGTGTCGGTGCAAAGTGTGAACGGACAGAATCCCAATACGGTGATTAACGCTCACCTGTCTGGTGATGGCGTATATATTAGCAATGGAATGTTCAATAATAGTGCCGGCAATATCACTTATCCGCAATTAGGAACATTCTCCTATACGGGTACGGGATTCCCGTTCCATTCCGGTTTGGTAATGACTACTGGCAATGTGAGCGTGGCGGCTGGTCCCAACAATACGGGAAGTGCAAGCGGTGCGGTCACCCCATATTATACGGATACACAACTTCAAACAGTTAATTCGGCAGTCACCTCCTGTGCGGCATTGGACTTTGATTTCGTGGCTTATTCGGATACGTTTGCTTTTAGCTATGTGTTTGGTTCCGAAGAATATGAAGAATATGTCGGCTCATCGTATAATGACGTGTTTGCCTTTTTCCTTACAGGCTTGGATCCTGTAACATACGCAACCACAACGAGAAATGTCGCTCTTATTCCGAATACTGTTTTGCCGGTGACTATTAATAATTTGAATCATCAGAGCCATACAAACTATTATATTCATAATACCAATAGTTGTGTGCAATATGACGGATACACTACGCGACTGACGGCTCAAGCATCTATTCTGGCCTGCCAAACCTACCACATGCATCTGGCTATTGGCAATGTGTCTGACGGAGCATACGATTCCGGTGTGTTTTTGGAAGAAGGCAGTTTCTATAGCCCTTCATCAGAATTGAATAAGGATTACAATATGGATACAACTGGCGTTGAATTTGGCGATACACTGATTCAGAATTGCCGTGAAGTGGATATCCGTTTTCAAATGCCACGGCCGGTTGCAACTGGTAACTATCACGCCGATATCACTTTCGAAGGCGATGCCATCGTTGGAGAAGATTATATGTTGACGAACAACGGACACGAGTTGGATATGATTAATAACTCCATTTTTTATCAGCAAGGTACGGATGCCCAAATCATACACATGTCAGTATTACCAAATGCAACTTTTGAAGATAATCAGGTGAAGTTGGCCAGACTTATTATTACGACTATATTCTGTGACGACTATTGGTACGCAGGTCGCGTGGATGCAGGTAGAATTGACACGTTGGAGTTCTATTTGAAAGGAAATGATACGATTGTGTTGAGTGATACTATGCTTGCGGCTTGTCATCAGTGTGATTTGGTTACCGCATTGAAGGTGAGAGGCGCTGATAATCTTGTCTATCAATGGATTCCGGCTATCGATATTACCAATCCTAATGAGATTACCTCACCAGCCACTATTACTTCCAATAGAACGTATCAGATTGTCGCCAAAGACCCGTACGGTTGCTTGGCGGATACTGCCAATGTGGAGATTACCATCCACGAAAAACCGGAAGCTGACGTCCATATTTCACCAGACAAAGGCTGTATGCCATTGTCTGTGTCTGTTCTGACTTCCAATGCTCCCGAAGAATGCGACATCCGTTGGAATATTACGAATGAAACAGGGTATGATACCACATTTACAATCAATCCAATGTATGTGACATTTGACTCGGCCGGATACTATAATGTTTCCGTTTGGATGTCAACGGCTCCCGGATGTGCAGATTCCAACAGAATAAACAATGCTATCCGCGTTTCCGATTTCCCACACGCCGATTTTGAGCTTTCTCCAACCGAAGCGGATAACGGCGAAATCGTCTATTTCTATAATCACTCTCAAGGTATTCCTCCATTGTACTACTCTTGGAACTTCGGTGATGGCTCGTCTTCCAACGAGGAGGAACCGACTCATCATTACCACGTTAACTCTTCCGAAATTATGACGGTGCGCTTGTCTGTCAGCAATGAGGATGGTTGCTCTGATGATACGTCGGCGGTTGTGACTGTGGTGGATAATTTCGCGCTGTATGTGCCGAATGCATTCACTCCTAACGGCGATAACAACAATGACGTTTTCCTTCCCCGTGTGAACGATGTGGCTTACTACTGTTTGGAAATCTATGATAGAGACGGAAACCTCTTCTTCAAAACGGAAGACCCTGAAATGCCGTGGGATGGCACCATCAATGGTAAATTGGCGCTTACCGGCACATATAACTGGGTGATTCGCTACGTGAGATATTCCAACTTGAATAAAACGCTTATGCGTAAGGGCAGTGTGACGCTGCTGCGATAGGCAAGCGTTTCCTTGAGAAAAGAAAGAATTCGATTAAATCAGCAGTGCGCCGCACAACAAACCGAGTCCCATTGTGATTAACTTCACAATGAAGAAGTTCTTGCGCGATTGCGCCAGCAAAGGCAAACCGGCGTGACCATTCTGGGAAATGGAGTTGGCCAAGAGAATGCCGAAAGGAAGGCCGCCCTCCAAGAACATAATGATAAACACCAAGTTCGGACCGGATTCCGGAATGAAGCCTATCAGGACTGCTAAGAGCAGCAATAAATATTTTGCCCACTGATGAGCCTGCATAAGCTCGTCGATGTCAATGAAATAGCCAAATACCTTTAAGAACAGCAGGACGCCAAATGACCATAAGAAGATAGTAAGAAGGTGCTGCTTGATGACGTGTTCCCACAAATGCTCCTTAAAGAAGTGTGTCAGCCAGGCCTTTACGCCGTGCTGATGTGATGCGGTGTGGTGGTGCCCCTCGTGTTCGTCATCTTCGTGGATGGCGAACTCGTGACTTTCCAACGAGAAATTCCATCTCTTGGCAACGAAATTCAAAATGGTGCCGATGATGATACCCAACGTGAATAGTATGCACGTGAGGATAAGTCCCCATTGCGGGTCCTTAGCGAATAAAAAGAAGGATTCATCGCCGAAAGTGGCTATCATACCGCCTGTTAGCGCACCAAAGGAGATGAGGTTGTGGGTAAACATCGAGACTACCGCGAAACCTCCCGCGCAACCCGGAATGGCGCCGAGCAGACAGGCAATAATCAATTGCAAAAAAGGATAGTTGTGCAACTTGGCCATCAACTTTCCGGAAGAGGATACGTTGACCAATTCTATAATCGCCATCATCAGGATGACCAGGCAGGTGATTTCCAAAGTGTCGGCTAGGACATCTCCTAATATGGAGGGTAGGTTGTGCCAAAACGAACCTTCGGCAGCTTCGTGACTGTGAATGTGAAGAAGTATAGATAGGTTTGCTAACATTTGCGCGGATTTTTAGGGCCGCGAAAGTACATTTTTTTTAAAAATCTTTGTGCCTGTATTCTGCAATCTGTCGGAACGCATTGAATACGTCTGGGAATATTCTACAAATTCAAATCCTTGACGACGGCGGGGTCGGTCTTTTTGGTGCCCCAGGTCCTATTGGTAATCTTCAGTGCCTCGGCGGGTGTCATCTTCTCGGCATGCTCCAAGGCGCGCTGAATGAACACGCATTGCTCGATTTCGGCTTGCCCGTTGACGATGGCCTCCGACAATGCCTTGCAGGATTGGTATCCGCAGGTGCGGCAATCGACTTGCGGCAGGCTTTGGTTGATTTCGAAAGCACGGCGCATCTTCTTCATAGCTACCGCCATATTGTCGTCCATCTTGTCCATAGAACGGGGCTCGACCTTGCCCAACACTTGTTTGTGCTCGGACAAATGGGACGTGTAGTTTAAAAGATCGTTGTCTTCCGCGTCAATTTCGTCAGGAGATTTGTGCATTTTTTTGCGTTGGCGCTCAGCCATTAGGAAGCGGTTGTTGGCGCAGAGAATGCCGCCTGCGCAGCTTTCGTCGCAGGCGCGGAGCTCCAGATAGTCGATGTCTTGGATGTCCTCATCTTCTAACTTCTCCAAAAAGTCGGAGACATTGTGAATGCCGTCTATGGCGAGGTTCCGGCCGTTTTTGAGCAGTTTGACCTCTCCACCGGTGAGCGTGTATCTGACGCTGGCTTTGGATAGGCGGTGGTTACGTGTGCGCGAGTCTTCGCAGAGCGTGTATTCTCCCTGCTTAATGATACGCATCACCTTGCTGTACAGGAAGTTCATATTGATGACACCATTCACGATGGACTCTTCTTCGGTGGCCGGACTTTTAATGGCGGCGATTTTTGCCGCGCACGGGGTCACGTAGAAGATGCCGATATCTTCTGCTGGGATATTGTCCTCGTCTGTGAGCAGTTTGCGGATGTAGATGGCGGTGAGGTCCAATGGTGGTTTCAGCATATAGAGGTTGGGCACGAGCACTGGGAATTTTACCTGTATCAGTCGCACGATGGCTGGACAGAACGTGGAGATGATGGGCCTGTATCCATTGTTCTCATCCACGGTTTTCTGCATTTCCTCTTTGATGAAATCCACGCTTTTCTCCACTTCGAACACGTGTTTGAAGCCGAGGTGGTAGAGCGCGGACAGGATGGTCTTCTCCTTTATTTTGTCTTCAAATTGCGAAATGAAGATGGAAGGCAGCAGCAGGACGGGGTACTTGTAGTCGTAAACGGTTTGGAAGTCGTCTTGCTCGATGTAGATGGCGTTTGTGGGACAGGCCTGGTAGCATCTGCCGCAGTCAACGCAGCGGTTGACGTTGAGGATGGGGATGCCGTTTTCCACGTGAATGGCCCCTGTAGGGCAAATGCTCATACAGTGAGAGCACCCGATGCACAAGTCGTGCTTGAATTTCAGTGCGTGATGGAAATCTGCTGCCATAATGATAAGTATTAGTGGATGAAATAATTGACGAACTCGATGGTGGTGCCTTTGCCCACTTCGGTTTGGATGTTGAGTTCATCGGAATTGCACTTGATGTTGGGGAGGCCCATTCCGGCACCGAAGCCCATTTCGCGGACTTTCGGCGAGGCGGTGGAGTTGCCCTTCTGCATAGCCCAATCCACATTGGGAATGCCGGGGCCTTCATCGGCCAGGACAATGTGGATTCTGTCCTCTTCCAAGTTCACGGTGATGTCACCGCGGTAGGCGTGGGCCACAATGTTGACTTCGGCTTCGTAGAGGGCCACGACCGTGCGCTTTACGATGTCAGGGCTGACACCGAGCTTTTTAAGCATTCTTTTGACTTCGCTGGAGGTTGACCCCGCATTGGTGAAATCACCTCCTTCAACGTGGTAAATAAAATCCATAATAGAGGGTTTGGTTAATACGTTGGTGATAATCCGGCTCCATAGAGGATGCCGGCAGCTTTGAACATTGAGTACGTGGTTTTAACGATAATCATATCGTTGTCTTCCGCCAGTTCAATCATTTCGTCTGTGACGGCTTTGCCGCGTACGATGAGGATCATCTGGATGTCGGACATTTCGCAGGTTCGGATGGATTGAAGGTTGGACAATCCGGTCAGCAGCATCATATCCTCGGTATCGCGGATGGTCAGCACGTCGCTCATCAGGTCTGACGCGGTGATACTGGCCACTTCGCGGGTCTTGAATGATTCTCCACAAACGATTTCTCCTTGTACCAATGTTGCGATTTCTTCAACAGTCATTTCAATGTATAATAATAGGTTAGACAAAATAGGCGGCAAATATAAAAAGTTATAAAATACAATCGGCATTTTTCGCAAAAGAAATTTGAAAAAAATCGAATTGCTTGCAAAACGTAGATAAGAGGGGGGAAGATAGGGATAGATGAAGGAATCCATACAATCGTTTGATGTATAACTTGAGAGACAGTTGTACCAATTATGGGTACAACTACATTACAAATTCTATTGTAATGAACCATTCAACAGGGTATAGATGGTACCACGATTAGGAGATGTGTGTTGGATTTATCGACATTCTATCGAAATCAACAAATGGGAAGCAAGTTGAAATGCTTGTTTTTTTGAAGCAGTTGTCAAATATTATTTGACAACTGAGTTGCTTGTAATTTATTTTAAATCAATGCTTTATTTTGATTTTAGTCAGATGCAGCTACGAGGTGGCAAAAAATCTGTTGTTTGGTGCTTCTTTTCAATATCCATTAATGTGATTTGCTTTCAAAGATTGCGCAAGCCGAACGCAAACAAGCTTTGCTTGATTTGCAGAGGCGCCGCCAATCTTATTCAAAAACGGAATTATCTCTTTTAATCTTATTGAGATCCCTTCACTCCGATGCGCTTCGCTCGGGATGACGGGCATGCTCGGGAACATCGTGGGCGGCGGCGCAAGATGGTTGTTTAGGGTTGAAGTGTGGTGCCGCCGCAATCGCGATTTCTGCGGCACCACCACGACAATATTGATGAAGTATCACGTCACGTTGCCGCCATTTACTAGTGTGCAGCGCACCGTCATTCCGTAGCGGAGGAATCTCTCTATGACGGAACGGTGTAATTCTGGGGAAAATGGTACATTTCCTCTATAAATGAAATAAGAAAGTATCCCCAAAGAATCAGCAGCGCTTTAGGGGTGCGTTTTTCCTCTACGAACTTTGCCAAGAGAGGCAAGCGGTTCTTGTCTGTGTGCTGAAGCCTCAAAAGTGAGGCGTGGTTGTAGGCCTATTTGCAAACGGAGTCCCCACGTTCCAGAGGAACTGGGTCTGCCACA